>QNBH01000015.1 GCA_003645645.1 Spirochaetota bacterium | reverse complement strand
CTATGTATCAAAGCCTGCACAGAATTGGGTAAAGATGTTTTTGACTCCTTAAAAAAGTCACTTGAAGTCGAAGAATCACCCACAGGTAAAGCCGTGTTAGAACAGTTGATCAGAAATGCAGAGATAGGCAGAGACGAAGCCATTCCTATCTGCCAGGATACGGGATTTACCGTTGTGTTTCTCGAAGTAGGACAGGATGTTTATTTTACCGGAGGTAACCTGGAAGAGGCTATCAACGAGGGGGTCAGAAGCGGCTATACCGAAGGCTATTTACGCAAGTCTATTGTGAGGAAACCACTTTTACACCCGGAGAACACTAAGGACAATACTCCTGCCATAATCCATACTCATATCGTCCCGGGAGACAGAGTAAGAATAACTATTTTTCCCAAAGGCGGTGGTTCTGAGAATATGAGCAGGATAAAAATGATGAAGCCCGCCGATGGGGTTGAGGGTGTAAAAGCCTTTGTCATTGAAACCGTAGAAAATGCAGGACCAAATCCTTGTCCTCCCATCGTCGTGGGTGTGGGTGTAGGCGGCACATTCGACTATGTAGCCTATCTGGCTAAAAAGGCACTTCTCAGAAACATAGGGGAACGTAATCCCGACCCGGAACTCGCAAAACTTGAAGAAGAATGGCTTGAAGAGATAAACAAACTGGGAATAGGGCCGGCCGGATTAGGCGGCAGGATAACCGCATTAGACCTTTTCCTGGAGGAGTTTCCCAGACACATTGCCTCCTATCCTGTGGCTGTAAATATTCAGTGTCATGCAGCCCGAAAAAAAACCCTGGAATTATAGTGGCTTTAAAGGAGCTGCCATCCACTACAGGCTACGGTGAAAATAATCGGATCTCGCATGGGTTCGATCATTTTTATAAGGAGAGAGATTGATAATGAGCAAGAGAATAACCGCTCCACTCGATGAAGATACTGTAAAGCAGTTAAAAGCAGGGGATCAGGTTCTCCTATCCGGTACGATTTATACCGCTAGAGACATGGCCCATCGTAAATTGACGGATCTTATATCCGCCGGGGAAGAACTACCCTTTGATCTAAGAGGAAGCGTCATTTACTACGTAGGGCCATCTCCTGCAAAACCTGGTCAGGTTATTGGATCTGCCGGCCCAACTACCAGCGGCCGTATGGATCCCTTTGTGAAACAACTGATGGAAGGGGGGATGAAGGGGATGATCGGCAAGGGTGCACGATCACCGGAAGTATTGCAAGCCCTAAAAGAATACACAGGAGTATATTTTGGCGCCACCGGTGGTGCTGCGGCATTACTCGCCCGTTGTATCACACAAAGCGAGGTCGTTGCCTTTGAAGAGCTCGGAACAGAAGCTGTGAGAAGACTCGTTGTAAAAGATATGCCCCTCATAGTGATAAACGATTGCCACGGAGGCGACCTCTATGTAACGGGGAAAAAAGAGTGGGCACGTGTATGATAATATTTCAAACTGAGGTCATGTCGTAATGGCGGGAAAGCCAAAGGTTGCCTTTTACTGGTGTGCCGGCTGTGGCGGATGCGAAGAGGCGATTGTAGATCTGGCAGAGGATCTCCTTCAAGTGGCGAATGAAGTAGATATCGTTTTCTGGCCTGTAGCCATGGATTTTAAGAAGGAGGATGTAGAAACTTTTAAGGACGGAGAGATAGCCGTATCATTTATTAACGGAGCCATACGAACGGAAGAACACAACGAGATGAGTTTTCTTTTGAGAAAAAAGTCTCGGCTTGTTGTGGCTTTCGGCTCCTGTGCCCATCTGGGAGGAATTCCCGGATTGGCAAATCTTTCCGACCGTGAAGAACTATTCTTAAGACTCTATGGCCGGCAGGAGGGGATAGAGAATCCGGATAATGTTGTACCAAAAACCAGAGTTGAGAGAAGGGAGGGGATAATAACTCTACCGGGTGTAAACGAAGAGGTAAGGGCGCTTAACCAGATAATCGATGTTGATTACTACATTCCTGGTTGTGCTCCTCCGCCCAATCTTGTAAAAGATGCCATAAAGACAATTTTAAGCGGAGAACTGCCTCCTGAAGGCAGTATCCTGGCACCCGATAAAACCCTATGTGACGAATGCCCCCGAAGAGAAAGCAAACCGGAGAAGATTTTCTTAAAAGAAATAAAAAGAATTTCGCTTGTGGATGTTCCACAGGACAGGTGTTTTCTTGCAGAGGGCGTATTCTGCATGGGGCCTGTAACCAGAAAGGGCTGTGGAGAGCGATGTTTGGGTGCAAATATGCCATGCAGGGGCTGCTTCGGCCCCTCGAGTTATGTCACCGATCAGGGTTCCAAGTTTCTCTCTGCGGTATCATCTATCCTTGAAACCGATGATGAAGAGGAAGCAGCAAGGTTAAGCAGCACGGTGCTCGATCCCGCAGGGCTCTTCTACATGTTCAGCCTTCCCTCATCACTTGGAGCCGTATTTAAAGACCGTAAAAACCCAAATATTCTGAAAGGGAGTTTTTAAGTAAATGGCAAGACGGGTTACAATAGATCCCATCACCCGGCTTGAGGGACACGGCAAGATCGATATTTTTCTAAACGGAGAGGGAAATGTAGAAAGGGCCTATTTTCAGGTACCCGAGCTAAGGGGTTTTGAGAAGTTCTGTGAAGGAAGGCTTGCAGAGGAGCTGGCAAGAATAACTCCCAGGATCTGCGGTGTCTGTCCCACCGCACATCATATGGCTTCGGGAAAGGCCCTGGACGATCTCTATAAAGCAGAACCACCCCCTGCAGCCAAAAAAATTCGGGAACTTATAAACAGTGCCTTTATTTTCGAAGACCATGTGTTTCACTTCTTCTTTCTTGGCGGTCCTGACTTTATCGTGGGTCCCCAGGCTGATAAGTGTAAGAGAAATATCCTGGGGGTAATAGAACGGGTAGGTCTTGAAAGTGGTAAAAGGGTTATGGAAATAAGACGGAAGGTGAGGAGCATCATCGAACGTCAGGGTGGAAGGGTTATCCATCCTGTCTGCAATCTTCCGGGTGGTGTATCAAAAGGGATATCCGAGGAGGAGCGCAAAGAGTATTTACAGATTTCAGATCAAGCGGTGGAGTTTGCCCTTTTTACCCTCAATACCTTCGGAAAAGTAGTTTTAGAAGAAAAAAAATACTTAGATCTTATTCTTGGAGATATATACAGGCATCAAACCTACTACATGGGAATGGTGGATAAAGAGAACAGGGTAAATCTATACGATGGCGAGATACGCATAACGGCTCCCGATGGCAAAGAGTTTTTGAAGTTTCCCCCCAGGGATTATATTAAACATTTAAGAGAAAGGATTGAGGAGTGGAGCTATGTAAAGTTTCTGTATTTAAAAGAAATAGGATGGAAAGGATTTACCGATGGGGCGGAGAGCGGTATCTACAGAGTGGCACCTCTGGCAAGGCTCAATGTAGCGGAAGGAATGGCTACTCCCCTCGCACAGAAAGAGTACGAGAGGATGTACGAAACTCTGGGAGGAAAGCCAGCTCACAATACTCTGGGTTATCACTGGGCCAGACTGATCGAGGTGCTGTACACAGCAGAGAGGATGAGAGAACTGGTTTCCGATCCGGAAATTACCGATGGGTATATCCGAAATATTCCCGAGGAGGAGCCCTCCGAGGGGATTGCTGCAGTGGAAGCACCAAGGGGCACTCTCTACCATCACTATAAAACGGACTCCAGAGGTGTGGTTACCTGGGTAAATTTACTCGTTGCAACACAGAATAACGCGGCGGCTATCTGTATGTCCATCGAAAAGGCGGCCCGGGGAATGATAAAAGGAGGAGATGTTTCGGAAGGATTGCTCAACATGGTGGAGATGGCTTTCAGGGCTTACGATCCCTGCCTTGCCTGTGCGACACATTCACAACCCGGGAAAATGCCTTTGATTGTCTCTATATACAATGAGGAGAAGAGAAAAATAATGGAGATAAAGAGGGATTGAACCAAAATGGCGATTAATTTAAGCAGAGAAATAGTGCACTCCCTCGAGAGAGAGAAAATAAAGGAAATAGGCAACACAAACTTCTACCTGTGCTATCAATGTGGAAACTGTTCCGCCGGATGTCCCTGTGCCGAAGAGATGGATATACTACCCCACAGGGCAGTACGTTTGGCCCAACTTGGTCAGTTCAGCAGGCTGATTGAGTCAAAGGCGATCTGGGTCTGCGCTGCCTGCATAACATGTTCGGTTCGTTGTCCTAGGGGTGTGGATATAGCAGGATTCATGGAGGCATGTAGACAGATAGTATTGCGCACCAGGAAGGTCGATCATCTTAGTCCTGTAGAATTGGATGCCCAATTACTCAAGGAGCTGCCCCAGATCGCCTTAATAAACAATTTTCGAAAGTTCACAGGATAGCCGAATTTATGGAAATATCTTACTATCCGGGATGCAGTCTTAAAACAAGTGCAATCAATTTTGAGCGAACTGCGCTCTCTACCCTGGAAGAGCTGGGAATTTACGCGTTGGAGCTTCCCCGATGGAACTGCTGTGGGGTAATGTTTTCTCAATCTGCAGACAACCTAATGCTTCAACTCGCTCCCGCTCGTGTCATTATGGAAGCAAGAGAAACCGGTAGAAAGCGCCTGCTAACTCTTTGCAGTATGTGTTACAATACACTTAAACGTTCCCTCCTCTTTTTTAAGCGAAACGGGGAGAAACTTAAAAAGATCAATGCCTTCCTTAAACTCGAAGAAAGGGATTTCTCTGCAGAAGGGGTTGAGGTTATCCATCTCCTTACTCTGCTTTCAGAACTCGATACATCAAACTTTAAAATGAAAATAAAAAAAATTAAAAGCAACTTGAAAGTAGCTTCCTATTACGGCTGCTTGCTTACCAGGCCAAGAGAGATAGCACTCGACGGGGTGGAAAATCCGCAAATAATGGAAAAACTCTTAGAGATTGCCGGATTCCAGACGGTAAACTATCCCTTTAAAACCGACTGCTGTGCCTCTTTTCAGGTGGTAAACCGTAGAAACGTGGTAAAGAAGCAAATTCGAAAAATCGTAACTTCGGCGGTGAGAAACGGGGCCGAAATTTTTGCTCTCTCCTGTCCGCTCTGTGAGTATAACCTTGACAGTGTTCAGCAGGAGCTTGCTCAAGAAGATGAGACATTTACACCCATACCGGTACTCTACATTTCTCAACTTCTCTCTCTGGCTCTCGGGCAGGATCCTAAGCTTAATGACTTCTCCCTCCACAGGATAGATCCACGGCCGCTGTTTAAGGAGAAGGGACTACTATGAAATATTCTCATGCAAATAGATTGGGGATTTTTATATGCCACTGCGGAGTAAATATCTCCTCTACCGTGGATATAGAGACTGTAAAAAAGGCTCTAACCGGCTATCCGGGAGTCTCTCTGATTACAGACCATACATATACCTGTTCCAATCCCGGACAGGATATGATCCGGAATAAAATCCGGGAGGAAGAGCTCGACTCTGTTGTGATTGCTGCATGTTCTCCGTCCCTGCACGAGAACACATTCAGGAAAACCCTTGAGGAGGCAGGCATCAATCCCTACAAACTGGAGATCGCAAACATCAGGGAGCAATGTTCGTGGGTGCATTCCGACCGCAAAGTGGCAACAGAGAAGGCAATATCGATCATAAAGGCGGCCGTATCCAAGGCTCTCTTGAATGAGCCCCTCACCCCCATATCTGTGCCTGTTACAAGGAAAGCGCTGGTGGTAGGCGGAGGTATAGCAGGAATACAGGCCTCCTTAAACATTGCCAACAGCGGCTACAAGGTGATCCTTGTAGAAAAAGAACCATCCATAGGGGGCAAGATGGCTCAACTTTCGGAGACTTTTCCCACTCTGGATTGTTCCCAGTGTATTCTTACCCACCGCATGGTGGAGGTTGAGAGGCATCCCAATATAAACCTGATGGTCTCTTCTGAGGTAACCCGGATATCCGGTTTTGTAGGAAACTTCGAAGTTACAATTCGGAAAAAAAAGACCTATGTTAACGCGGAAAAATGTAACGGCTGTGGAATATGTATTGAGAAGTGCCCACGTAAAACCGATTCCGAGTTTGATAGGGCTCTTTCAAAACGCAAGGTCATATACCGTCCATTCCCACAGGCCGTACCAAATATTCCTGTAATAGACGGGGAACACTGCCTCTATCTCCTTAAAGGAAGATGTGGAGTATGCAGGGATGTATGCGGGCCGGGAGCTATTGAGTTTGAACAGGAGGAGCGGTTTGTAAAAGAAAAAGTGGGGGCGATTGTTATAGCAACCGGATATGAGACCTTCCCAATCGAGAATATTCCCGAGTATGGAGGAGGAACCATTCCGGATGTGATAGACGGGCTTGCCTTCGAGAGGATTCTCTCTGCTTCCGGTCCGACGGGCGGCGAGATAAGACGACCCTCCGACGGAAAGGTTCCAAAAGAGGTTGCCTTTATCCAGTGCGTCTGTTCCAGGGATCCGGAAAAGTATTTTTCCTACTGTTCTAAAGTCTGCTGTATGTACACTTCGAAGCATGCCATGCTTTACAAGCACCGGGTGAAAGATGGTCAACCCTATGTTTTTTACATCGATATCAGAGCCGGGGGAAAGGGGTACGAAGAGTTTTACCAGAGAGCTTCCGAAGAGGATGAAGTCCTCTATATCCGGGGAAAGGTTTCGAGACTATACCGGGAAGACGGTAAGATTGTGGTAGAAGGAACTGACACCCTTCTTCAGGAAAACGTTGCGGTAAGGGTCGATATGGTGGTACTGGCTACTGCTATCCGACCCTCCCAGGATGTTTCCAGAATAGCTCAACTTCTTAAGGCATCTGTGGATGAAAACGGGTTTTTCACAGAAGCCCATCCCAAGCTCAGGCCTGTAGAGTCGATGACCGCCGGAGTTTTTCTGGCCGGCTGCGCCCAGGCGCCGAGAGATATTCCGGACACCGTTTCCGGGGCATCCGCTGCCGCCCTCATGGTCTGCAACCTCTTTGCATCGGAAGAGCTTAAGCATGAACCTACGATCGCCGGTGTGGATGAGGATGTTTGCAGTGGCTGTGGCATCTGCATTGGAGTGTGCCCTTACGAGGCGAGAGAGCTCGACAGAGAGAAGAGGGTGGCCACGGTAAATGAAGTTCTCTGTGAAGGGTGTGGAGCCTGTACTGCAGCCTGTCCTTCGGGGGCTGCGGTTCAGCGAAATTTTACCGATAAACAGATTTCGAGTATGATAAAGGCGATACTGGCATGAGTGAAGTTTCCGCTACAAAGGCTGATTTCGAACCTAAAATAATTGCCTTCTTCTGCAAATGGTGCACATCGGCAGGAGCCGATCTTGCAGGAACCTCCCGGATCAATTATGCACCTAATGTTGTGGGTATAAGGGTGATGTGCTCGAGCAGGGTAGATCCGGAACATGTTCTGGAAGCATTCAGGGAAGGAGCAGATGGTGTTCTTATTGGTGGTTGTCATCCGGGCGACTGTCACTATCAAACCGGAAATTTTAAAACCATGAGACGTGCAGCGTTCTTAAGCAATCTTCTCGATGCACTGTCCATCGACTCAAAGAGGTTTCGTGTGGAATGGATATCAGCCTCGGAAGGGAGGCGATTCGCTCAAACCATTACATCCTTTACAGAGGAAATCCGCAGTTTGGGCCCGTTATCTCGAAAGAGATTATTAAAAGAAAGTGCAAGGGGGGGGAATCATGAGTGAGAAAAACCTCATGCAGAAAATAGCCGATTCCAACAAATCCGTAATAAGCGGTGTGGATGATCTGGATATTGAACTCTGGATTAAGATCTATTTTTTAGGAAGAGAATACCGGGTGCCCGCCGGACTTACCATCATGCAGGCTCTGGAATATGCAGGCTATTTTCTCACACGCTCCTGCGGCTGCAGAGCCGGCTTTTGTGGAGCCTGCTCTACCGTTTACCGGATTAAGGGGGAGTATAAGCTACAGTTTGCCATGGCCTGTCAAGCCGAAGCTATGGATGGAATGTATCTTGTCCAGCTTCCCTTTGCCCCTGCCGAAAAGAGAGTATACAGTCTCGATCATGAAGAATACAGTGCCAACACTCTTTTGAAGTACTATCCGGAGATAGCCCGCTGCCTATCATGCAACACCTGCACAAAATCCTGTCCTCAGGGGATAGAGGTGATGGATTATATAAATGCAGCCTTAAGAGGTGATTACAAACAGGTGGCCGAGCTCTCTTTCGACTGCATTCAGTGCGGATTATGTGCAATTCGCTGTCCTGCTGATATAGTTCATTATAATGTAGCTCAACTCGCCAGAAGGTTGTACGGGAAATATGGCATGCCCCAGGTGAAAAATCTTAACGAGAGAGCAACGGAGATAGAGGAAGGGGTATACCAAGGCGAGTTTGACCATCTTGTTGCTTTGAGCAACGATGAGTTAAAAAAGTTATACGTGGAACAACAGAAAAATAAAGAAGTTTATTGAAAAAAAGAGGTGAACCTTTAAGGGAGGCTTAAGAAATTGGCTGAGTTAGAGTTAATAAATGGATACCCTGAAAGCATGAGAAAATCCATAAAAAACGTAGAAAAAACCCGCACCTGGCGAATAAAAAATATACCGCAACCAATGTCAATGGAGGAGAGAAAGGAGCTTCTCGACCTATGCCATCCCGATTTCGCACCCGGCGGAAAGCGGAGAATCAAAATTGGAGTGAGTAAGGGGATTTATGCCTCCAATGAAGTGGCCGATATCCTCGAATCATATCCCCTTATCAATCAAAAAGATATTGAATTAAACCGCATAGATTATGATGTGGATGTGCTTATAATCGGAGGAGGATTGGCAGGAACAAGTGCGGCACTTCTTGCAAATGACAGGGGAGTTCCCGCAGATAAAATCCTTCTTACAAACAAATTGCGTCACGGCGACTCTAATTCGGTTATGGCGCAGGGCGGGACTCAGGCAGCCGATCGCAAGGAGGACTCGCCCGCCATCCATTTCCTGGATGCCCTTGGAGGAGGGCATTTTACCAACAAGAAGGACGTTCTTCGTACTCTCTGTGAGGAGGGTCCTCTGGCCATAAGATGGCTCTGCGATCTGGGAGCAATGTTTGACCGTGAAGAGGATGGTTCCTTTGTGGAACTATCAGGAGGAGGCACTTCACGCAGAAGAATGCACGCAGCACGCGACTATACCGGTCTTGAGGAGCTTAGAGTCTTAAGAGATGAGTTTAGAAGCAGAAACATTCCTTATCTCGAGTTCTATCCTGTAGTGGAACTCCTTAAATATAGAGAAAGGGTTGCAGGAGCAGTACTGTGGGGTCTGGAGACACACGAGTATAAAATAGTGCGGGCAAAATCGACTGTTCTTGCCACGGGAGGCTTCGGAAGACTTCACATAAGGGGTTTTCCCACTACCAATCACTACGGAGCCTGTGCAGACGGCCTTGTTCTGGCCTACAGAGTAGGTGCGAAATTAATAGATATGGATACTGTTCAGTATCATCCTACCGGCGCCGCCTACCCTCAACAGATTGTGGGCCAGCTTATTACCGAAAAAGTGAGGGGTAAAGGGGCTCAGCCCGTAAATGTTGATGGTGAGGCTTTCGTTTTTCCCCTGGAACCAAGGGATGTAGAAGCTGCCGCCATAATTAAAGAGTGTTACATAAAAGAGAAGGGGGTAAGGACTCCCACAGGCATGAGAGGTGTCTGGCTGGATACTCCCCTCATCGATCGGCTTCACGGTAAGGGAACTACAGAGAAGATGTTCCCTGCAATGATAAGGCAGTTCAGCAGGTTTGGTATAGATATGACACGGGACCCAATTTTAATATTTCCAACGCTTCATTATCAGAACGGAGGGGTGGAGACAGATTCGGAAGCAAAAACCAATATAGAAGGGCTTTTCGTGGCAGGAGAAGTTTCGGGCGGAGTACACGGGAAGAACAGACTCATGGGAAACTCCACTCTCGATTGTCTTGTTTTCGGAAGGAGAGCGGGAATTTCCTCGGCCGAATATTCACGAGAAGTCTCTCCTGCGGAAACACTTACCCTTGACCATCTGGACTCTTATGTGAATGAATTAAGGGAAGAAGGCATAGAACCAGACAGGTTTTCCCCTGTACTGCTTCCGGACTACAGGGGCAAAGCGGTGCTTTCAAGACAGATAGATATTCCGTTTCAGGATTTCACACTCCATCATCAGGAGTCCGGCAAGAGGTAAACAACCACCGGCAAAGCCTAAGGCTTTGCAAGCCCTGCAAGGGCTAAGTAATTTCCGCTTTGCAGAAATTACTTAGGTGGTTGTATGCTCCGAAAGAAGGCAGACGGGCTTAAGCCCGTCTCTCCACCGGTCTTTCGACCGGTGGACCACCACCATAGGTGGTGGCCTTCTTTCGTAGTAAAAATTGATTATCAGAGGAGACGAACAATGTCAGACGAAGAAGTAAAAAAACTACTTAAGAAGGCGGAAAAACCATCAGAAGATGCCATGAGGCTTCACCCCTACTACAGGGGGAAAATTATGGTAATGCCCAAGTGTAGTATAAGGGATTTCCAGGATTTTGCAATCTGGTATACCCCTGGAGTTGCAGCACCATGCAGGGATATACAGAAAAATCCTGAAAATGTATTTCAGCATACCAACAAAGCCAACTTTGTGGCTGTAATATCCGACTGTACCCGTGTGCTTGGACTAGGTGACATCGGTCCGGAGGCGGGTATGCCGGTTATGGAAGGGAAGGCACTTCTCTTTAAATATCTGGGAGGAGTGGATGCTTTCCCAATCTGTCTGGATACAAAAGATCCCGATAAAATCATTGAAACTGTTAAAATACTCCAACCCTCTTTCGGAGGGGTTAATCTTGAAGATATTGCCAAACCAAAGTGTTTCTATATTCTGGATCGACTAAGAAAAGAAGCACGCATACCCGTCTGGCACGATGACCAGCAGGGAACCGCAGCCATAACACTGGCAGGCCTGCTAAATGCCATAAAAATTGTAAAAAAGAAAAAAGAAGATGTGCGCATAGCCATGATAGGAGCAGGTGCCTCGAGTATTGCCATCTCCAGAGTGTTGATTACGGCTGGTTTTCCGGCCGAAAATATGGTTATGTGTGATTCAAAGGGCACACTTCATAAAGATCGCAAGGATCTCGACAATGAAGAGAACAAAGAGAAATGGAATATGTGTCTTATTTCCAATAAATGGGATGTTCGGGGAGGAATACCCGAGGCCATGAAAGATTCCGATGTATGCATTTCTACTTCCAGATCGGGACCCGATGTTATTAAGCCCGAATGGGTCTCTGCAATGAAAAAGGATGCCGTTGTTTTTGCCTGTGCCAATCCAGTACCGGAAATATGGCCGTGGGATGCCGAAAAAGCAGGCGCAAGGGTAGTGGCCACGGGAAGGTCGGACTTCCCCAACCAGGTAAACAATTCTCTTGGGTTTCCAGGAATCTTCAGGGGAGCCCTCGATGTAAGGGCTACAACTATTACCGATGAAATGTGTATAGCCGCAGCAGAATCTCTCGCCAGATGCGCTGAGGATAGAGGCTTAAGGGAAGATTACATAATCCCATCCATGGATGAGTGGGAGGTATTTCCCAGAGAAGCAGTAGCAGTAGGACTTAAGGCAATCGAGCAGGGCGTGGCAAGAATCAGCCTCTCCGAAAAAGAATTGTTTTCAATGGCGGAGGAGATCATCAGAAAATCGAGAGAAGAGGTCGACTGTCTGATGAGGGAAGGTTTTATCCCGGTTGCAGAATAAAAACTGTGCCTATAAAAACGGGCTATCTCTCCTCGTTTTGTTGTTGCTCGTAGCTTTCTCTGTCGCTCAACGTACCACCCGAGATTTCTGCGTTCGTAAATTGCTTCCGCTCATCAAAAAAGAACACCGCCTCGGCCTGTTCAAAGCTTTCGGGGCCTGTTATCACCTTGCGACAGGAAAATATACCCTGCTTATAATCGGGTACCAGTTCGTGCTCCGGAGTTAACCTTATCCGAACGATTTCGCCGCTTCTATCCAGCCTGATATAAAAATATTTACCCGCATCCTTACTTTCTCCCTCTGATGTAAAAATTTTTTTAATACTATCGAAAATGCCCATTCTTAACCTCTATGTAAAAAGATATATCATATATATTAACCTTATCGATACAGGGAGAGAACCTCTTAAGCTTCTATATGGTATTCCCTCAATTTTCTGTGAAGTGTTTTTCTTCCTATTCCGAGAATCTCGGCGGTTTTACTCTTATTCCCGTGTTGATAATGCAGGGTGTGTTGAATGATCTTTTTCTCGGCTTCTGCCAGACTCTCTCCCAGATTTATTTTAATGTAGTTACCGTCCGACTCAGTTCTTACAGACGGCGGAAGGTCGTCTATTGTGATTATGTTTCCCTTACACATCACAATCGCACTTTCGATGCAGTTTCTCAGCTCCCGGATATTACCAGGCCATGAATAGTTGTACAATACATTTCTCGCCTTTGGATCTATTCCTTCAATGTTTCTGTTGTTCTCCTGGCTGAACTCTCTTAAGAAAGCCGTAACCAGAAGGGGGATGTCCTCCTTTCTTTCCCTGAGAGGAGGAACAAAGATATTTACAACATTAAGCCGATAGTAGAGATCTTCACGAAAGTTACCCTTCTCTATTTCCTGCTTTAAATCTTTATTGGTGGCGGCTATAACCCTGACATCCACCTCCAGAGTTTCTTCCCCACCAACTCTTTCGAACTGTTTTGTCTGCAATACACGCAGAATCTTTATTTGAATATTCTGGTTTATCTCTCCTATTTCATCCAAAAAAATAGTTCCGGCATGGGCAAGCTCAAATCGACCTCTCTTTCTGGCCACGGCTCCTGTAAAGGCACCTTTTTCATGGCCGAAGAGTTCGCTTTCGAGAAGACTTTCCGTTAAGGCGGCGCAGTGTACTTTAATATAGGGTTTATCATTTCGATCGGAAAGGTAGTGTATGGCATCGGCCACCAATTCTTTACCAACTCCGCTCTCGCCGGTTATCAGCACAGATGCCCTCGTGGGAGCCACCTGATCGATTATTTCCATTATGCGTTTCATCTGCGGACTCTTACCGATCATTCTGGCATATTTTTGTTTCCTTCGGTTTCTCTCCAGTTCATCCTGAAGAGCCCTGTGCTGAAGGATCAGTTCTCTGTTTGAAAGGGCGCGCCTTACGAGAATGGATAGTCTGTCCAGGTTTATCGGTTTTGTCAGAAAATCGTAAGCGCCGTTTCGCATTGCATTAACAGCACTTTCTATGGTTCCATGACCTGTAAGAATTATTACCGGAACAGTTGGATAGGAGGCTGTAACATTTTTAAGAAGCTCTTCCCCGGATATACCCGGCATCTTCAAATCGGCAATTATCAGATCAACCTCATTGTCATTGATTATATCCATCGCTACGTTTCCGTCCTCTGCCAGAAAGACATTGTAACCATCCATTTCAAGGGCTTTCCCCAGGCCATCGCGAATATTCTTCTCATCATCAACCACTAAAATATTAAACTTCATCATTCTCTCCCTTCCATCCAAGAAGCTTCTGCTCTTTCTGTGGGATGGGGAAGGTAAGAGTAAAGGTGGTTCCCTCCCCTTCCCTCGATTTAACTCCGATTTCTCCCATGTGCTCCTTCATGATCTTATATACTACCGTCAAACCGAGACCGGAACCAAAATCTTTGGTGGTAAAGTACGGTTCAAAAATCTTATCCATTAATTCCTCAGAAATTCCTATGCCCGTATCCGATATATCCAGAAAAACGTTCTCTCCATTGCTTCTGGTTGTTACCGTAATGGTCCCTCCCTCCGGCATTGCGGATATTGCATTTTTAATCAAATTGAGAAGTGCCTGTTTTACATATTTTTCATCAAGCTGGATGTCGGGGATTTCATCTTCAAGAGTTCTTTTAACTTCGATTTTTTGCTCTTCCAGCTCAAACTGCACAAAATCAAGAACATCCCCCACCACTTCATTAAGATTTTTCTCTTCCAGTTTGACATCCATGGGTCGCACTGCAAACAGAAAATCCACCACAATGCTGTTCAATCTGTTTACCTCTTCATTAATTACTTCCAGATTGGTCCTTACGATTTCGGTATCTATCTTTTTTCGATTATTCATGGCTTTTTGGATCAACTGAATATGGATACTTATAGAGCCCAATGGATTTTTAATCTCATGGGCAACCCCTGCAGCCAGGGTAGTGAGAGAAGCCAAACTTTCCGCTCTCCTGAGCCTGGCCTCTTTGCTCTTTCTTTCTGTAATATCTTCGAAAAAAATCAGACTACCGTGAATCTCGCCCCCTTTTACCAGGGGCATAATACTGCAGGATAGAATTCTCGAAGGAGTGCCAGAAGGACCAAGGGCGAACTCCTTATTCACCACTTTTTCCTGATTTCTAAGACTTCTGTTCAGAAACTCCGCAATTTCTCGATCTTCTATCACATCCCAGACCAGTTGTTCGTATATCTCGCTTCCTGTAAAATCGAGAAACCTTTCCGCCATCTTGTTGGTTAGAATTAATCTGTGATTCCTGTCCAGTACCAGGACTCCGTTTGGCATGGAGTCCAGTACCATCTCCAATCGTTCGTTCTCCGATGCCAGATCGTAAAGTAGAGAGTATATCTGTTCTTTTCCCAGCTTGTTTAATTTCTTAAGTGCCTTTTCAATGAACTTTCTCATACATTCCTCTCATTTTATAATACAGGCTCTCAAGCGACAGGGAAGTTCTCTGATTGAATTGTTCGATCTGTATAACACAGTCTTTTATCATACTGTTCCACTTTTCCAGGTGGTCAAGATCAATCCTCTCATACATACCTTTAATCGAATCTTCCTTCCTCAAAGCTTTTCTGAGAAGTAAAACCAGCTCTTCCAGAAAAGGGATAACAGAGTTTCTGTCAACAGCATTAAAATCGAAGGATCGATCATCTTCAGACAGTACCGATTGGAGAAACTCTACCGCCTTTGTCTTTAATGATTCAGGGTTAATGTTGCTCCATGCCATAAAATACTCTTTAAGACCTGCATACTTTTCAGGATCTTCCCGAAAGATTTTTTCGAGTACCATTCCGGTTTCCCCTTTGCTCCTCTCCTCAAAATAATAACTCCGCAGTCGGGAGAGAATTGTCGGTATGATGCCTTCTTTACGGGTAGTAGTAAGGATAAAAAATACTCCTTCCGGTGGTTCCTCCAGCACTTTTAGAAGTGCATTTCTCGAGCTGTCCTGCATTCGGTCGGCATTTTCCAGTATAATCACCTTATGTTTCCCAGTTGTGGAAGTATGAGCCCAGGACACCGCTTTTCTGACCTGGTCTACCGGTATATTATCCGTAATTATGGTCCTTTCAATAATACGACACCGCTCCTCAATTTTTCCAATCAGCACTGCCAGTTTTTTTCCATCCGGTAATGGATTTCCAGGGGAAATGACCTCCAGCATTTCCTCTGCCTCCTGAACTGCGGGTTGAATTTTCCGTAATCGTATTTCGTTTCCTTCCCATAAAAACGGATCAAATCTGCGAAGCATTTTCCTTACCGCCCTTATAAAAAGGTATCGGGCAAATTCCTTTTCATTCCGCTTAAGGACATCTGCAGAGGCAGCTATTTCCTGTGAAAAGTACCTTGAACCAAGTAGCACAGTATCCTTATAAATCAACAACCTCTGCAACTCACATGCCCTGCAGGTACAGCTCCACTCTGCCTTTTCTTTTTCGCAGGTAAGGGAGCGGGCCATTTCCAGAGCTGCAGTCAGCTTGCCGGTGTAGGGTTTTCCATAAAATAGAAGGGATTGGGGAACTCTGCCATCCCTTATTTCCTGTTTAAGGCTAGAAATGACTTTTTTCTGTCCTATTATGTTATCAAACACGAAGCTCACCACCCTTTATATGAAAAAGCTCTGTGGCATAGGGAAGATACTTTAATACAATTCCCGCAATAACACTTCCGTTTAGAAAATTGTCGGAAGGGAAAAAGGGTTGAAAATAGATTAAAAGTATTAAGATAATAACTATAACAGCACCTTCCCCGATTCCGAGAAAAAGACCCAGGGCTCGATCCAGTTTTTCCAGCTTTAGCTTTTCCAGAAACTTGTTAATTGTACCTTCGAATATCTTTACCAACAGATATACTAAAATAAAAACAAATAGAAAAGAAATAACCTGGCTCCAGTTAGTTAACCCCAGATACACCTCTACATATTTTGCAACAATTCCAGAAAAAAGAATTGCACATCCTATACTGAGAACCATGGAAGCAATGGACATAATCTCTGTTACAAATCCCCTTATTATACATCTAATCGAAGCGATGAGAATTATAACTATAAAAACTATATCAAGCATGCCTGGATTCATTTTCGCCATCCTTTAACCTGGACATTAAAACTCTTACAATACTGTCTGTGGCATTATTATTGCCGATTAAAGCCGCCGCTCTTCCCATGCTCTCAAGCTTGTTTCTATCCCTAAGAAGAGAGATTATCTCTTTAAGCATGGCGGAAGGAGTTGCCTCCTTCTCTGAAAGTACCAAAGCAGCACCTTTCTCCCCAAAAAATTTTGCATTGACTATCTGATCTCCCCTGCTGCCGGCACAGGTCAAAGGAATAAGGATAGACGGTTTTCTCAATACGCATAACTCCCATAGAGTGTTTGCACCCGCCCGGCTCACCACCAGGTCCGCTGCTGCCAAAAAATGGGGAAAATCATTCCCTATAAATTCGAAAGTTAAATATCCTTTAAGGTGTGATTTCCTGTAGGAAAGTGCCCCCATCTGGTGGATTACAAAACATTCCTTTACCAGCTCTTCAGCTATTTCCTCGATCAATCTGTTTATCCTAATAGAACCCTGACTGCCTCCCAGTATCAGAAGTACCATTGTAGACTCGGGGACCTTTATCCTTTTTCTTCCTTCTTCCCTGCTTCCTCGTAGAACCTCTTCTCTTACCGGATTTCCGGTAACCTCTATCTTAGCTTTAATGTTTTCTCCGAAAAAATTGGCCGTTTCCGCAAAAGACAGAAGAAGCCTGTCGGCAAAACGGGCATTTATCCTGGTAGCAAGACCTGGATCTAAATCCGATTCGTGAGTTAAACAGTATATGCCCAGGATTTTTCCCGCCAGAACGGGTGGTACACTCACATAACCTCCCTTTGAAAAAATTACCGATGGCTTTAGCCTTAGGAGAAGCAGAAGGGCACAGAGAAGTGCGGCTAAAACTTTGAAAAAATCGATAAAGTTTTTAAGAGAAAAATACCTTCTTAGTTTTCCGGAAGGAATTCCATAGTAGGGAATCCCTGCAGATTCAACTATTTTTCTCTCCATACCTCCGATGGAACCGATCCATACTATGTTTCCCGACCACTGCTTTTTAAGAGAGGAGATTACAGCCAGACCTGGAATTACATGTCCAGCAGTACCACCGCCGGTAAATACAACCGTTTTATTCATGGTTAGCCTTGAAAAGAAATCTCTCATCTACTATGTTTTACACTACCATGAAAAAATACCCTTTTTCAATCTTCCTGTTGGCACTTGCATTCTCCGTATACGGCAGGGACAGTTCTGATCCGGAGAAACAACTATCAAAACTTCTGCCCGCTCTTTCTCAAAGCGAGATCCACTCCCTCGTTAAAGAAAAAGAGCTTACAAGATATTACTTTTCAGAAGATCTAGCTCTCTTTCTTCCGTTAAATCCTTTCAAAGAGAGCATTACAGAAGAATTACACGATCTTGATCCCAATATCGGGGTGGAGTCTCTATATCTTCTATCCATACCCGGTTTTCTATCCAATGATAATCAGATACTTACATTATACAATATTCTTCGATCTGTAAGCACCTTGAAAGGCATCGAATACTTCTCTGCCTCCAGAGGCAGAATGCGTACTTTCATAAAAGAAGCCTACACGGTAAATAACTTTAATGAGAAAAAGAGAATACCAGACCAGACCGTAGACAGAATCCCCTTGGATAGTAAAATTACAGTATTTCAGGAAGATCTAACCTTTGGTAAAGGCTATTACAGCATAGTTTACAGGCATTCGGAAAATATTATCAACCTTTTTATGAAAAATCTCACCACCTTATGGTACGGAGTGATTCCCCTCATCAGAGAAGAAAATATGCACATCCATATTGCAGTTTTTCCTCTGGATAACCGGATACTTTTTTACGGAAACTGCGGAGTGAAGACTGTTAAGTTTTTTGGGTTAGAGAAAACGAGAACCGAATCCTTCTACTATAGAATCGAGGCACTTTTCAGATGGTTTTCGGACAGAATAAAAGAAGTGTATAAGGGGGGCTCTTAACCTCATTGTTTATGCCGGTTCTAACGGTAATGACAATGCAGAAAAAAATCTATGGGTGGAGCTTTAACCGAACTTTCCCCTCAGATAATCGGCAGTTTTTTCGTTTTTCGGATTGACAAAGATACTATCAGTTTCCTCATACTCGATAAGCTCACCGTTTAAAAAAAAGGCTGTATAATCTCCTATTCTGGCAGCTTGTTGCATATTATGAGTAACTATAACAACAGTGTAGCGGCTTTTAAGTTCAAAAATCAAATCTTCGATCCTGTTGGTGGCTATTGGATCTAGAGAAGAAGCAGGCTCATCCATCAGAATTATCTCCGGTTCCACTGCAATAGCCCTTGCTATGCAGAGCCTCTGTTGCTGGCCGCCAGAAAGAGAAAGAGCGCTTTTGTGAAGCCTGTCCTTAACTTCATCCCAGAGAGCGGCTCTTATCAGACTTTCCATGCATATCTTTTGAAGCATTTCCCGGTTTCGTATCCCGTGCATTTTGGGCCCATACACCACATTTTCAAATATGCTTTTGGGAAAAGGATTGGGATTCTGAAATACCATACCTATGTATCTTCTCAATTGTACAGGATCCACATCCTTTTGATATATATTTTTACCCTCAAACAGTATCTCGCCTTCCACCCTGGTATTTTTTATTAAATCGTTCATGCGGTTAATACATCGCAGTATTGTAGACTTACCGCAACCACTGGGACCGATAATGGCGGTAACCCGATTGCGTTTGATGTTCATATTTATGTTCTTAAGTGCCTGATGATCGCCGTAATAGAAATCAAGGTTTTTAACTTCCAGAATTATGGACACTTCATCAGTCTTTTCTGTACCGGTTATTTTCTCATCCATGACTTCAAATGCCTTCATCGGTTATCACCTCCAGGGAGAGGGCGATTTCAATGCTCCTTTCTGCTAAACTTTAGCCGAATAAATATTGCCAACCCATTCATAGCAAGAAGAATCAACAGCAGTACCACTATTGTAGCGGGCGCAACTCCATGTTGAAACTCCCGGTGAGGGAAATCGGACCAGGCAAATATTTGCAATGGTAGAGCACTGAAGGAGCTTAAAATCCCTCTAGGAGCCGTAAAAATAGTGGTTGCTGCACCTATCATTATAAGAGGGGCAGTTTCTCCCATTGCGCTTGCCAGAGCAAGGATAGTACCGGTCATAATTCCAGGAATCGCTTCGGGTAAGACCACGGTTCTAATCATGTGCCACTTTCTTACGCCAAGCGCAAACGAGGCAAACCTATGAGAGATAGGAACACTTGCAATAGCCTCCTGAGATGACACAATAACAATTGGTAGCACTCTCAGAGCAAGAGTTAAAGATCCTACTATCAACGTTCCGTGAATCATACCAAGAGCAGCCACAAAAAAACCCAGGCCAAGCAATCCATATACAATAGAAGGAACTCCTGCTAGATTGGCTATATTTATCTCTATGATACGCTTGATGAGGCTGTCCCGTGCGTATTCCTCCAGGTATATAGCAGCACCCACTCCCAGAGGTATGGAGTACAAAGCTACCATGGGAATAAGAAAAATGGATCCTACAAGCATAGGGTATATCCCCGCTCTTTCAGGAAAACGAGAGGGAGGGTTCGTTAAAAACTCAAGGTTTAACCATGCAGTAGCGTCCCAGAAAACATATACAAGAAGAGTAACGAGAGAAATTACGCCTAACAGAGTTGCAACAATGCACAGGAATATAAAAATCTTTCCCTTTATCTTTTCTATTCTGATGTTACTGTAACGATTATAAATATTTTTCTGAATGCAGTTAATATCACCTCTGGATATGCCGTTCAAAGGTATTTCTCCCTGAATTTATATTTTATATACTGGCTTATGAGATTGAGAGAAAAAGTCATGATAAAAAGAGTAAAACCTACCGCAAAAAGACTTTTATAAGCAACTGAATGGCCGCTCACATCGCTTAACCCTATTTCCACCATTGCTGCGGTCATCGTTTGAATCGGATTTAACAGAGCATCACTAATATTAAAAGGATTTACTATTCGGGACAGATTACCCGCTGCTATGGTTACTGCCATTGTCTCTCCGATTACCCTTGAAATACCAAGTATAAATGAAGAAACAATACCGGAGAGAGCTGCCGGAATCACAACAGTAATTGTAACCCGAAACTCTGATACTCCCAGAGCTAATCCGGCTTCCCTCAGAGACTTAGGAACTGCCCTCATCGCATCTTCGCTTATGCTTGCAATTGTAGGGATTATCATTATTGCCACTACAATTCCTGCACTCAGTACGTTAAAAGTACTGATCTGAGGGACAATCCTCCTCAGAAAGGGTGTAACATATACCAGGGCAAAGTATCCGTACACTACTGTCGGTATACCAGCAAGTATTTCCAGAGCAGGTTTTAAAACAGAATGTGTTCTCTCATTTGCATATTCACTCAAAAATACTGCTGTAAGTAATCCCACAGGAAGCGCAATTGCCGAAGTTACGAATGTAAAAATAAAGGTACCGCTTATCAAAGGAAGCACTCCGAACTCCACTGGTTTGATAGTAGGACTCCATCTTGTGTGGGTAAAAAATTCGATAATAGAAACTTCTTTGAAAAACCCTGCAGTATCTTTAAGCAAAATAATAACGATTCCAAATGTGATTAATACTGATAAGAGAGCACAGAAGAAAAAGATACCTCCAATGGAAGTATCTTTCAATATTTCTGCTCGATGTACGGTAATATCTATTCTATCTCTTCTCATCGCGCCAATGTTATCATTATTCACCGAGTTCTTTAAGTATTTGGTTCAGTTTTTCCATATTCTGGTCGGCTTTTTCTTCAGGTAAGGGAACGTAACCTATTTGCCTTATTAGATCCGAAGTAGTCTTCTCAAGATAAAATTGAACAAACCTCCTTACCTCTTCTCTTTTAAGTGAGTCTCTGTTGACATAGATAAAAAGAGGTCTTGAAAGTGGAGAATACTCTCCCGATTTGGCACTTTCTATCGATGGTTTTACTCCGTTTATTTTAAGGGCCTTTACTTTATCCTGATTTTCGATGTAGTAGGCTAATCCAAAATATCCCAAAGCATACCTCGATCCAGCCACGGCTTGTACTATAGTATTGTCTTGTTCTGTTCCCTGGTAATCGCTGCGCGATGAGCCCTCCTCTCCTGCGATTGCCTCTGTAAAGTAATCGAAAGTACCGGATGCACTGGTAGGGCCGTACAACTGTATTTTTTCGGAAGGCCATTTGGAATTAACATCACTCCATTTTATCGCAGGATTTATTGGCCTCCATATATGAGCCAGTTGTTCTACTGTAAGATTGTCGACCCAATCAGCATCGGGATTTACAACCACCGTTATCCCATCTATGGCTACCTGGAACTCAACCGGTTCAATTCCATTGGCTCTCGCTGCTTCGAGTTCACTTTGCTTTATAGGTCGACTGGCATTGTTTATATCCGTTTTACCCGAAGTAAAGAAGTTTTTGAATCCACCGCCGGTGCCGGTAGATTGAATCGGAATCTCGACTTGAGGGTATATCCGGTTGAACTCTTCGGCTATTGCTGTTGAAACAGGATATACAGTGCTACTTCCTGCAATTTTTATGGAACCTAAAAGATCGGTTTCTGATTCTTTCTCACTGTTTCCTCCTGCCGAAACGATAAGTGTAGCAGTAACCATGAGAATAAAAGCTAAGAGTTTACGTTTCATACTTTCCTCCTCTTCTTCAAGTTTTTTAAGGATTAAAATAAAGAAGTCACATTTGGTCTGTATGAGGAAAATGTTAAAAATCTGTTAATTTTGAAAGATAAACCGAGACTCTATTTTAAAACCCATAAATGATATGGTAAAATAAATTATAAGACAATTGTTCAATATAGGTATTCTACAATGAGGGAACATTTTAATAAAGAAATGGACGAATTAAACCAGGAGATACTTAAGATGGGAACACTCGTTCAGGAATCCCTCCGAAAGGCGATTGAAGCACTGGAAGATAAAGATTCAGCTTCTGCCAAAAAAATAATAGCGGATGATGAGCGGATAAACGTACTTCAGCAGGAAATAGAAGACCGGTGTGCTGCTCTTATTGCCAGAGAACAGCCTGTTGCATCGGATTTACGACGCATCATTACGGTATTAAAAATTGTATCAAATCTCGAACGTATTGGTGATCATTCGGTTCATATGGCAAAAACTACAATAAGAATAGCCAATCAAAATAGTCTCGACCCTATTATCCACATGCTCCCTTCCATGGCGGAAATAGGAATTTCTATGGTGGGTGATGCGCTTACCGCCCTTCTGAACAGCGATACAGAAAAAGCCAGGGAGATTTCGAAGAGGGATGACCAGATCGATGATTTCCGAAACAGGCTCTTCCATGAGGTCATTGTATATATGAAAAATAACCCGGATATTATACCACAGGCTACCGATCTGCTTTTTATTATAAGGTTTCTGGAACGTCTGGGAGATCATGTAACAAATATATGCGAATGGATTGTGTTCAGTAACACCGGAAAGCATGAGGAACTAAACAGATGAGAGGTAAACGAATCCATATCGTTGAGGATGACCCCGATATAGTGGAGCTTCTAACCTTCAACCTCGAAAAAGAAGGTTTTATCACTTCGAGCTCTTTATCGGGCGAGAAAGCTGTGAATGATATATGCAAGAACCAGCCTGACCTGGTTCTACTAGATAGATTACTTCCAGGAAAAGACGGAATGGAGATTTGCAGAGAACTTAAACAAAACAGGGAAACCACCCATATCCCTATCATCATGGTAACGGTAAAAGACGAAGAGTCGGACATAATATCAGGCCTGGAAATAGGAGCGGATGACTATATTACCAAACCTTTCAGTCCCCAGGTTCTTATAGCTCGGATCCGGAATGTGTTACGGAAAGAGAGAAACAACCGAAACTCCACTGAGCCGGCCATAATAAAGGCAGGGAAACTGCAAATAGATCCTGCAAAACACCGCGTTGTATGTGACGGAAGACAGGTCGTACTTTCTTCGACCGAGTTTTCTATTTTGTTATTTCTGGCTCGGAATCCAGATTGGGTCTATTCAAGAGAGAGAATAATAAATGCAGTACATGGCGACGATTACCCTGTTACAGAGCGATCAATTGATGTGCAGATTTTCTCGATAAGGAAGAAACTTGGTGAATACGGTAAATGCATTCAAACAGTAAGAGGTGTAGGTTACACTCTGAGGACAATTTAGCAGGAATCCCAATGCAGAAGAGAGTTTCACTGTGGAAAAACTTTTTCCCGCCGTTAGCCGCAGTTTTAGCGGGGATGTGTACAACCTTTTTAATAACCTTTTCAATATTGCTCTCCCTGCCAATGGTAAAAATGGAAGAACCCCAGAAAGCCGCTCTGCTCTTAAACAGGGCTTTACCCCTGATTTTCCTTGCCCTTATCCCTGTCGCAGTACTTCTTTTTTCATATAGTAAAAGGCAGACTAGAGGAATGACCTATATTCAAGAATGCTTGAAACGTTTTTCTTCGGGTAATTTTGATTTTATTCCGATCGATAATTCTTCAGGCAATATTAGTCTCTTATGTAGAGAGCTTGATAAGGCAGGAAAGGGAATCGGCGGCTTCCTTAATTCCATGCGTGAGGAGAAAAATGAGCTGGAAGCAATTCTTGAAAGTATGGCAGAAGCCGTGATAGTGCTGGACAGCAATCTTTTAATAGAGAAAATGAATTCATCCGCCAGGAATCTACTTTATGAATCTGAGACTGTCATAGAGAAAAAGAGTGTACTTGATGCTTTCCGAAACTCCGATCTCCACCATTTAACCCAAAGAGTTATTGAGGAGGGGAAACCCTGTGAGCAAGAAATTGTTTTCTATAACCCCGTAAAGAGATATCTTCAGACCCGTGCTTCTTTACTGAGAGAAAACGATGAGAATGGAATATCAGTAAGAGGAGTAATCCTCGTTTTGCACGATATAACAAGAATAAAGGAGCTGGAAAGAGTACGAAAAGAGTTTGTGGCAAATGTATCACATGAACTTAAAACCCCTATTACTTCGATCGTTGGATTCGTGGAGACCCTTTTAAGCGGTGCTGTAGAAGATAATAAACTGGCTTTACATTTTCTCTCCATCATTGATAGACAGGTTAAAAGGATCAATTCAATAATAGATGATTTGCTAAGCCTATCAAGACTGGAACAGGTGGAAGAGGGAAATATGCCTATTGCTCTTCACCTCTGTTTTGTTAAAGATATTGTTTCAGGTGCAGTCCGGACATTAATTTCAAAAGCTGCCGAAAAAATGATAGAGATAGTTATAGATTGTCCTTCCGGTTTAAAGGCCGGGGTAAACCCTCAACTGCTGGAACAAGCAGTAGCCAATCTGGTCGACAATGCAATCAAGTATAGCAGCCGAAGGGGCAAAGTTGTTGTATTATGTACTTCAATTAAGGACGAGATAAAGATTTCCGTTAAAGATAATGGTTGTGGCATCCCCGGCAAACATCTGGCAAGAATATTCGAACGCTTCTACAGGGTTGATAAATCCAGAAGTAAAGCGCTGGGCGGAACAGGCCTGGGATTGTCTATCGTAAAACATATTGCCCTTGTCCATGGAGGTAATGTAAGTGTTAAAAGCATTCCTGGTAAAGGGAGTACATTTACAATAACCCTGAAAGTGGGGTCAGGTCTTGAATTTTGACATTTTCAAAGCCCCTTGCCCGAAAAAGTTGTATTTTAGGTTGAGGAATGTTATACTTATAGGCGATTTTTTCCGCGTTGCGTAAAATAAAAGGGGGATATATTTCTACAGATGCAAAACTTTATAAAGATCAAGGACTGGTCTAATGCCGCCAAGGTTTCAATCTCTATTCTTGTAACTGTATTATACATCGTATTGTTTTTCCCCCTGTACAATCTATTCGGTCCTACTGTTACAGCCTTTGTAGTTTTTCCCGTTATCGTGTTTGCCTTTTTCTTCGGAGTACTTACCGGTGCGATTGCCGGCGTTATCTCATTCGGATTAAATGCGTTTTTTTTAACCTTTACCGCTGATCACCAACCCGAAATCCTCTTTGGTTACGGAGGACTTACAGGACATTTCCTCATATTTGTTTTAGGAATCATAGCGGGGTGGATGAGCAATCAGTCCTATAAATTGACAAAACATATAGATGCGAGCAGACGAATCAGAGAAAGGATACGCCACCGCAACAGAGAACTTGCCGCCCTTAACAACACCATTACCGACATTCTCGAACGGCAGAGCGACCTTCCCCTGCTGCTTCAAACAATACTTAAGCGTGCTGTAAAACTCCTCGATGCAACCGGCGGAGATCTCGGTCTGTTCGACGAAGAAAAGTACGAGGTCTATGTTGTTACAAGTTTTAACATGGGCAAGGATTTCTCCGGTACCCGTCACTCCCTGGGAGAAGGAGCCATGGGCAAGGTGGCAGAAACTGGAAAGCCCATTATAATACCGGATTACAGAGAGTGGGAAGGTCGGTCTCCCAAATACGCAGACGGTCCGTGGCATGCAGTAATGGCTGCACCCCTTAAAGCGCAGGATCGCCTGATAGGTGCCATTGGTATCGTACATACAGATCCCGAGAGAAAGTTTACCCGTTCCGATCTGTGGCTGCTCGAACTGTTTGCCCGTCAGGCTGCCATTGCGGTAGATAACGCCCGTTTGCTTGAATCTGAGCGGGAACAACGCCGTCTGGCACAAGCCTTGCGAGAGTCCGGGGCGGCTTTAAGCAGCATTCTCGATACAAACACACTTCTGGATACCCTTCTTTCCTGGATAGGGAAGGTTGTACCCTACGATGCTGCAAATGTAATGATGATCGAGGAGAAGCATGCAAGGGTTGTCAGGATGCAAGGTTATAATAGATTCGGTAAAGAAGTGGAGCAGAGAGTGGCGACTCTTTCGATCAAAATAGAGGAAACACCCAACCTGCGTACAATGATAGAAACAAGAGAACCTCTGATAATATCCGATACCTTAAATGATCCCGAATGGATGGACTATGCTCTTTCCGATGTAGTCCGATCCTGGGCCGGAGCTCCGATTCTTGTACAAGGCGAAGTAAAAGCCTTTTTCTCTCTCGATAATACAAAACCTGGCTTCTATCATCAGGAGCATTCCCACAGGCTCAAAGCCTTCGCCGGGGAAGCCGGTCTTGCCCTGCACAATGCGCAGTTATTTGCACAGATTCAACATCAAGCTTCAACCGATCCCATGACCGGACTCTACAACTCAAGGTTCTTTTTCGACCATCTGGAAAAGGAACTGCAGAGAAGCCGCAGATATTCCCATAAATGTTCATTAATAATGATAGACCTTGATGATTTTAAGAAATACAACGATCAATACGGTCATCTGGCAGGCGACGATCTGTTGAAAAAACTCGCAGAGTTGATTAAAAGCGTACTTCGTGATGTGGATGTCCCTGCCCGCTATGGCGGTGATGAGTTTGTAATTCTTCTTCCCGAGACCGGCCTGGAGGAAGCCGGAGCCGTGGCTAAACGGCTTTCCGAGACAGTCAGAAGATGCAGATTTATTACTTATGATGGTCGTAAGATCGGACGAATTACGGTTAGTTTGGGGATTGCAGAATATTCCCAAAAATATAAAAGTACCAGAGAGTTTATGGAAGCTGCAGACAGGGCGATGTTCTATTCTAAAGAAGGAAAAGACCGCATTTCTGTAGCAAAGTAACCCGGCTTCATTTGCCTATTCTATAAAAATCTTATCCCTGCCTGCTTCCTTTGCCATGTACATGGCTCTATCCGCCCGCGCAATCCATGTCTCTCTCTTCTCTCCAAGGCGGTATTTGGTTATTCCCATGGAAATGGTTATACGTAGATTTTCTCTCTCAGTCTCTATCTTCAAATCTTTAAGTTCATTGCGAAACCGTTCTGCTATTCTCCTTGCCTGTTCTACATCCGTGTCGGGTAAAACCAGGAAAAACTCCTCTCCTCCGTATCTGCCTGCATGATCGTATTTTCTCAAGGTCCTTCTTAAAATCACTCCTATCTCTCTAATAACTTCATCACCCACCTGATGTCCGTAATCGTCGTTTATTCTTTTAAAGTTATCGATATCGGCCATGATACCGGCTAGAGGGGTTTTTGCCCTGGTGGCACGTTCTATCTCCATTTCGATTACCGAAAAAAGCGCCATCCTGTTCAGAATGCCGGAGAGATAATCGTATCTGGCAACTTTCTCGAGTTCCTTGTTTAGTGCCTCAATATTCTTATATGCTTCTTTAAGCCTTATATTTTCGTTTAATATCCTGGAAGTAAGCTCCTCTTTCTGCTCAAAGGCCTGTTTATAATACTCCCTTTCGCTTAGGAGATTATGCTGTTTCTGTAACCTTATTTCTGCAGCCTTAATTCGAGCATAAAACTCAGGCGGATCAATGGGTTTGCAGATAAAATCATCCGCCCCTGCATCAATAGCCCTGTAGACGTTGTACTCTTCAGAAGGTACTGAGGTAAGTACTATCTGAAAAGGAGTATTATTAAACTTTTTTCTAAGTTTTTTGCATATCTCGTAGGCGTTCTTATCAGAAAAAGATGGATCCATTATTAACATGTTAATTTTTTTGCTTTCCGCCTCCGATTTTATCCTTGATGCCGAAGTAGTAGTGAATATCAGATATTTATCTTTTTCGAGGATTTTGCTTATCAGTTTAATATCCTCGGTATTTCTATCTGCTATAAGTAGTTTTACTTTTCCCATTCTTAAATTACCTTGATTAAATACATTAAAAGACTTTATTTATAACAATCTGAAGAGCGCCTATCAAGCTTCCGAGGAAGGCTCCAAATAAATTAATCCATTTCAGGTGCTTTTCGATTACAATAAGTAACAACCTCTCTACACTCTTTATATCCAGATTGTTGATTCTCTCTATCACGAGTCTGTTAACATCGAAACTTTCAAGAATATCCGGTATTTTCTTCTCAAGTAATGCCGTTATCCTTTCGGAAAGATAAAGTTCGACGTCCTCTTTTACTTTTGTATTTATCCCTATAAAGCTCCCTAGAGTAACTTCTCCCTGGGAAGTTATAAAGAGCTTTATTCTTCTGTAGAACTCATCTCTATTCTGGATATGAGAACCGTAGAAAAGATCTGTTATCAGCCTGTAAAGATACTCCGATGCTTCTTCCTCGCTCATGTTCAGAAGATTTTTTATTATCTCTCCTAATTTTCTGTTTTCCTGAGAAATAATTAATTTGAGCAATCCCTCCTGAAGTTGTTTTCTAACAGAAGGCTCTGAAATTTTATAAAGAATTCGCTCGACCAGGTTGTATAATTTTTCTCTAAAATTATCGGAAAGCTCGGCTAAAGGCTTCTCTCTCCACATAAGAAGACCGTTTCTTACAGCCTGAATTATCTTAACCCGGTTATCGCTGTTTTCT
>QNBH01000014.1 GCA_003645645.1 Spirochaetota bacterium | reverse complement strand
CAGCCGATCAGCTCATCTTGATGATGGAATACAATTTTACCATCCGGGGAAAATATGAACAAACCTGTACCCATTTCTGTTTTCATCTTTCCTACCCATTTGAGTATCTCTCCCTTTATATCCTCTTCCACATCATCCAGATATTCACCCGCGCCCAGATACCAGTTTAGAGGTTTAAACAACTTTACAAATGAGATTTTAAGAAAACTCTTCGCCGGGTCCTCTTCCGGCTTGGGCCAGTAGCCAGTTACAAAGCCCTCGCCGTACTTTCCCACCACCTCTATTTCATCACGGATTACATAGTTACCCTTTACATCCTTGAGGTCAATAAGGTTTTCCCCTTCCATTTCCGGTCTTGTAGGATATAGCTCTTCTATGCCGTCCATGGTAACGGCAAAGATATAGCCTCTCCCGCTGTTGAAACGCACGGGTCTTAACGCCTCTTTTATAAGAAACTTTAATTCTCCCTCATCCATCGAACTGTTAAATTGTCTGTAAAGGTGGGTTGCAACGCTGTGAGCCTCGTAAACCCGCTCCCTTATGCTCTGTTTAAGCCTTATTTCTTCCTGTGACCGGTTGTGCTGTATGTGCTTAAGCGCAAACTCGACCAGACTCTTAACATCCGCTTTTTTCGAAGAAAGATACTCCCGCTCTATTTCCTGTTTTGCCCGAGAATAACCCCTATATTCTTCCAGCACATCGATTAGAGTAAAAACTACAATTGCAGAAAATGTGCAAAAAATTAAAATTACAAAAAAGAGACTGCTAATACTATTATTTCTCATTTAATAATTCCTTCTTAAATACATATTATACCCAATTACTCTATATTTTTCAATTGTAAGGCGAATTTTTCCGACTTTTTATTAAGTTTCTGCTGTTTCCCGTCCACCTTGTATCCATTCCAATAAAAAGATATATTAATCTACTACGAGAATAAAGCCGTGCCCTATGCAGACGGTCTTTTATTAAATAAACCGGCGAAAGGAGAAAAATATGGCACACTGCAGGGTAAAAGAGGCGGAGGAGATTCTCGACAGAGAGTTTCCCGTTCTAAATAGAGGATTCGTGCGTCTTGTTGACTATCTGGGAAGTGACCAGAGAATCGTTCAGGCTGCCAGGGTCTCATACGGAGAAGGAACAAAAACCTACCGGGAAGACAGAGGATTGATACACTATCTCCTTCGCAACAGACACACATCACCTTTTGAACAGGTTAATTTTACCTTCCATATAAAAATGCCTATCTTCGTAGCCAGACAGTGGGTAAGGCACAGGACGGCAAGAATGAATGAGATTTCGGGCAGATACAGTATTTTAAAGGATGAGTTTTACCTGCCCGATGAGAAACACGTCTCACTACAGAGTAAGGACAACAGGCAGGGCAGAGCCGGAGAAGAAGTACCCTCCGATTTACGGAAGGAAATACTCGCTCTTCTGGATGAAGAACAGCGGCAGATTTATAAGAACTATCAGAAATTGCTTTCAAAGGGGATAGCCAGAGAGCTGGCCAGAATAAACCTGCCTTTAAGTGTTTATACAGAAATGTACTGGCAGATGGATTTACACAACCTCTTCCATTTTTTGGAACTACGAATGCATCCCCACGCTCAGCTGGAAATAAGAGAATATGCAAAGACGATTTTTTCAATAGTAGAAAAAATATGCCCCATTGCATGTGAAGCCTTTAAAGAGCACGTACTCGGAAGTGTACGCTTCTCCCGAAAAGAGATGAAAGCTCTAAAGGAGATAATTGATGGGAAGGAGCCACCTCTTGATGGGAAGGATCTGGATAGATTCATGAAAAAGTTGAAAATGTTGGAAGACATTTGAGTAAATCCAGGTGGAGCTGCATGCCGATCGATGTGTATCCTGTCAGCTCCAATTTGGATTTTATGAGGCTTAAGCAAAGTGTCTGCCTTCGATTAATCCGTAGACAGAAGCTCCTCAACAAGTTATCTTTATTATTGTGAACTCAATAATCAAAGAGCTTAACAATTTACCGTTCCCCGTTTATCTTCATTCCTACTCTGCTCTGGATTTATTTTTCAGGCATGACGCTTCCCCCTGCATAAAGGCAACGGTAGAAGTTGGTCTGGTTGAACTGGCCCGAACATTTCCGAATCTGGTCTATCCAGGGCTCGATGATGGGGATGCAGAAGTTGATTTTGGTGGATATACGGTCAGGTTTCGATGTATAGAGAATATTTTTAAGGCTCCTGTCAATCGTATATCTGTATTAAACATCTTTTACGATGTAAAAAACCGAAAATTCCTCGATCCCTACTCTATTTACAGGGACATCCGGGCAAAGGAATTGAGACTTATCGACAATTCCGCTGCTTCTATCTCTCCCGAAAGAATTACCGTTCCTGATCCTCAAAACTGGAAACTACTCGCCGATTCCGCCGTACTTATTTCGAGATATCATTACAATACCCCTAAGTTTCCCTTAAGACCAACCACCACCTCTACGGAATTATCCTGCAGAGAACAAAAGGATCTCCTTATCTTCATACTTACGGGTAAAAATCCCCTAAGAGGACTTAACCTTCTTATGAACGAAGGATTTATGAGAATACACTGGCCGGAAATCGAACAGATGAACACTGTCCCGCACAGTAAGGATTACCATCCGGAAGGAAATGTTTGGCAGCATACAATGGAGACCTTCTACCACAGGAAGAAAAACGATCTTACCCTCTCCCTGGCGCTGCTACTGCACGATGTGGGCAAGCCACTTGCCCAGCAAAACGAGGGGCGCAGATTCGACAGACATGCCCAGATCGGGAATGATTTAAGTAAAAGATTTTTAAGGCGTCTGGGCTTTGATTCTAATATTGTCGAGAATGTAGCATTTCTGGTGAAAGAACACATGTTTCCTCCTGCTGTAGAAAAACTCCCCCACTTTAAAACAGAGAGGGTAATGTCTTCTACCCTTTTCCCTCTTCTCCTGGAGATTTACCGTTGTGACCTCTCCTCAGCCTTTCGAAGCCTTGAGAACTACTACAAGGCCTGCCGGGTTTACCGCTCTTTTTTAAAGAACTCACGCAACCCATTCCGTACCAATGATGGAAGAAAACTGTTGAGACTTTATGTTGAGGGATGAAATTATTTTTTTGGATCTTAAGCAGGGAGTGAATTAATTATATGCTATTATTCAAATACTTCTGAATAGCTGCCAATCCGCTCAAAGATAATCGAATCTTCATCAATTTTTATATAAGAAGTAAATTCGGTTTCAGATGAAGCCCGCAGAGATTTTTATAATCTTTTTTAAATTGTTTCGTATATGCAACTCTACGCACAGCAATGTTTAAGAGTCAAGTTGTTTAAAAAGATCCTCAACATTTTCAACAAAGGTTAGATTTTCATCTTTATCAGTTTGCATATCAGAGTAGTTTTACTCTAAAAAACTCTTCCCAGATAAAACCAAAGGACGTTCAACTGAACATCCTGTCCAAGAGTGAGAAAAATGCCTCCGCACAGGAACCACTGGCGGATTCCAATTCCATATCCGAGTCCCAGGTGTCCCCAGTAATCTTTATGTTCAAATATATCCGGTATCATAATTCCCTGCACCATGTGGTGATATACGTCGGGCTTACCGGTTATTATGATTCCGGGCACCGGGAAAATCGGTGCAGCCTCATTGGTAGGAGCTATTAAAAGATCCACTCCCCAGTAAATCGACCCTCCGAAGAAGTTTAACGGCAAAGGATCGGTCCAATCTCCCATAAGTCCGTTCCGGTCCACCGGGCATACCCGGTAGTAAAGGACTGTTTCTCCTCCGCTTTTATCCTGGTATGATAACCTGGAACTTTCTACATAGTATTCCTCGAAAAATGCCCCTGATGAATAAAATCCCTCTCCATCTGAAATCTGCACCAGATATTTCCAGGCTCTGGGAATTTCCACCCAGGAGAGGATGTAATGATTCTTACACCGTTTTTTTTAGGGGATTTAGAGTAACTCTACGCTCTTCCCCGTACCCCTCCTGCATATCCAGTATGAGAAAATTATAGCCGGGGTTAATGACCGCCGAATAATATTCATTTGCAAGATTCCATTCATTTATAGTGTTAATAAGGGGTATTTTATTCTCACGGATATTTGAAATCGGAAGAGGGATGGTTCCTCCAAACCAGGGATTGGCTACTACAGAGACACCGTCCTTATTGCTTGTAACAGATTCTTCTCCATATCCTTGTACCGGCCATATTGGAACATTCTCAGGTAATTCAAAGGGACAATCGATAGTAGGTTCTTCCGCTGTACCTGTTCCGCCAATCATACAACCCCACCGCTGCACCTGCCCGCTTGCCGGTATTCCCGTGGTAGCTACTCCACTTCATCCCTGCCTCTGCAGGTCCTGCATCGCCGCCTAATCCTCCAGGTTGGCCTTGGCGGAAGGTGCTCTCCTCATATTCCACCCCAAAGGCATCGTAGCTATACTCTATTCTGCCCTAGCCGTTAGTCTTAACAGTACGGTTCCCCCTGCTGTCGTAGCTAAACCTCTCTACCCACTGAGGAGAGTGTATATCAAGAGCGGGAAACCTGTGCTTATGACGTTAAACCGCTCCCTTAATAACCTCTCCTCCTCATAGCCGATAGTTGCAGACTCCCGTACTAATATTGCTGGTCTTCCCGCGCTATTTTCTTAAGGAGCTTTCCGAACAATCAGATAAAAACTCGCACTCCTGTAACACTTTGGTTTTCTCGAATTATTTTAGAGGGCAAAAGAAAGCGGGAAGAACGACCTCCCGCTTCCGCTTAAATAAATAAACAGGTGGATTTAGTTTTTTACTGCCCTCTCTGCTCTTTATACCACCTCCAAAAATTTAATCCGCCCTGTTCGTGTCGGTAATTTTCATTTTTTTGTTTGCGAAACTATTAGGTAACAGTTAAAACTCATCCGACGCCAGAAAATCAAGAATATTCATTCTGATGATGCCTTCTGTATTACTCGCCGGTAATTCATCCATCGTAATAACATATTTGGGAAAGTTGTCCTGAACGAGACGCAGCGGTTTAAACTCCCGATCCCGCGTTCGATCGTCGGAAAGCAAATACGCTACCTGGATATAGATTCTTGTGTTCTCTTTTGAGGCGATGAAATCAATCTCCAACTCATCTAGTTTACCGATTTCTACCATGTACCCCCGCTTGCGAAGCTCAAGATACACTATATTTTCCAGGAATAGATTGATATCGTGTTCTCTATACCCCACTAATGCGTGTCGCAATCCGATATCAGTCATGTAATACTTTTCCAAGGTTTCGAGTTGTTTTTTCCCCTTAAGATCGTAACGGGAGACACGATTTATAATAAATGCGGTTTCAAGATAGGTAATATAGTTATACACCGTCTCTATACCTAAAGACCTTCTCTCTTTTTTAAAGTAGTCGGCAACGCTTCTTGCAGAGAATATATTACCGCTGTTGTCTGCGATGTAACGAATCACTCTTTCTAAAAGGGAGACATCTCGGACATTGTTCCGAATGACGACGTCTTTTAATATGACGCTATCGATCAATGCTGCCAAATATTGATGAACAGCCTCTTCCGAAAAATCGAGGTGGTGGATGCCCGGCATCCCTCCGAAGCGTATAAAATCAAAAAAAAGGGTCTTATTATCATCCCCGTATTTATTCCGAAACGATACATATTCTGAAAAAGTAAGAGGTAAAACCGGAAACTCAACATATCTACCGCTCAAAAGGCTTGAAAGTTCTCCCGACAGAAGGCTCGAATTGGAGCCGCTTATAAAAATATCGGCGTCGTCATCTGCAAGAAACGAATTAACACCCTTTTCCCATCTATCGATCTCCTGGACTTCATCGATGAATAAAAAAATCTTAGCACCTGCTTTTAATTGTGCTTCCTTGACTGCAGTATCGAGATTCTTAATAGAACGAAACGGTTCGTTTTCCAATGATTCCATGTTGATAAATAGAATCCTGTTGGAATTCACACCCTGTGAAACCAACCCGTCCGCGATAAGTCTCAGTAGAGAGCTTTTCCCGACCCTCCGGAGACCGGTAACTGCTTTGATAATAGGTGTTCCGATAAATTTTTCTATTTTCCTTTGATAATCAGGCCTGGGAATCAGAAAATTACCTTTTTTGTCTTTCATAAAAGACAAAATAACATAAAAACAACAATTTGTCTATCACAATAGACAAATAACTAAAACATTATCCTAGATACACACTCCTATACCCCCTATTAGAAGCCTCCCAACCCTGTTCCGGAAGCCCTCGATTACAAAAAAGTATCCAGTAAAAACTCCTTTAGCTCCTCTACCTTGTTTCCCATAGGTATTGACTTTTTAGGAAGATCGAGCGCCTCTTTAAGTGTAGGGGGTAGTTCGGGCTTAACCCCTGTTGCCTTCTCTACGACCTCCAAGAACTTTCCAGGATGAGCAGTGGCCAGGGTAACAACTACAGAATCATCCCCCTCCCCTATCCGCTTTAACAGTCTTTCACTTGCCAGGTATCCTACTGCAGTATGCGGATCGAGAAAAAGGTGTTTCTCCCGATAAACCCTGGAGATTGTCTTAAGCGTATCCTCATCGGTAACTACCTCACCATGAATTAATGACTGCATTTCCTTCCAATCGTCATTAAAAATTGCCTTAAGACGCTCGAAATTACTGGGGTTACCCACATCCATGGCATTTGAATAGGTCTGTATCGAAGCTCTTGGAGTAAAAATACCTGTCGTGAGATACTGCGGCACAACATCGTTTCTATTTGTTGCGGCTATAAAACCATCAACAGGCAATCCCCAGCTCCACGCCAGAACTCCTGCAGTGAGATTTCCAAAGTTCCCGCTCGGAACCACGAAGTAGAGCTTTTTATCAAGTTTTTCTACTCTCGAATAGGCATACACATAGTAGAAAGACTGGGGAAGAAGCCTGCCTAAATTGATGGAATTGGCGGAGGTGAGGGTAAGTTTTTCGCAAAGATCGGGATCAACAAAGGCCTGTTTAACCATTTTCTGACAATCGTCGAAGGAGCCTTTTACCTCCAGTGCAATTACATTTCCACCCAGGGTTGTAAGTTGTTTTTCCTGCAGGGTGCTCACTCTACCGGAAGGATAGAGGATAACAACATGGATGTTCTCCTTCCCGTGAAAGGCCCGGGCCACTGCACTTCCCGTATCTCCCGATGTGGCGGTAAGAATAACGGCTTTCCTATCTTCTTTCTGTAAAAACTCTTCCATGGAGGAAGCCAGAAAGGAGGCACCAAAGTCTTTGAATGCACAGGATGGGCCGTGAAAAAGTTCCAGTATATAAATTGAATCTCCTGTGGCTCTGAGTACCGGAGAAAATGTAAATGCCTTTCTGCAAATTCTCCCGGCTGATTCCAGGGATACCTCCTCCCCCAGTAATTCCGAAGTTAGCCTGGTTGCAATCTCAATAAAAGGTATTTGTGGATCGAGCCTATTTAAAAGATCGGTTAAATTCGGCTTTTCCACAGGATGATACAACCCTCCGTCCGGAGCAAGCCCCTTGAAAAGAGCCTGAGTAAAACTTACAATTGTGTAGGGATCACGGGTACTTACAAATTTCATCTCTTTCTCCCCGGGAAAAGAATAGTAATTTCTCCCGATAACTGTTAATATATTAAAAACAGAGAGTTCGACAAACAGTGAAAATAATAGCTATTTTCTTTTTGATTATTACTCAATTCTTCTCATGTACTGTAACACAAAAAGCCTCCAGAGTACAACCATCTTCGGAAGAACATCTATTTAACTCACAGGTTGAAAGAGATGAACCAGAAATACCCAAATCTGAAAATGAAACTGCCAATCTCTTTCCCAAAGCTAAAAAAGAGCCGGACCTGCCCGAGAAAAATGAACAGCCAAAGGTCAGTGAAAAAATACCGGAAGAGAGACCAAACCCTCTTAGTGCATCACAAATAGAAAAACAGATAAAAGACTTTTCCGGTTATGGATACTGGCCGGTACACAACAATAACCATATTATCTTTCTTTCAACTGATCTGGACAGAAATGGTCTTGATGATGTGATTGTGCTGTACGTAAGTGCAGATCATTTTTCAGAGGCAGATGCAGATTTATTGTCGGATTTTTCCCGATTGTACGATATAACATCGAAACCTTTCGATTGCTATCTACAAGTCTTTTTCCAGTTTGAAGGGAGAATTACTCCTGTATACCGGATTCCACTGGGGAAAAAAGTGGTATTTGACTCTCTAAAACAGGTGGAGATCAAGAAAGACAGCGATCGACCTTTCGCTGTTTCTGCAATTTTTCAATTTTTAGACGGCTCTGAGAGAGATTGGGTAATTTTCGGAGAAGGAGGTATATCAAGGTTTACCATGAAAGAGAGTTTCTCTGTAAAACCGGAAATAAGAGATATAGACGGAGATAACTATATAGATATCGTGATTCATCAGCGGAGTTTCGAAGAGGGGACGGGGTATGAGACGTTTCTTACATGGTATAAGTGGGACGGAAGCAATTTTAAGGAATATAAAAATACCAATATTGTCAGAAACCTTAAAAACTTTCTCTCTTTCATAAGAAAGTACATTCAATCCCACAATTGGGAAAAACTCCTTGAACACTCATTACCTTCCGAAACCCTTAAAGAGCTCTATTCTAAAGGCTTAGAGCCGGGAGAGATATGTACGAGAATCTTTCAGCCTTCAACTGCATCTGAAGAAGAGAGGCTTCAATACTCAGAAGCTCCGCCTTTGATAGAACTGAATGTTAAAGAAGTTCTCTTTCCGGAAATCCTGGAGAATCCCTTTGTAAGGACAGAAAAGGGGGACTACCTCTTCCCCCTATCTGTCCGGATAACGGCAAAAGAAGGCATTTTTGTCTACAATGCCAAAATAAAAATACCTATGAATCCTTTTGTTTCCAGACAGTATCAATTTGTTGTTGAATAATTATTTATTTAAAGGTAGAGTCCCTTTATGGGCAAATATTCGGTTGAAGGAAGATTTCCCATTCGAGGCAAAATCAGGACGAGTGGTAATAAAAATTCAGCCCTCCCATGTATTGCCGCCGCCCTCCTTACAGATGAACCGGTAATGCTTAAAAACGTCCCCGAAATCGAGGATGTTTCGGTAATGATAAAAATAATGAAGTCTCTCGGTGCTGAAATCGAGAGGATCGGACATGGGACTTACCGTCTTATCACCAACAATATAGTAAACTACGAGATACCCGAAGAACATGCCAAAAATATTCGTGCTTCAATACTCTTTGCAGGTCCACTTTTGGCAAGAATCGGAAAAGTAATTCTCCCCCCACCTGGAGGGGATATAATCGGAAGGCGAAGACTGGATACACATTTCCTGGCCTTCTCCTCCCTGGGAGCGAGAGTAGAGGTAGATGGGATCTTCCGGATTTCTGCAAATAAGCTGGCAGGGGAAGACCTTTTCCTGGACGAAGCCTCCGTTACTGCCACCGAAAATGCCATTATGGCCTCAGTGCTCGCAGAGGGAAGGACAATAATACAAAATGCCGCCTCGGAACCTCATGTGCAGGATCTGTGCAGGATGCTCAACAGTATGGGAGCAAAAATTACGGGAATAGGTTCTAATATTCTTTATATAGAAGGTGTAAAAAAACTTGAAGGTACGGAGTTTACAATCGGTCCGGATTTTATGGAAGTGGGTTCGTTTATCGGACTTGCAGCGGTTACCGGAGGTGAGGTAGAAATTACTCATGCCCGTCCTTCCGATCTCAGAATGACTCGCATAGCATTCGGAAAATTGGGAATACACTGGGAAACAGACGGAACTACCATTCGAATTCATCCCGGTCAAACTCTTAAGGTGGTCTCCGATTTAGGCGGGATGATACCCAAGATCGATGATTCTCCCTGGCCAGGTTTCCCGCCTGATTTAATAAGCATCGTTCTTGTTGTAGCTACTCAGGTAGAGGGAACCGTTCTCATCCATGAGAAAATGTTTGAATCGAGAATGTTCTTTGTGGATAAATTGATAGCGATGGGAGCAAAAATAATTCTCTGCGATCCCCATAGGGCTGTTGTTACAGGTCCTTCCAGATTGAAAGGCTCTGAGCTCGTATCCCCTGATGTCCGGGCAGGTATGGCCATGGTTATCGCAGCGTTATGTGCCGAAGGTAAAAGTATCATTCACAATGTTTATCAGATCGAAAGAGGATATGAAAACCTGACAGGGAGGTTACAGGCTCTTGGCGCTCATATCCAAAAAATAGATTAGAGACGGCCCTCTTCGAAAATAACACGAAGAGGTAAACTCAACATTAATGCATTTAAAATTATTAGAATAAAAAGAGTTATCCCGAAACCTGTGAGGAAAAGAAGAAATCCCGAGATAATCCTAAGTAAATAGTTGTAAAGAATCAAAATAAAATAAATAATCACAGGAAAGCCGGGCAGAAAAAAGAAAGAAATTGGATGGGGCAATCCACCCCTGCTCCTTCCTCTGATTCCTGCTGCCATCGAAAGGACGGAAAACAGAATAAATGTAAAGGGAGCCACTATCCTTAAAACCGCAGCAAGAAGTGCAGGTTCACCTTGAAAGCCATGGACTGTAAGAGTTTTACCCAGATCAAGAAGCTCCAGTATCGATTTACTATTGTAATCATCAAAGGTGGTTTGCCGAAAGTCTTTAATCTGATCAGGAGTAAGAGGCATAGAAAAGATATATCTCACTACCTCTTCTCCCTTCCCGGCAAGAGAAACAGGAGTGATGGACTCCGATGGGTCGTTTGTATGGATACACCTGATACTTATACTGTTGTGTAATAGCTTTCCATAGGGGGCTCTAATGTGATAAGCCAGACCCCCTTCTTCGTCTATGCCTATAACTTCTATGTTAAAAAAGAAAGTCCCTCGCTGGGAAGATATCATCTTTTCAATGAGAAAAACCTCGGAATACTTCTCTTCTTTACTTGCAAAAATTATGTTGTTATATCCCGGAAGAGGTTCCAGAGTGGTAATTTCTTCGGTAAAAAAAGCTACTTCTTGAACTTTATTAAGGCTTAAAGCATAAAAAGTTTCTATATCAGGGTCTTCAGGATACTCATCCTTCAGAGAGTTAAAAATATAGTATGCTTTCACAGGATTGCCTGCAAGGAGGGCAGTTTGTCCCTCCTTTTTCCTCCTGAATAACTCTTTTGCTCTCTCGTCCTTCCTGCTTTCATTAAAAGATTCGATTTCTTTCCACGCAGCGGATGCTATTCTCTTTGCTTCCTGATTTGTTTCATCTAACCGTAAAGCCAGTGTGGCATAGTAGTGTGCAGAGAGAAAATCTTCGTTCTCAAAGTATTCCTTTGCTATTGCAGTCATATCCTCTGCGGAATAACCTTCTTTCTTTGCAAACCTTTCGGTGATGCTCTGCATATCCCTTTCTGGAGCCTTACCCATTCTTTTATCTATCTCTTCCTTTATTCTTTTTGCCTCTGCATTCTCAGCGTCTATGTGAAGGTATCTGAAAATATATTCTGATGCCTCTTCGAGCCTACCTTCTTTAAGAGCTTTTTCTGCATTTTCCAACTCTTTCCTTGCCAGTTCAGTAGAGTATGCTCTTTCGTGTTGTCTTTTAAGAATTGAGGGCTCTATTCCTTCTGTAAGAAAGGTATAAAAAAATGTAAACAGTAGAAAAAAGATAATGATTGAAGAGATCTTAACTTTGTAAATGGTAAAAGAGAACAGAAGCAAAAGAGCAGTGGTATGAACGGGGATAATTTTATCAATAAAATTGTGCAGACTGTTATCCCACACCCACCTCCAGAAATAGATATCAAGATAAGATACCGAAGGAAAAGTTAGAATAGAAATCAGGAAAAAGAAGGCAAATGAGAGAAGATAAAAAATTAAGAGTACCAATAATGCCTTTTTAAAAAAGTCATTCATCTTTTTAAACTCTCTCTTCCTGATCGTGAAGATGATCTACCAGGGGCAAGGAGAAAATCCCAGGCAATAAAAACCAGCGAAACCATAAAGAAAAAGAAAGCGGGAAGATGGAATGCTCTTGGTACCGGAAAAATAGAAACAGATATATCGATAATCAGCTCACTTTGAATAATTTTGTATAGCGCAAAGAATAATCGGAATAAAAAAATAATTACAATACCGTTAAAAACAGGCCAGCGAGTCAATCGCATGAACACCCTCAGGCTAACCGAGAAAAGCACACCAGCCAGAATAACAAGAGAAAACTTCCTCTTCGAAGAATTATACAGATTTTGAATGTCTGTATTAAAAAATGCAACATCCTCAAGAAATCTGCCGAGGAAGGGTTCGGTTCCGAAAAGATAGGGGAAAAATAGACTTTCAGAGGGTATCTCCACAGCGACCCCTTCCGGCTGCATTAGCAGAACACTGCTTTCCGATATATACTCACCACTCTCCCTGAAGGATAGCCCCGGAGGGTTATTTCTCTCATGGATCACTATCCCCCTTAAGGAGGAGTTTTTTACTATTTCTATATATATTAAGTTATCATCCAGAAAATGAAAGTGCCGACTTAAAAAAGGGATTCTCCTATCGGTAATTAGAGGATAACGCCCCTTTTTTGCTCTGTTTAAGTTTATATATCCGAAGAAAAAAATAAAACAGGTTGTCAGGATAAGCAGGAGAAACGATAACAGTCTGTTTTCAGTATATGCCTTCTGTCTTAAAATGAAAATAACAATGGTGCCTATTACAGAAGAAGGAAAAGAAGTAAAGAGAATATAGACGAAATGTGAAACCGCAAAATCAAAAAGCATGCCCTTTCCGGGTATAAAAGAGTCGGTCCAGAAAAGGAAAAGCTGTAGAAAAAAGATAAGAGTAAAGACACAAAACCAATGCAATATAAATTTTACAGGTAAAAGGAATGTCTTTATCACTTCGACAAATCCTACCATGTAGAGCGAGGATAGTGCAATAAACTCTGAATATTTTCTTTTTAGAATTGTATTATAATAAAAATATGGAAACAAGAATGATCCTTGCAGCTAAAGCAGGAAATAAAACAGCTTTTTCCTGGCTTGTAGAGAAGTATTCAAGAAGAGTTTACCGGGCTGCCTTATCTTTCCTTCATAATATTGAGGATGCTTCCGATATAGCTCAGGAGGTCTTTATAAGGGCTTACAATAATATGGCAGCCTACGACCCTCAAAGACCTCTCTATCCCTGGTTGTACCGGATAACCAGAAATCTCTGTATTAACCGGCTAAAAAGTTCCACAGATAGGGAGAGCTCTCTTCCCGATGTTCAGATACCCTTCAAGGGAGAAACCCCGGAGTTGCAACTGATAAAAAAGGAAGAGATTCGGCACCTGAGGAAAGCCATAGCCGGATTAAAGCCATCTTACAGAGAAATACTACTCCTTAAACACTTTCAGGACTGCAGTTATGCCGAGATTGCCGATATTCTCTCTATTCCTGTAGGAACGGTCATGTCCCGGCTCTACAATGCCAGAATGAGTTTGAGAAAAGAACTTTTGAAGGAGGATACAATAGCATGAATTGTAAAGAGATGAAATTAAAAATTCAGGCGCTGACGGACAACGAACTGGAGGAGAAGGAGATACACGAAGTACTCAATCATCTGGAAAGTTGTTACCGGTGCAGAGAAGATTATATAAGCCTTTTGCAGCTTCAAAAGAAAATGAAAAATATCGCTATCCCGGAACCTCAAAAGGAGTGGTTTGAAGACCTACCCCACAGAGTATTACGAAGAAGCGGTGCTCTATTGGGGAAAGTTCTCTTTTTGGGCTCCTACATCCTGCTTTTAGGATATGCCCTGTATTCACTTTTCAGATCAAAAAATGAGGAGATAATAATAAAGTTTGCAGTTGGAGGAGTTGTTCTTGGTGGGCTAATCTTGCTTATAGTCTCTCTTGCTGATAGGATACGGGAGAGCAGGAGCGATAAATACAAAGGAGTACTAAAATGATTCTTGTTACAACCGACAACATACCCGGTAAAAAGATAAAGAAAGTTTTCGGTCTTGTAAGGGGTAACACCATCAGGTCACGGCATCTCGGCAGGGATATAATGGCCGTTTTCAAGAATATTGTAGGGGGTGAGATAATTGACTATACCAAAATGATGGCCGAAGCGAGAGAGCAATCCATCGACAGAATGATAGAGAATGCCGAATCCCTGGGGGCAAATGCCATAGTGGGTATAAGGTTTACCACTACCAGTATGATGCAAAGCGCCGCAGAACTGCTGGTATATGGAACGGCTGTTTATTACGAAGAGGATTAACAGGATTAATTTACAAATTACCCACAAGTTATCCACAGATGAGAATAAAAAAATTATACACCCTTAATCCGGACAGGGTATGAAAAAACCTGCATTTTCCCTGTTTAAAGGCTTTAAATATAAGTAAATAAGGTTGTTTTCCCTACATCTGTATAGTATTTTGAGCTAATTTTGTCATGATTTTTCTGCCACGCCTTTTCAGTCCACAATAATACACCAGTTATCCACAATTTTTTCACATTAAGGCTTAACCAATAATATAACCACTCTTTCGAGCGGTCTTTATTGTTCCTTTAAGCTTACTCTCAGGTACCAGAGACTTAATCTTTTTTCTAAGTGAAGAGATGTGCATGTCTACCACCCGAGAATCTCCTCCTGGTTTTCCCCATAGAGCGTAATATAGAGCTTCTCTGGGAACAACAGTACCCCTGTTTTGTATAAGAACTTTCAGTATGGTATACTCCTGTACCGAAATGTTTTGACTGCCGTGATCGGAACTAATACAGGTTGGAGAAAGGTAGAGAAAGACTCCCAAAATATCTATTTTCCTGTTGTTTATAAACCTTAAACTGCGAATTATCATCTCTTCAGGAGACCATGGATCTTTTAAAAAATCTTCGCACCCCGAGAGAAAGGCTGTCTTAAGAAAAATATCTTTCCCATAGGCGATTACCGGAAGAGAAATTCTCAACCTGGCTTCTTCGTAAAGAAATGACTCTATATTTTCTGCAGGGAGCACATAAATATCCGCTTCTCTTTCAGGTACAGGTACCGAAGAAACGACAATACTTACACGCTCCTCTCTCCTGGCAAAGATTTTAATTTTCTCACGAAGAAAAATATCACCTGAAATGAAATTGATACATTCTTTCGGAGAGTTGTTCAGTCCATGCCTTCTTTCTTTTTAAACTCTTCTAAAAGAAAATCCGCACTGGCAGCCGAAGATTCTAAAGCCTTAAATTTTTTCTCAAGACTCTCATCAGCTGTTATACCTTCCAGTTCCTTCATTGCATCTGCTTCTGCTTCGATTCTATCTACTTTCGACGCCATTCTATCAAACGCCTCGAAGGCGGAATTGTCCGCCATTCCTCCGATCGTCTGCTGTATTCTCTTTTGTGCCTCTGCTCTTTTGGCTCGCGCGATAAGGAGATTTTTCTTCCTCTGTGCTTCCTCAATTTTTTGCTGTACCTGTCTGAGCGATTCTTTTAATTTTTCCACAGATTCATGCTGTGCAACCCACTGTTCTCTGTATTGAGAAGCAAGATTATCATATTCCTGTTTCCTTAAAAGTGCTTCCTTGGCCAGATCTTCCTTTCCTGCTCTAAGGGCAATTCTGGCTTTCTCTTCCCAGTCCTTTGATTGTGCCAAATTCTGATTCATCTGTCTTTCCAGTTTCTTCTCATCTGCTATAGCAGAGGCAACACTCTTTTTGGATTCGAATAATTGCTCGTTCATATCCACAATTAACTGGTTGAGCATTTTCTCAGGATTTTCCGCTCTGCTGATCATATCGTTGATATTAGCTTTTACAACCCTCTTGAAACGGTCAAATAATCCCATAGGAAATCCTCCTACTCTTTTTTATTCCTGTATTTTGACAGTAGTTTATAGTGCTGGACAAGGGCAAGACCCATAGCATCCAGGGAAGCCTGAAACTCTTCGTAGTCCATGGTTGAATACTGAAGAGTATCGATCAAAATAACATCACCATTGTCAAGTGCATAGGCACCATGGATAAGATCGGAGTTGTTTAACCTGAGAAGTTCCTCATAGAACTTTTCTCGGTTATCAGCAGGAATATCCATGACTTTCACCCTTATAATTACAAGAGGCTCTTCCACTGCAACCACAACTCGTTCCAATCCTTTATCTTCATCATTTATGACCCATGTATTATCGCTTACATTTTCATAGGTAATCCCCAGATTGATAAGATAACCTTCGAGTTTTTCTTTATTCATCGGTTATATTCTCCTTTACCATTTTTAGGTTTTTTAACCAGCACAGTACACAGAGAGCCAAAATTAAACCCATTGTAAAATAAAAAATCATGATACTCAATAGTATAAATATGGCATGTTGATACGGCAGATAAGCAAAAATGCTATCCCAGGAAAACCTGTCCGGAGTTGTCTATAGCCAGAATGGTTTTACATTCTGAACATCTAAACCTTCCTGCTTTGGTAGCTTTTAATTTCTTGGAACAAATAGGACATTTGAATATCTTGGGAAAGACATTTTTATTGCTTGTTTGCCCTCCCTTTAGAAAATATTCTACTGCTTCTTCGAGATTATCTTTTATATTAAAAAACTGAGAAAAACCCAGAAGCTGAAAAACTTCGTAAACTTTAGGCTGAATTTCCAGTAAAACAAGATCGCCGCCCCTCGGTTTTACCTGCTTGAGAAACGCCGTAAACGAGCCGATTCCCGTACTGGAGACATAGTTAAGCCCGGAACAGTTAAAAATAAGCCTGATATAATTTGCCTCTACCGCTTTCGAGACCCTTTTTTGAAAGAAATTGGAGTTGTAGGTGTCGATATATCCAGTCAGATAAAGAACAAGGCAACCTTCTACTTGATCAACTTTCTGAAGTCGAATTTTAAGGCTCTCGTCTTTTTCTTCATCAAATCCAGGTACTATATCGTTGTTTGTCATGTTCCCTCTTATAAAAAAGAGTATTGTAATTCTTATATTTGTTCTATATTATTAGGCAATGAAAGTTTTGTCAAATAGTTATTGAAAAAAAATAAACGTTTACCGGTAAAGTAATTGACTTTATCATATCGCAATTTTCGATCGCAACTGAAAGGAAGATTGCGACGTGCTATGGTTTTCGGTAGATTTTGTTTTTTCGCTTTTAAAAATTTTGGTAAAAAAACAAAATCTCGACTGTGCATAGCATAATATTTTAAAGAGGTTTTAAACATGAAAGCGAGAATTAGCCCTATTTTACTCCTTATTCTGGTTATTACAGTGTTTCCCATATTTCCTCAGCAATTGGAAACTTTTGACCGTCTGGTTGACTTCTCCATTACCTTAAAAGATCTTAACCTGCTTTCAGAAGCAAGACTTAAAGAAATTATTAATGATAAGAAACTTGTTATCATTAATGGGTCAGTAGCGTCAATACTTATAATAAATAAAGAGGAAAATAACTTTGCGGCAGAATTGGAACTAATACAGGGAGAGTGGGAAGGCATAGAAGAAGTTAAAATTTTTAGATGTATAGTTCGTCTTAATGGTGCTCACTTTGCACCCAGATTACAGGTGCATCGTTCCAGAGAAAAACATCCCGATGCAATTGAATTAAACTCCAGTATCCTTGTTGTGGGGAAGCTCGTAGAAATAAAAAACCAACCTAACGAATCTCCGCTCCCTGTTCTCGAAGGAATCTATATCAGGCAAATACGCTAATAAAATACAATATCCCCTTCATCCAGAGTATGCTTCTTCGAGTGAAGAACGGCTCTTTCCAGCACATTTTTCAATTCTCGTATATTTCCTGGCCAGTTGTAATCTATCAGCTTTTCCATGGCAGATATGCTGATATCTAAATTCCTTCCTGTTAGCATCTTCAGAAAGTAAGCCGTAAGAAGTGATATATCTTCTTTTCTTTCTCTGAGAGGGGGGATTTTTATGGATAGGGTAGAAATCCTATAAAAAAGATCGAGACGGAAGTTCCCCCTTCTACACTCATATTTTAAATCCTTGTTTGTCGCGGTTAGAATTCGAATATCCACAGGGATAACACTCGTCCCCCCCACCCTTGTTATGGTTTTATCTTCCAGTACTCGAAGTAATTTAACCTGTGACAGGGGGGTCATCTCCCCTATTTCGTCCAGAAAAAGAGTCCCCCCTTTTGCCATCTCGAAACTTCCAGGCCTCGATATTGCTCCGGTAAATGCACCTTTTTGAGAACCGAAAAGCTCCGTTTCAAGGAGTGCTTCCGGAATTGCTCCACAATTTTTTGGTACAAAGGGCCCCCCCTTTCTAAAGGAGAGGTTGTGAATTGTTCTGGCTACAACATCTTTTCCCGTTCCACTTTCCCCGGTTATAAGAACGGAACTCTCTGAATCTGCATATAAAAGAATAAGCTTTTTTACATCTTTTATAGCCGTACTCTCTCCTACAATTTCATTTAGAGGTGGATCTTCAGTCTTTAACTTTATTAAAGCCGACTCTTTTATCTTCTCCTCCATTACATCTCTGATTGTCCTCTTCAATTGCTCCAGCTTGAAAGGTTTTGTCAAATAATCCGAGGCTCCCATCTTTATAGCTCTTACCACTTTGTCTATCTCAGAACAACCTGTCAGCATGATAACCGGAGGAGATAGAGGCAATGCGTTGATTCTTTTGAGTAATTCCAGCCCGTTGATATCTGGCAGTTCGATATCTAGAAGAACGATATCCGGTTCTTCTTTCTGTATCAATTCTACTCCATGCAGGCCTTTTACGGCAGAGATGACCGCGTAATTTTCCGGGAGAATCATTTTCAGGAGTTTTTGATCCTGATGATCGTCATCGATAAAAAGTATCCTGACCACAGTGAAAAAATATGATACCCCCTATTATTCAATATTGCAACCTTTTATTATTGCTCCAACTGATACAGCCGTGATAAAATAAATGGCTATGCTCAACTTTAACACTTTGATAAAATTTTTCGATAGGGGTTTTATTCTAAAACTTCTCCTGATTGTATTGCTTTATTCCACCCTGCCGCTGGCAGAGATATTTATCCTTCTCTATCTCGGCGAGATAATCGGCGACTATCTAACCCTCGCATTGGCCGCTTTAACCGGATTGGTGGGAGTATTTATAGCCTTTGGAGAAGCAAAGAATGTTCTTACCGTTCTTAAAGGGAAAATAAAGGAAGGGTACTATCCCGGAAAGGAGTTTATCAGTCTTGCAGGTATTTTTACGGGCGCCCTCTTTCTTCTCACCCCGGGTTTCATAACCGATATTTCAGGATTTCTTCTGTTTTTTCCATTTTTCCGAAACCTGGTTGGAAGAATATTTACACATAAAATGGAGAAACGACTAAGAGAACTCTACGAGTACCTCAAACTTTACGATATTTAATTATATTCTCTATCGCCACTTCCCTGGGTCGACCCTGGCCGATATAGCCTGCAAACCGGTGCATTCTGCATCCTAATAGTTGTCTTCATATCGCAATCTTCGATCGCAACCAAAAGGAAGATCGCGATGTGCTGTAGGTTTCGGTAGATTTTGTTTTTTCGCGTTTAAAAATCTTTAATAAAAAACAAAATCTCGACTGTGCATAGGATAAAGATAAATTATCACTTGTCTCTTGGCAATATCTCTATTAAAGCTGCGTTTCGCTTACATCTACAGCATAAACGAAGTGAGCCACAAACCTCTTGAGCAAGATATTCCGTTCTCCCTTCGCCCTCAATCCTTAAGCCGAAAAAAATATCTGCTTAGAGTCCTCTTATTCTAGAAATTATAAGCTGTAAAACATAATAAAAATAGATGAACAATCTATAGATTCTCCAGGGCTTTTTTATAAACTCTGGAAGAAAATCCAACCCTTTTTCCCAGAGAACTCTTGAGGTTTTATTCTTTTTGCCGGCGAAGATTTCAAAACAGCCTCCGCACCAGAGAAAAATACCCGGATTGAACTGGTTGCGATTTTCGAATATCCAGAGATCCTTTCCGTAAATTCCATTTCCAGCCAGGAGAAGTGTTGGAGAAGCCTTTTTTATTGCAAGAATAATGTCTTTGTCCTTATATCTCTGGTAGTAACCAGCAAATCTACCTATGATCTTCAATCCGGGGAAGGAAGTGCGAAGGTTATTTTCTGCAATCTGCAAGTGTTCTTTTTTTGAACCAAGAAGATACACTGACTTATTATACTTTTCCAGCACACAGAGAAGTTTAATAACAAAATCAAAAGGCATATAACGTATGGGCGGCTCTCTTTCAAGAAACCTGGCTCCCCTCACAATTCCTGCAGAGATCGGAAGTACCAGAGTGGCTTTTTGTAAACATCCTTTAAGTTTCGGATTTCTTCTGGCTTTCATAAAATCATGCAGGGATAGAAGGACAATCTGGTGAACCATATTGTCGGAAAACATGCTTCTGACCGCATTTTCAAGATCTTCCTGTTTAAGGATATCAACCGGAATATTAAGAAGATTTATACGATTTTTTTTGAAAGTTATCGAAGTCTCCACGAATCATACTCCAGGTACAGAAGTTGTATAGTTGCCACTGCAACCACGGCTACTGTTTCGGTTCTCAAAATATTAGGACCGAGATAAACCGGGACGAACAGTAAATCTTTAAGATATCGAATTTCCTCATCTGTTAAACCTCCTTCGGGTCCGATCACAATGCCTATTCTGGGTGGGCAATCGGAAAGATATTTATGAAGAGTTTTATTATCAATGGGTAATTGATGAAAAAAAAGGCCGATTTCATCCTCCAGGCGAAACTCATGTATCTTTCTTAGTTTTACAGGTTCGAAAACCTCTGGTACATAGGAAGCTCCACATTGCTTTACAGCCTCCTCCGCAATTCTTCTCCACCTGTCGGTTTTTTTCTTTACTGTATTGTGCTGAAGCCGGGGAATTGTTCGCTCGCTTATCAGAGGAACTACTCTTTTTGCCCCTGCTTCCACCACCTGGCGAACAATTTGATCCATCTTTCTCCCCTTTGGAAGACACTGGAAAATAGTGATTTGTGGTACTTCCAGCTCTTTTACAGAATTTTTCTTAATATGAAGGGTACACGAGTTTTCATTCACCGAAGAAACGGTTACGTTGTACCGGTTTCCCTTTCTGTCTATCCCGTTGAAGCACATCCCTGTTGATACCCTCAAAACATTCCTCAGATGATGAAACTCACTGCCTGTAATAGGGAAGAACTTTTCTCCGTTATATCCGGGCGGAAGTATAAGCTGTCTCATGGAATTATTTACCGGCAAGGGTTACCCAGACCGATCTAGTCCGCGGACCGTCAAATTCACAAAAAAAGATTCCCTGCCAGGTGCCAAGTGCAATCGCCCCCTCCGAAACGGGAATGGTGACACTCGAACCCACCATAGAGGCCTTAATATGGGCTGGAGCATTTCCTTCCATGTGGGCGTAGGCATCGTTTAGGGGAATAACTCTATTCAGTGCCATAATCAGGTCTTTGCGTACAGAAGGATCTGCCGATTCATTTACAGTAACTCCCGCCGTGGTATGAGGAATAAAAACATGACACACCCCCTCTCTTACTCCTGAAGAGGATACAACCCTTTGGACCTGGCCGGTTATTTCAATCAGCTCTGTTTTACTTCTGGTACTTATCTTGAAACTTTCCATTGATGTTTTCCTGCTTACATTCCTTCTAAATTACTTTTAATTTTGCCTTCTCTAAGCATTTTTACTGCTTCCTGCAATACTATATCATAATCTAAATCATACACCGGCGGACTGTTGCATGTTTTGTTTATTTCGTTTCGAATTAGCTTCCTTATGATTCTCTCTTCGAGCACTATCCCCTGCTCTCTTAATTTTGCAACGAAGTTCTCTATTTCACTTCCATTCGGTTTCGGCTTTCCCTGCATAAACTTCTCCACAATTCCCTCTTCCAGGAGCTTCCGGTAGGATTCGCGTTCCTTCTCTGTAAGCTCCTTTTCCTTCACTACTTTGTGGGGTTCTACTCCTTTATGATCGATATTTGTTCCTGAAGGTGTATAGTACCTCGCCATGGTCAATTTAAAACCACTGCCGTTTAGGCTCTTTACCTGCTGTACTGAACCTTTCCCGAAGGTCGTCTCTCCTATCAGATAGGCTCTGTTTCTATCTTTTAAGGCTCCGGCAAGAATCTCGGAAGCCGAAGCAGAGCCTTTGTCAATAAGAACAACAATCGGTATGCTTGAAGGCACCTTTGCCTCTTCTCTGGCTGTAAAAACGTTATTTTCTGAAGGTATTCTGGAACGGGTACTTACAATAATACCCCCGGACAGGAAAAGATCGGCAGTATCCACGACCGCCCTGAGCAACCCTCCTGGATTGCTTCGAACATCTATTATCAAGGAAGAATAGCCGTTACTTTCGAAAAACTCAATTGCCTCCTCTACTCTGTCATCGGTTAGAGGGGTAAACTGTATAATCCTCAAATAACCTATACCGCCTGGTATTATGTCCTTTCTTATAGTGGGTACCTCGATTATGGCTCTGGTGAGGGTAACCTGGAACTCTATATCACCTTCTCTTAGAATTGTGATGGTTACTCTGGTACCGGGATCACCGCGCAGCTTGTCCACTACCTCATCGATACTCATCTTTTTTGTTGATTCGTCTTCGATTTTTGTAATTAAATCACCGGCCGAAATACCTGCCCTACTGGCAGGTGTCCCCTCAATCGGTGAAACCACCCTTACATAGAGTGTTTCATTTCGATCGGGCAGAGAAGATGAACCTTCCGATGAGTCCTGGCTGTTGGCTCTGGAGGGTTTTGTGATATACAAGCCCACACCACCAAACTTTCCCGAGGTAGTATCGGTAATATCTTCCATCTCTTTTGGCAGGAGATAGGAAGAGTAAGGATCATCGAGGCTTTGAAATAATCCATCCATGGCACCCTGGAAAAGCTTTTCAGCATCAACCACATCTACATAGTTATCGTGAATAAAACGAAAGACCTGTTCAAAAAGTCTTACATACTCTTCTACTGATTTTCCCCTCGATTGAGCCAGGGCTGTTGGTGCAAATCCTATTACGGTTAAAAATAAGAGAAGTACAACTGTAACTCCAATCCAGATATATCTTTCTCTATTTTTCATATTACTCTCACCCAATAATTATTTTACCCTCATGTTTATACAATTCTATTTTATCCTGATAGTTTGTCAAGGCAAAAATGGTATTGCAAAACATTATAATTTATAAGATAAATAAGAAGAAAAGGGAAGGACTTCCTCTCGAATTGAATTGTTCCCTCTAGAAAAAAATAAGGGGATATATAAAAAGTGCTTTTTCTATGAATAAAAATGGTAAAACCAGAATAACAAGACCTCTTCTCTTTTTCGGTGCTGCATGGGAATTGGCACGATTCTTTATTCTTTTTACAGCAGCAACAAACCTCATTATAAGCAATATCGAATCTCAAGTATTGATAATGTTTCTCTGGTTTGGCTCAGTTCAACTCGTAATGAGTATTGCCTTTTTATTTGCAGGTAAATACCCTGAAAAATACGCCTCTTTTATCAACCTGCTTATTAGCGGTAAAGTAATAGGTATATTCTCGGGTATACTCTTTCTCTTTGCACAAAGCGAGTTTACACTCTTCCTTGTAAAAATATTTGAGTATGCACTTTTTGCCAACGGTGAATACCCCATAGTTGAAAGAATCGGAATAAGCAGTCTAAACATAACTCTACCGCTGTTTATCCTCCTTGTAGCCGTATTAGTTTTAGATTTTCTTTTACTGGTCTTTTTGCTATTATATGATGGAAAGAACAAACATTCCCGGAAGGAGATAACAGACCTGTCCGGATGGGAAGAGGTAAGCAGGGAGGATAAATAGATGCGAATAATACCTATTGCAAGCGGGAAAGGCGGAGTTGGGAAAACCATTCTTGCAGCGAATCTTTCTATAGCCCTATCTCAAGCAGGAAAAAAAGTTGTGGTTGCAGACCTCGACCTCGGCGGCTCGGATTTGCACCTGGTTCTCGGACTGGTGGGAATCCGGAAAGGAATAGGAACTTTTCTCACCAATAACAGTCTGAAGTTTGAGGAAATTATTGTTGAGACAGAATATGAAAACCTTAAGTTTATTCCGGGTGATGCAGAGATACCCGGAACCGCCAATTTGAAATCTTCCCAGAAACGGATGATAATCAGAAAGCTGCACTCTCTTGAAGCCGATTATCTTATAATGGACCTGGGTGCAGGGACTAACTTCAATGTAATAGATTTTTTTCTGACTTCCAGAAGAGGGATTATCATAACAACACCTACTCCCACTGCCAGACTTAATGCCTACCTTTTTCTGAAAAATACTGTATTTCGGATTATGAGTTCTTCTTTCAAAAAAAATTCGAAGGCGCGCGAGTATATGGGTGGCATGCTCCAGGGAGGCTCATCGCCTCAGAAAATCTATGTGCCCTACCTTCTAAAGACCATACGGGAGAAGGACCCGGATAGTTACAGCCGCTTCCGGGAGAAGCTGGGTAACTTTTCTCCCCGGATTATTCTAAACTTGCTGGAAGACCCATCGGAGGTTAAAAGAGCAGAAAAATTAAGACGCTCATGCAGAGAGTACCTCGATCTGGATATAGAACATCTCGGCATTATATACAGAGACGATCTTCAAGACATCGCCCTTCAATCGAGACTTCCTATCATTCGTTATAAACCCAATTCGGTACTTTCTCAGGCTGTTTACAGAATAACAGATAAGTTGATTCAGGAAGAGGCAGAAACTGAAGAGGAAGCTCCTCTCGATTTCGAATCGCTGGATGAAACATATCAGACTGCAGAGATGGAAGCCGAACTGGATTTTGAAACCAAAATGCGCTATATGGAAGACCTCCTCCATTGTGGAGCGCTCACCATGGGCGATCTTGTTGAAACAATAAAATCTCAACAGTATGAGATAAACCAGCTTAAAAAAGAAAATTACTTTATAAAGGCAAAACTGGTAAAGGCTATTCAAGCCGGATTTATCGACAGGTGATTATGGAATCTATTAACTTAAAAGGAGATTTAACTCTTCACATCGAAGACTCTGAGCTTGAAGCAAAATTGCTCTATTCTCCCAATCCTGAAGGCGAAGAGTGGAACCCGGATAAAGTTCTTGCACTACTTTCAGAAAACGGCATTACCGAAGGTATCGACCGTGCCTCTATTAACAAGTTACTGCAAGAACTATCACAATCTTCAGACATTAGAGCAAAAGAAAAACCCGTTTCTGTAACAGTAGCGAGAGGAGAACCTCCGGAACCTGGAAAACGGGAGGAGTATATGTGGGTGGAGAATCCCATACCCCATTCTCTGAGCGAAGAAGCGGAAAGAGTTTTCAATCTTCATCCCATCCCGGATATAACAGTAATCAAGACCGAAAAAGTAAAAAAAGAAAAGAAAGTTATCAAGAAGTCAAGGCTTCCCTTTCTTGCACCCAGAGAAGAGAAGATTATCGTCTTTGAAAAACAGAAAATACCCGAAAAGGTACATGTAAACCCGGAGGTTCTTCAGACAGGCTATGTTACAAAGGACGCAAAAATTGCAACAATTTTACCTGCTACGGTGGGAAAACCAGGGAAATCTGTACGAGGTACACCTCTTCTGCCAGAAATTAGCTCAGAACCTCCCCTTTATACCGGAAGGGGAGTAGAGAGAAAAGGGGATAAGCTTATTGCAACGGAAACGGGTTTTCTACGAAAGGGGAAAAACTGGGTAGAAGTTATTCCTTTCCGGACTCATCAATGGGAGGTAAAGCTTTCGAGAGATAATGCCACGTGCTATCTCGATTTCATTCCAGGTGATCCAGGCGCACGCAATCCGACGGCAAAAGAGATTATCGAAAAAGCCCTGGAGATGGGGTATCCCAAAGAGATGATTCTTTCGGAAGCCGAAATAGAGCTCATAATAGAGGATGCAGTAAAAAAGGGGAAATCCCTTGAAAATATTCCCCTGAGTGAAGACGGGGATGCCTTGGTAAAAGTGACTGTTTCTCCCGATCATCTTAAGGCAACCCTTACGGTTATTAAAGGTCGTGGTAACGGGAGACCCCTTGATCTTAAAGAGGTAGCCGCAACAATAAGAGAAAGCGGTGTAAGAGGGATAAACAGGGAGCAGTTAAAACTGGATATTGTTCACTTTTATCGCAGTAAAGATCTGGAACTGAAAGATTACCCTCTGGCAGAGGGTAGACCGCCGGAGAAAGGGAAAAACGGCGAAATCGAAATTACCGTTAAATATTTAAGTGAAAAGGAGTCGGAAGAGATTAAGAGTCGTATGGGGTGGGATAATCCGGAAAATCTCAAGGAAGTACCTTCTTTCAAAGAGTTTCCTGTCTCCATGGTTGAAAAAATGGCACCTGTTATCAGGCATCAACCGGTAGCCTTAATATCTCCCCCGGAAAAAGGGAAACCGGGGATGGATGTTTACGGAAAAGTTATCGAGGGCATAAGCGGAGATGAGCCGAACCTCAAGCTTTACGAAAATCTCACCATCGATAAAAACGGAATTATTGCGGAGATTCAGGGGATACTCGATCAGGGTAGTCGGAATGACACCATACTTCTGCGGGTCCGTCCTCACCAGGACAGCCGAACAGAAATAACTATGACAGAAGACAGGATGGAGGGGAGAATCACCCTGATTCCGGCTAAAGGTACAGGAAAGCCCCTCGATGCGGAGGAGGTCAAAAATTTTATAAAGCAGAAGGGTATAATATATGGAGTTGATGAGGAACTTCTAAATGATGCAATAAACAGAGCAAGAGAAGGTGAAGTAATAGAAAATATGGTTTTTGCCAGAGGCAAACAACCTGTTAACGAGACAGAGAGACAGATAAAACTCCTGGTGGAGTTAGCCACAGGGGAGAAGGTAAGCATAAAAAAAGATGGGAGGGCTGATTTCAAAACACAAAGCAGGATTACTCAGGTAAGATCGGGTCAGACAATTGCAGAACTGCTTCCCCCGAAAGAAAGTAAGGAAGACGGGCGGGATATTACAGGTAAAATCGTAAAGGCGGAGTCCAGAGGGGGAATACCTGTGGAAATCGGTAAAAACATAAGAGAGGAGAAGGAAGAAAATGGTATTGTAAAACTGGTTGCAGAAAAAAGCGGAGAGCTCTACTATGATCGCAGACTTATAGAAGTAAACGAAGTCTACTATGTTGCAGGAAATGTAAACTATCAAACCGGAAACATCAAATTTCCTGGTTCTGTTCACATAAAGGGCTCTGTAGAAAGCGGGTTCTCAATATTCTCCGAAGACAGTATTGTCATAGGTGAAGGTGTGGAAGCCTCCCTTCTCTCTGCTGATGATAATATAATTATTAGCCAGGGCATTAAGGGAGCCGGAAAGGCTGTCATAAGAGCCAGGAGAAATCTTGAAGTTTCCTTTGTTGAACAGGCAACTCTCTTATGTGTTGGGGATATAAAAATAAAGAACTTCTGCCTTCGATCAAAGGTAAAATGCAACGGTAAGATGATTCTGGAATCGGATAAGGGTGTTTTAATAGGTGGTCAAACTCAGGTGCGTAAGGGACTGGAGGCTATGAATTTGGGTTCGCAAAGCGGAGTGAAAACCCTAATCTCTTTTGGGCAGGATTATCTTATAGCCGATCAAATAGAAATGCATGAAAAGACAATCGAAAAAACAAAATCATTGATTATGGAACTGGAAACCGCCATTAAACGGTATGAAAAAATTAACGATAGAGTTAAGCTGGAGGCGGCCAGAAACGAGAAACTGCGCGCACTTAAATTAATGGAGAAAAGGAGCCTCCATCTCTTTACCCTCAGGGAGAAATTTGAAGAACACTTTCCCTCGGAGATAAAGGTTCGAGGCACCCTCTTTCCAGGAGTTATTATAGAGAGTCATGGAAGACATTACGAGATAAAGAGTCCTAAAAAGGCTATAAGAATAAGCTTCGACCTTCAAAGCGGGCACATAAAAGAAGCACCCTTTCAAAAAAGGGAGATGGGATGAGGAGATCAACGAAATTATCACTTAAGATAAGGAGATAAAGGTGCTTGCATATATTTACTATCCCGATTGGATCAAACCGGAAATAATTCCGGGTTTACCCTTGCGTTGGTATGGACTCATGTATCTGGTGGCCTTTGCCATTACTTTCTATCTTTTCCGCTATCAGGTAAAGGAACATAAACTCGATATCAAGGACGACCATGTGGTTAACTTTTTCTTCTGGGGAATAATCGGACTTCTTCTCGGGGCAAGAATTTTCGCAGCCCTGATCTACGATCCCACAGGCAGATATATCCGCAATCCCCTTCTGATTTTCTGGCCCTTCGATGAAAACTTCCGGTTTGTAGGCCTCCAGGGGATGTCCTACCATGGGGGTCTTCTCGGAGCTATTGTTGCGATTGTTATTTATTCAAGAATAAAGAAGTTCGATCTTTTTGATTGGGGAGATATGCTTATTGCTGGAATCCCGCTCGGATACACCTTTGGCAGATTGGGCAATTTTATAAATGCAGAGTTATACGGCAGGGTAACCACAGTTTCCTGGGGAATGATTTTTCCCACTGCAGAGGTATTTCCGGTTAAAGAGCAGTGGGTACAGGAGGTTGCAGAGCGGGCAGGGTTGAAAATAGATTCCACACAGCAGTTTATCAATCTACCCCGCCATCCCTCCCAGCTTTATGAAGCCTTTTTCGAAGGAATAGTGCTCTGGTTGATCCTCTGGTTTGTATTTCGCAAGCGCAAGCCCTTTACAGGATTCTTACTGGGAGTGTATCTTATCGGGTACGGGTTTGTAAGATTTGTGATCGAATATTTCAGGGAACCCGATGTTGGTATTGGATTTCCAATAAAACTTGTAAATATCGAGAATCCTCCCTACCTTCTTCTAACCCCCTGGAACTTTACAACAGGGCAGATTCTCTGTTTTTTCATGATTGTAGGTGGTGTTGGATTCCTGATTATAAGAAGGGCAATTGTAAAAAGGGGGCTGTCTTTACAGGAAAAGACTATGAAAAAGCAGGATATGAGAAAATTAAGGAAAAAATTGAAGTAGAGAATAAAAAAAATTCATATTATTATTACAATATTTATAATATAT
>QNBH01000013.1 GCA_003645645.1 Spirochaetota bacterium | reverse complement strand
GTGAAGTTCAGACACTTCACTTCAATATAAGAAAGTCTCCCTTCGACAATATAGATGTACGCAAGGCATTCTCATACGCGGTATCGAGAAAAGAGGTTGCAGCATTTATGGGAGAGACACTTGCAGAACCTATCTATTCTCCTACCCTCGCTCCGCCGGCACCCGGTGCCCTGACCAGAGAGGAGGCTCTGAAAGCGGGGGTTGTTTACGAGGATAATGTAGAGAAGGCAAAGGAGCTCCTTACAAAGGCGGGTTATCCCAATGGATTCTCAACCGAGGTAATAATAAGCGAGCTTGCAACAAGCTATCTTAAACCCATGACCGCAATACAGGCACAGGTCAAAAAAGCGGGCATAGATATGAAGCTTAAGGTGGTGGATCATGCCTCTTTCCATACACTTATAAGAGAGGATGCAAGCCCACTCGTCTACTACGCCTGCTGGAGACCAAATGTGGATGTGTTTCTTACAAGGTTCTACCATTCCGATTCGGAGGTGGTAATGGGAAAAAAACCGGATACAAACTTCTCCCACTACGGAGCGGTTGATGCCGACGGAGATGGAAATGTAGATAACCTCGATAGCCTCATAGAGAAGGCTAGGTACGAGCTGGAACCAAGAGAGCAGAGTAATCTTTGGAAAGAGGCTCAGATAGAGTTACTTAAGGATGTGGTTTCTCTGCCCATTATCAGGCTTAAATATGTATTTCCCATGAGAACTTATGTTGATCTGGGGCATCCTCTGGAGTTTAGCTGGCAGACCTACTCTCCCCAGATAACCGAGAAAACAAGAATCCTCCCCCATTAAACGGGAGGATAGAACCAGGCTCGCTATTGAAGCCGTATGATTGTTTATGCCATAAAAAGGCTTCTCCAGAGTATTCCGATTGTTCTAATCGTAATTACTCTGGTATTTATAATAGTAAGAATTCTTCCCGGAGACCCTGCAGTTGCAGCACTCGGTGATTATGCAAGCAAAGAGGCGGTGGAGGCACTCCGGAACAGGATGGGGTTAAACGATCCTCTATGGCTTCAATACTTTAAGTTCTTGGGTTCTATTTTGAGGGGAGATCTGGGCAAATCTCTTATAACAGGCTATCCGGTAGCCACGCAGGTTGCCCAGGTGCTCCCCTATACAATCCAGCTCACATTGAGCGGAATATTTCTGGGCTATCTTTTTGGTATACCGCTGGGTATAGCGGCTTCGGTCCACCGTAATAAATTTATAGATTATTTTAACCGGGTATTTTCTTTGGTCGGACTCTCAATTCCCGCTTTTTACCTCGGTGTTCTCCTGATGCTGGTCTTTGCCATAAAGCTAAGACTCTTTCCCGTTGTCGGAGGAGGAGATATAACCAACTTAAGAGAAAATCTCCGTTATCTTTTTTTACCGGCCCTGACCCTTGGTCTTATCATGACCGCCTACATCACAAGAATGACCCGCTCTTCCCTTCTCAACGTCTTGAGGCAGGATTACATCAGAACCGCACGATCAAAAGGCTTGGTGGAAAGGCTGGTGCTGTACAAGCACGCCTTAAGAAACGCCCTTATCCCGATAATTGCACTGGGCGGGCTTTATATTATCGTGCTTATCGGCTCTTCCGTTATGGTTGAGATAGTGTTCTCCAGACCGGGGTTGGGTAAGCTCATGGTAGGGGCTATTAAGCAGAGAGACTACACCACTCTGCAGTCGGTTATGCTCATCTATGCACTGATAGTAGTTGTTGTAAATCTCATAACCGATTTAATTTACGGATTGATCGATCCTCGAATAAAATATCATTAGGATATAACGTGAGACAGCAAGACGAGCTCATAACTGCAGAAACATCCCAGACCATGAGATTGTGGATCACTTTTCGAAAGAATAAGACCGCCATGGCCGGGGGAGTGATTGCTATCATTATAATTCTTATAGCACTTTTTGCAAAATGGCTTGCTCCCTACGATCCCCTTATTCAAAACCCTTACAACAGGCTTACCGGATCGAGTAGTGAACACATTCTGGGAACGGACGATTTCGGCAGGGATGTTCTTTCCCGAATCATCTGGGGTAGTCGGGTATCTTTGGTTATCGGCATCTCATCGGTTCTCCTGGGGATGGTAGCAGGTACCACACTGGGAATGATAGCAGGATATTTCCGGGGTAAAATCGAAACGGTAATAATGAGAACCGTGGATGTGCTTATGTGTTTTCCCGATTTGATTCTGGCCATTGCTGTAACTGCATCGCTGGGTTCAAACCTCATCAATTTAATCATCACTATTGGGATTGTTATGACACCGAGGTTTGCAAGGCTATCTCACGGGAGTATGCTCTCACTCAAAGAAAATGAATTCGTGATTGCAGCACAGGCACTTGGTGCAAAGACGCCTCGTATTATTATACGACACATCTTCCCCAATCTTTTCGGAGAATTACTGGTTGCAGGCACTCTCTGGGTAGGTGTGGCAATAAGGCTAGAGGCTAACCTCGCCTTTATAGGACTTGGAGTTCAACCTCCTACTCCCACATGGGGCAACATGATTCGAGAAGGCATAAATGTACTCATAAATGCACCGTGGGTTTCTATTTTTTCCGGTTTAAGTATTCTAATAACAATACTTTCCTTCAATATGCTGGGAGATGGGATACGTGATATTACAGATCCCAGATTGCGAGGAGAATAGATAGCTAACCAGTCAAAAAAACTCCGGCCCTCGGAGGAGAGATTTGAATGATACTTTGCTGAATGTTAAAAACTTAAAGACCTATTTTTTTACCGATGAAGGGGTTGCCCGGGCGGTGGACGGGATGAGCCTTTCTGTAAGAAAAGGGGAGACCCTGGGAGTTATAGGAGAGTCGGGTTGTGGTAAGAGTGTAACCGCTCTTTCGATAATGCGTTTAATAGATTCTCCACCGGGAAAAATACTCGAGGGAGAGGTTATCTTCGGTGGAGAAGAGATGCTTAAAAAGAGCTCATCGGAGATGAGAAAAATTCGCGGAAAGGAGATCTCCATGATTTTTCAGGAACCGATGACCTCTTTAAATCCCGTGTATACGATAGGTAATCAGATAAGTGAAACGGTTTTATTTCATCAGAATGTTAACAAGAATGAAGCCAGAAAGATAGCAGTAGAAATGCTCAAGCTTGTGGGAATCCCCTTGCCCGAGAGGCGGGTTAATGAATATCCCCATCAGCTAAGCGGCGGAATGCGTCAAAGAGCCATGATTGCCATGGCCCTATCTTGCAAACCAAAATTACTCATTGCAGACGAACCTACCACCGCTCTGGATGTCACCATCCAGGCTCAAATTCTTGATCTGATAAAACGGATAAAGAAAGAGGTGGGGATGGCGGTAATGATTATCACACACGATCTTGGGGTAATTGCAGAGATGGCCGAGAACGTGGTGGTGGTGTATGGAGGAATGGCGGTAGAGTATGCCGATGTTAGAACGATTTTTAAAGAGCCGAAACATCCCTACACCATCGCCCTTTACAATTCCATCCCAAGATTAACAGACCAGAAAAAGAGGCGCCTTGAGGTAATTCCCGGTACAGTCCCTGATCCGATGCGGTTTCCAGCAGGGTGCAGATTCCATCCGAGGTGCAGGTTTGCACAGAAAGTATGTACCGCAGAGATACCCGAACTTCAGGAAATCGATCAAAATCACCGGGTCCGTTGTTTTATCTATGACAGGGCAAAAAGCCACTATTTTAAAGAAAGTATTTCGAAAAGGGGAAATACCCTTGGAAGATAATATTTTATTGAGAGTGGAAAATCTAAAAAAGTATTTTCCTGTAAAGAGAGGCATATTTTCCAGGGTAGCAGGTTATATCCAGGCCGTGGACGGAGTGAGCTTTTTCTTAAGGGGGGGTGAGATCCTCGGTCTGGTAGGGGAATCGGGATGCGGGAAAACCACCCTCGGTAGAGTCGTGCTTCGTCTTCTCCCAGCCACAGAGGGAGAAGTCTATTTTGAGGGAACAAATTTGATGAAATTGAGCAGTGAGAAATTGCGTTCTGCAAGACGCCACATGCAGATAATATTTCAGGACCCCTTCGCCTCACTAAACCCCAGGATGAATATAGAAAATTTAATCGGGGAGCCTCTTTTGATTCATGGTGTGGCAAGTGGAAAGGAGAAAGAGAAGCGGGTTTGCTTTCTTCTGGAAAAAGTGGGACTGGAGCCGGGGTATCGGAAACGATTCCCCCATGAGTTTAGCGGAGGACAGAGGCAGAGAATCGGGATTGCAAGGGCACTTGCTTTAGATCCAAAACTTATTGTGTGTGATGAACCTGTATCGGCACTGGATGTAGCCATTCAGGCGCAGATTATAAATCTACTGGAGGACCTGCAGGCCGAGTTTGGGTTCTCCTACCTTTTCATTGCTCACGACTTAAGCGTAATTAAACATATAACCGACAGGGTTGCCGTTATGTATCTGGGGAAAATTGTTGAGCTTGCAGAAACCGATGAGCTTTACTTAAACCCCCTCCATCCTTACACGGAGGCTCTCCTTTCCGCAGTTCCTGTACCCGACCCAACACTTGAGCGTAAACGGATAATTCTGGAGGGGGATGTGCCTTCTCCGATCAATCCGCCCTCCGGGTGTCGTTTTAGAACCCGATGTGTATATGCAGGGGAGATATGTAAGATGGAAGAACCTCTGCTTAAAGAAATGGGGAAAGCTCATGAGGTGGCCTGCCATTTTCCGGAAAGGAGGTAAGATATGGCCGGAGAACTGATCGAGTGCGTACCCAACTTTAGCGAGGGACGGCGGCTTGAGGTAATAGAGGAGATCATCGCGCCATTTCGTAAGGAGAGAGGCTGTGTGCTTCTGGATTATCGCGCAGATCCCGACCACAACCGTCTTGTTGTTACTATCGCCGGAGAGCCCAAAGCCGTCCAGCAGGCATTACTAGAGGCTTCCCTCAGGGCGGTTAAAAACATCAATATGGAGAACCACAGGGGATCCCATCCGAGAATAGGTGCAGTCGATGTAATTCCCTTTGTGCCTCTTAGAAATATATCAATGATGAAGTGTGTGGAACTTTCCCTGAATTTCGGTCGGGTTTTCAACCAACAGACGGGTATACCTGTATATTTTTACGAGGAGTCTGCACAGCGACCCGAGAGAAGGCGGCTGGAGGTAATCCGGAAAGGCCAGTATGAAACCCTTAAAGCAGAAGTGAAGAAACCGGAGAGACATCCGGATATAGGAAAGACAGAGCTCCATCCTACAGCCGGGGCAACGGTTATCGGTGCCAGGAAGTTTCTCATAGCTTATAATGTGAATCTCGATACAGAAAATGAGGAAGTGGTAAAATTTATCGCAAAGGCGGTACGTGCCTCAAGTGGGGGTTTTTGCAATGTTAAAGGCATAGGGATTTATCTTAAAGAGAGAGGCATAACACAGGTTAGTATGAATATTACAGATTTTGAGAGAAACCCCCTGTATCGTGTAACCGAGCTTATCCGGGTTGAAGCAAAGAGATGGGGAATACAGGTCCTGGAAACTGAAGTTTACGGTATGATTCCTGCAGCCGCTATTGTAGAAAGCCTATCCTACTACCTTCAAATTAAAGATTTTAGTCCTGATCAGGTCATTGAACTGCGTCTTCTCGATCTTATTTGAACTGGATTTTTTAAGCTACAGCAGGCGGGATATCACCAGCTTCCTACTATTATAATTAGGTGTGGCGGGGAGCTTTCAATCAAAGCAAAGGAATCTAGAATTGGAGGATACAGATGACCGAAGAGAAAACAATTAAAATGAATAAGCTTACTGTAGAGCAGTTCTGCGACATACTGGCATCTTTCGAACCGATACCTGGAGGAGGTAGTGTAGCCGCTCTTTGTGGAGCCCTCTCCTCGGCTCTCTCTCACATGGTTACAGGACTTACCCTGGGAAGAGAAAAGTATAGGGATGTATGGGAGACTCTTTCGCCACTTGAGGCAGAATCGAAGAGACTCATCAAACAGCTTCTTTCCCTCACAGAAGAGGATACGGCAGCTTACCTTAAGGTATCAAAAGCTTATAAGCTTCCCAGGACAAGCGCCGAAGAGAAAGAGAAGAGAAGGAAAGCCTTGCAGGAAGCGTTGAAAGAAGCCACCAGGGTTCCCCTTGAGACCCTGAAAACCATGGTAAGGGTGATGGAGATGGCGGAAAAAGTTACTTCTCTGGGTAACAGAAATGCACGTTCAGATGCCGCTGCTGCCGTACATATTGCACATGCAGCCGCCACAATAGCTTCTTATAATGTAAGGATTAATATTGCAGATATTGAAGATAAAACCTTTGTGGAACGTTGCAAGGAAGAGGAGAGAAGCGCCTTTATCAGGATAAAAGAAAGCTATAAGAATGTAGAGAAAACCTTAATCGAATATTTCGGTAATGTGATATAATATTTACCCGAAAAAAAGCCGTCTTTTTAAAAAAAATTTCTATATTTAATCCATTTGGTCTATTCCAATTTGTCCACACCGGTGTTTATCTTTTTATAGATAACATATCGCAATTTTCGATCACAACCGATAAGGAAGATTGCGATGTGCCAGGTGTTTCGGTAGATTTTGTTTTTTCGCGTTTAAAAGTTTAGGTAAAAAAACAAAATCTCGACTGTACATAGCATAAACACTATTGCTTAATAGGAGGGATAAAATGCTGGGTTTACAGTTCAGTGATTTATGGCAGGCTATGTCGACGGAGTTTATCGATGCGGCTGTCAAGTTTAGACCAATAAGAAAGTGGGCCTTAAAGCAGGGGGAGAAACAACTTTACGAAACCTATGTGGTTAATAATGTGGATGGGCTTCCTTTAAAAGTTCAGGAGCTGAGATGTCTTGCCCTTACCAATCTTCTTCATGCAGTGGACAAGGCTCTTGTAGATGGCCGTATCTCTCCGCAGGTCCGTCGAGGAGTTATAAAAAACTTTATCGGTAATTTGCTAATAGGTGTAAAGAAACGCTCTCAACCATTCAAAGAAAAGTATGGGTTTTATCCACCGGTATTTTTAACCATAAGCCCGACCAAGCGCTGTAATTTGCAGTGTACAGGCTGTTATGCAGGGAGTACCGCCTCTGATAAAAACACTCTTCCCTATTCAATTCTTAACCGAATCATTGCAGATAAACGAGAGAACTGGGGTTCCCATTTTACAGTAATTTCCGGAGGCGAACCCCTGATGTACAGGAACGATGGAAAGGATATTTTTGATCTCTTTAAAGAAAACAATGACAACTACTTCCTGATGTACACAAACGCCACTCTTATAAACAAAGAGGCAGCAAGGAAACTTGCAGAGCTAGGAAATGTAACCCCTGCAATTTCTGTAGAGGGATGGGAGAAGGAGACCGACGAAAGACGGGGCAAGGGTGTGTTCAGAAAGATTCAAGAAGCGATGGACAACCTTAAGTCCTACGGTGTGCCCTACGGTATTTCCGTCACCGCAACCAGAAAGAATGCCGAGATTGTTTTAACAGATGAGTTTATGGATTACTATTTCAATGAAAAGGGTGTTATATACGGATGGATTTTCCAGTACATGCCCATAGGCAGAAGCTACACCGTGGATCTTATGATAACACCTGAACAGAGGCAGTGGATGCTGGAGAAGGAGCTTGAACTGATATACAACAAAAGGATTTTCCTTATTGACTTCTGGAACGGAGGTCCCCTCTCTATAGGATGTCTTTCTGCGGGCAGGTCAGGGGGATACTTTTACATCGACTGGAATGGAAATGTAGCTCATTGTGTATTTTTCCCTTACCATGTAGCAAACATAAAGGAAGTATACGAAAGCGGCGGAGACCTTACGACAGTGCTTATGTCGGGATACTTCAAGAAGATTAGAGACTGGCAGGATAAGTACCTCAATAAACACGGAAAGGTGGGTAATCTTTTTGCTCCCTGTCCGATTCGAGATCATCATGAAGTAGCCTATGAGACCATAATAGAGTTTAATGCAAAACCCATGGACGACGATGCAGCCCAGGCAATTAAGGATGAGGAATACCATAAAAAAATGTATGAGTACAACGCGAAGACAAACAGATTACTCGGTCGCATCTGGGAAAGAGAGGTATACGCCGGCGGTGACGGAAACGGTGACAAGCGCAAAACCGAAGAAAAGGAGAAAGAGGTTATAGAATTCGGTAGGTAAGATTAAAAGTGGGATACCTTTTGGAAGTGAATCAGGTTTTCAGCACCCGGTTTTGATTGTTCAAGATGGGCTCAATAGTGTATTGACTTTTCCTCGTTACTCCTCTTATAATTAAAGAGTCGTGGGGTGGTTTCCCCCCGGAGGGGAGCCTGAGATTATACCCGTTGAACCTGATCTGGGTAATACCAGCGAAGGGAACCTGACACTTTAAAAACCCCACAATTTTTAAGACTCAAGAAGCGGAGATACAACATGAAGAAGACATTTTCCTTTAAACTTACCGAGGTAGTAACCCTTATAGTGCTCTCCGTAACATTGGGGGTGCTCTGGTGGGGTTGGACATTTGTCTGGGGGCTGGCATCACCTCTAGGTTCTATAGGACTAAACTATCTTTTATACGGCTTCTGGTTTACAGGCGGTACACTTATACCTTTTCTGATTCGTAAACCCGGAGCCGCACTTTTAGGAGAGGTGGTTGCAGCCGTAGTAGAGGCATTTATCACTCAGTGGGGAATAACTGCTGTCATATGGGGTCTGGTACAGGGTGCAGCTTGTGAGTTAGTATTTGCTTTAACCAGGTACAGGAAGTATGATTTAACAGTACTCATTATTGCAGGAGCTCTTGCAGGTGTTTTCGCCTATATTCTGGACTTCTTTTACAGCCACTATGCAGGACTTCAACCCTGGGTATGGGCCGTACAGATCATCTCGGTTATAATCAGTGGTGTTGTCTTGGCAGGGCTTCTCTCCTATTACGTGGGGAAGGGGATAATAAAAACCGGAGTTTTACAGAATATTCTTCCCGAAGAGAGCGAAGAAGTCTGATAAAAGACTGTGAGCCCCCAGATTGTTCTAAACGACATTACATTCCGATATTATGGATCCACGCGTGAGATTCTACGGGGAGTGAGTATTTCACTCTACAGGAGAGAACGCCTGTTGGTAATGGGAGCTTCGGGGAGCGGCAAATCAACCCTTCTCTTCCTCATGGCTGGAATCATACCCGATGTTCTCCCCGGTAAAATAGAAGGAAAAATAGAGAGAAGGGTTAAAAGCATTGGGGCTGTGCTTCAGAATCCGAGGGCTCAAATGATCGCTCCCTCGGTTGAGGAGGAGATAGCCTTTGGTCTTGAAAACAGAGGCGTAAATCCAGAGGAGATAGCGGAGCGCATCGATTCTGTACTTAAGAGAATGAAGATTCAGGAATTGAAATACAGAAAGCCCTCGGAACTCTCAGGAGGAGAATGCCAAAAAGTATCCCTTGCAGCGGCCATTGCCCTCGAACCGGAGGTTCTCTTTCTCGATGAACCCACCTCTTATCTCGATCCTCTGGCTACAGAGGACTTTTTCTCTCTTCTTAAAGAGATCGATACAGAGATTACTATAGTAATGGTAGAACATAAGATCGAATATGCCATACCATGTGTAGAAAGATATATAAATCTGGGTTCGGAAGGGACTATAACAGGCCAGGGTAGTGTCAGCGAGATTCATGGGCACACCTGGTTTCCGGAAGAACTGCGGCAAAAACTTGAAAGAGGATCACACCAAAAGAAACCGGAGGATGATAAACTGGTGCTTGATGCTGTTAGTCTATCACACGCTTACGATGAACGTGTTACAGCTCTCGATAAGGTTTCTCTGGGCTTGCATAGGGGTGAGATTCTTTCGGTTTTAGGGCCTAACGGATCTGGAAAGACTACACTTCTGGAAAAGCTTGCCGGATTACTTCAAAACCGGAAGGAGAGTGTTTTTTTAAGATCCAAGGACAATTGTTTAAAGGATATAACAGAGCTTACTCCTTACGCGTTCTACTCTTCTCTTCTTGTTTTGCCGCAGAACCCCGAACATTTTTTTATGAAAGACACTGTAGAAGAAGAGCTTACAGTGGGAAACAGAGAAACCGGAAGGCGCTGCCATACAGGTGTTGCTCTTTTCGGACTTACCAGACTTCTCAAGCAGAACCCTTACAGACTCAGCGAAGGCGAGAAGAGAAGGCTTACCCTGGCGATAGCCTTCCAGGAAGAAAGACAGATCCTGCTTCTGGACGAACCCACCTACGGATTGGATTCTCCTAACCTGTTTCCTCTGGCAGAATCTCTCCTCAAATTGAAAAAGAGAGGATTTTCCATTGTGATTGCCACACATTCGGCAGAACTTGCCTTTCTGGTATCTGACACTATTATGATCATTCGAAAAGGGAAAATTGTATTCAGAGGGACGGGAGAGGAGCTGTCCCGAAAAGATGAGCCCTTTCTGAGAGCGTTTCTTCCTGCATGGGATGGTGTAAATGAACGATAAAAGGGGCTCCCTGCTTGAAACCATAAGCCCGGTAGCCATACTCGCTGTGCACTTTATTTTGATAATACCTGTATTTATCTCCTTCGATTACTATACACCTCCGGTATTTTTCGGATTAGCTGTTATCAATGTTTTTGTTCTGGGGAGAGTTAAAATAGGAGCTTTTCTAAAAATTGTCTTGCCTCTGGCCACACTTCCAGTGGGGCTTTTTTTCTTAAACCTCTTTTTCTCCCGGACTAATCAAGAAGAGGAAATAGTGAGATTTCTCTTTGCAGCGGTGAGCCGCAATTCATTACGACGTGCATCGATTATTTTTATAAGAACTTTTACCATGATAATTATATCTGTAAGCTACCTTCTGCTGACAGAACCGCAGAAACTCGTAAACGCTTTGATGCAGCAGCTTAACCTGTCACCCAGGGTAGGATTCGCCCTGTATGTTGCATGGAACATAATTCCGCAATTCAGGGAAGACCTGAGAAGGATCGAGAATACCCATAAAGTACGCCTTAAAGCTCGCAGAAAGAAACTTGCAGAAATTCCGGCGACTGCAATCACCCTCCTTTCCGGCGCAATCCGCCATGCAGAACGTGCATCTGTATCCATGGCTGCCAGGGGGATAGAGACGGGCAGAAGCAGAACCTATCTTAAAGAGTGTCCCTGGAGAAGAAGAGATACTATTTATCTGATTATGTGGATGATTGTTACAGCAGTAAGTTTTGCACTTATAACACATTTGGGGCTTTTTACTTTCGGATTGTCATGATTGGTTTATTGAAAAACTGGCCGGTTTTCTCTAACATAGTGCTTAATGTGAATACATCAAATTATGCACATACAGGAGGTTTGCTTTGAGAGAATGCAACATCGAAGAAAATAAAAGTATATGCAATTGCACCTATCCCTGTTCTCGAGCAGGATTGTGCTGCGAATGTTTACACTACCACAGAAGAATGGGGCAGTTACCTGCCTGTTATTTCCCAAAGGATATTGAATCCACCTACGATAGATCTATCAATAATTTTATCAGGGTTGTAAAGGAAAGAGGAGTAAGTTATCTATCATAACAGTCTTTTAAGACTCTCGTAGTTTGCCTTAATAGTTTTTTCTATATCCTCATTTGTATGGGCGGTGGATACAAAGGATGCCTCAAACTGAGAGGGAGCGATGTTAATACCTCTGAGGAGCATCTCTTTAAAGTAGGAAGAGAAGAGCTCTGTATTGGATGCAGAGGCAGACCTGTATCCACTTACTTCTGTATCAGTAAAAAAGAGACTCATCATGGAACCAACTCGATTGGATGTAAAACTTAAGTTTAATTTTTTAAGATTTTCTTTTATTCCTTCCTCCAGTTTTCCGGAAGTCTCTTCGAGTTTTTCATAAACACCTTTCTGCTTTAATATGGAGACGGTTTCATATCCCGCTGCCATGGCCAGAGGATTTCCTGAAAGAGTGCCTGCCTGATAGATAGGTCCAACAGGAGCGAGGTATTCCATTATCTTTCTCTTTCCACCGAAGGCACCTACCGGCATTCCGCCGCCTATAATCTTTCCGAGGCATGTAAGGTCCGGTTTTATCCCATATAACTCCTGGGCTCCTCCAAGGGAAACACGAAATCCTGTTATTACCTCATCGAAGATAAGGATTGAGTTTTCTTCTGCAGTTATATCTCTTAACTCTTTAAGAAAGGCATGCACAGGCGGTATTACACCTGCATTACCCATCACCGGTTCAATAATTACCGCTGCGATCTCTCCCTTATTTGCTCTGAAGAGTTCCTTTACAGAATCGATATTGTTGAACTCTGCTGTAAGGGTGTCGCCCGCAACACCTTCGGTTACCCCCGGTGAGCCGGGGATACCCAGAGTAAGTACTCCGGAGCCGGCTTTAATTAAGAAGCAATCACCATGACCATGGTAACAGCCCTCAAACTTAATTATTTTGCTTCTCCCCGTAAATCCTCTCGCCAATCTTACAGCACTCATCGTGGCTTCGGTGCCGGAGTTTACCATTCGAATCATATCTATGGAGGGGTAAATATCGGTGATGAGTCCGGCGAAGGCAACTTCTATTTCTGTATTTGCACCGAAACTCAAACCCCTTTCGGAATACTCTTTTACTTTGCGTACAATTCGATCATCGGCATGTCCCAGAATAAGAGCCCCCCATGAACAAACATAATCTACGTATTCATTGCCATCCAAATCGTGGAGTATGGAACCTTTACCGCTTTTTATATAAACAGGATCCATTCCTACGGATTTAAAAGCCCGCACAGGGCTGTTAACTCCCCCTGGAATATAATTTTTTGCCTCTGTGAAAAGTCTTTTTGATTTATCGAACATTTATCACTCCCTTTATTTGTTAAACTTCGATACGGCTTGATGGAAGAAAGTCGATTCAAACTCAGGCAACGAGAGTACGGATTTATCATAATAGAATATTTTCATAAGGGCGGTCAAGAAGAATGCCCATTTGTTTGGAACAAAAGGATATTTTTGCCCGTATATAGAAAATCGGAAAAAGAAATAATGGTACATAAATAACGATTGCCTAAAGAAGGATAGCCAACGCTATACCGTCTAGAAGTAACGGGTCACTAAACAAACCCAGTTTAAAGAGGGACTGGCGGTCAGATCGAGTGTTGAAAGCATTAAACCACTGGAAAGCCACCATCATAGAGAAAGCAATCGTTCGGGCTTCATCCAATCCTACCCTGCCATAACGATGTCAGCGCCCCTCAGTGCCGGACTATCATTTACTCCGTCTCCCGTCATGGCGATAGTGTGGCTTTTTATCGCCCGCTCAGCACGGCTTTCCTGTAAAAACCCGGTTATGGCATTGATGAAGACTATCACCAGGATGACCAGGGCATCGGTTGGTTTTTGCATTACTATGAGCTCAATGAGGGCAGCTCCAGGAAGGATATATATGAGCGTACTGGTAAATTGATGCAAGAAGAATATAACAGCAGGACGCTTGCCCCTTTCCTGCCGCTCGTTATGGCCGTAGTGTTGCAATCATCCCTTAACCTCTTCTTCGGAAAGAGTACATAAATACCGGGTTATCTCCTGAATAGTTTCATTAATTCTGTGAGGGGTCTCGTATTAAGCACGTCCGCTGTTTCCAGCCAGCCCCTTCTCGCCTGGGCTACACCGAATCTCATATTTTCCAGATTGTCTGTAGAGTGAGCATCCGTGGAAATAGCCACTTTAAGACCGATATCTTTAGCCCTTTTACAATAGGTGTCGGTCAAATCGAGCCGGTCGGGATGTGCATTTACCTCCATAAAGCAGCCCCGCTCCTTTGCACCTTGCAGTACTGTGTCCATATCGATCTGATAAGGCTCTCTCTGTCCGATAAGTCTACCCGATGGATGGGCAAATATATTGACAAGGCTGTTATCCAAAGCCTTTAGAACCCTTTCTGTTTGTTTTTCTGCGGGAAGATTCAGGTTGTAGTGGATTGCGCAAATGACAATATCCAGCTCTTTGAGAATATCATCGGAAAGATCGAGAGCTCCATCTTCGAGTATATCTACCTCGATGGACTTAAGAATACGAAAATCACCAATTTTTTCGTTTAACCTCTCGATCTCTTTTATCTGCTCCGCAAGACGTTTCTCATCCAGACCTCCGGCCATGGATACTCTTTTTGAATGTTCTGTAATCGCCAGATATTCGTATCCCCTATCTTTAGCAGCGATAGCCATCTCTTCTATAGTAAACTTCCCGTCGCTTGCCTTTGTATGCACATGCAGGTCACCTCTAATATCTTCGAGAGTTACAAGCTTTGGGAGTTTTCCCTTTAAAGCAGCCTCGATCTCTCCCCGATTTTCGCGCAGTTCCGGTTCGATATAGGGAAGCCCGACATGTGAGAAAATCTCTTCCTCGGTTTTTCCTGCGATTTTCTTCTCGTCTTTAAAAACTCCGTACTCATTTATCTTGAGCCCTCTTTGAACGCCGAGTTTCCGGATTGCAATATTATGGGCCTGGGACCCTGTAAAATAATGTAGTGCTGCCCCGTAGCTTTCATCCGGTACTACTCGAAGGTCAACCTGGAAGCCGGAGCGAAGAGTAACAGAAGAGCGCGTATCTCCTCTGGAAATCACCTCCACTACTTCATCGTAAGAGACAAATCGATCCATGACAGGATCGCTCCTCTGGCAGGTAACAAGTATATCCAGATCTCCTACAGTCTCTTTTTTCCTTCTGAAGCTTCCTGCCGGGGTAATTTTATCGATGTTACCGAGTTCTTTCAGGTAATTTATCATAGCTAAAGTAATTTCTTCTGCAGCAGCCCATTTAAACCGTTTCTCGCCGCCACCTCTTTTAAGACGTTCTATCTCCTGCAGGATTTTCTCTTCAGTCTTTATACCAAATCCCTCCAGGCATCTAACTCTTTTTTCACGGGCGGCCTTCTCCAGATCATCAAGACATGAAACATTAAGCTCCTTCCTCAATTTTTGAATCCGTTTGGGTCCGAGCTCAGAAATATTCATGAGTTCGAGTATTTGAGGCGGAATCTTTTTTTCCATTTCCTCCAATTTCGAGAAGGTGCCCCTCTCCACTATCTCCTTTATTTTTTTATCGATTTCCTTCCCGATGCCTGGAAGTTTGGTTAAGTCTTCACCCGCCTGTAACATTTCTGTAATGCTGCGGGAGAGGTCGGAAATGGTGCGGGCTGCATTCCGGTAGGAGCGAACCTTGAATTGATTCTCTCCGTCGATATCCAGTAGGTCGGCCACCCTGTTTAACATGTTTGCAATATCGTAATTATGAAGCGGCAATTTCCTGCCTCCTCCTGTTTTACTACGAAAGAAGGCCACCACCTGTGGTGGTTGCCCACCGGTCGAAAGACCGGTGGAGAGACGGGCTTAAGCCCGTCTACCTTCTTTCGGAGCATACAACCACCTAAGTAATTTCTGCAAAACAGAAATTACTTAGCCCTTGCAGGGCTTGCAAAGCCTCAGGCTTTGCCGGTGGTTATTTACTCTAAGCACAATCCAGTTTGCAACAAATATTGTGAACACTCAAGAGGTTCTAAGTCAAGATTTGTACTATAGTGTTGCCAATAGAAAAGGAAAAACGGAGTACCATTAAAGCCATTCAGCGTCTTTCAGCGGAATAAAAATCGCATGATCTGAAGATGCAAATATAGCGGAAGTACCGGAATTGCCTGGATGCATGGCAGACGGTGGCACTTATGAGGAAGCATTAAAGAACGCTTAAATTGTGATACAAGAATGGATAGAAACAGCACCTGAGGGTATAATAGCATATCACGATCTACGATCAGTAACTTAAGGTAGATTGAGATGTGCTATTATTTAAAGTATATTTTGTTTTTTAGCGTTTAAAAATTTAGGTAAAAAAACAATTATACCTTTTCATCTCATATTCGTACATCCACCAAGAATAGTGTGTATGGAATTATTACTATAACTTATTTTCCCGTGGATTATACAAACTATGTATTTTTTTCAGATCCCCTATCTCGACATGTACATCCAGTCGCATTGTTTTCATGGAAGAATGCTTAAGCAGTTGAGCAATGTAGGTAATATCCACTTTGTTTGATAGAAGATGACTGGCAACCGCGTGGCGATTATGCCGAATTCGGCATAACAGACATTAGGTTGCAACACAACTACTATCGCAACATCTCGATATAGCCTGCATTGCAAAGTTATTGGGCCATGCTTCTTTAAGAACAACACAGAGGCATGCCCATGTTGAAATTAGAGACTTGAAGAAGATGCACAGCATGTCTCATCCAAGGGAGATAAGAGACAGGAAGTAAGATGGCAAGTAAGAATCTAGAAGAAAACCGCTTGACACAGAAACAACGAATATTGCGATAAAGCGCCGAAATCAAACGATGGAGGTTTAACATATGGTTACCTTCTCTGTCTCTGTAACAGGAGGTAAATATTTAAGGGGGGCGGAGGAGGGGTTCCGCTTCTCTGTACCCATACAGGCGGTGGTATTGGCAGGCTTCAGCAACCTGCAGGTACCGAATAGAATCTGTACCACTTTGCTTACCGCATTCAGAAAACTGGGCTTCTACTTTTTTATAAGAGGAGGAGATGCGAAAGGGGTCGATAAGTGTTTCAGCAAGGCCATTGCAGGTACTCCTTTGCAGGAGAAAACACTCGTTGCCTGTGACTTTAACTGACGGGCAGAGTATTCTTTCTATAAGGGTTTATTAGCAACAAAGGTAGTACCGGACAACTTATCACCAAAAGCGGCTTTGCACCGGAGAACAGTATGGATGGTAAAACGCTCCTGCATGGTGCTTCTGTTTCCAGAAGACCCAAAAACTGGAAGGTTGGGTGAAGGCTTTGCCCTGGCTTTTCGTACTGCTATCTACCATATAAAACCGGTGTTTGTGGTCTTGTCCTGGCAACCGAAAGAATCTATTCATTATCTGGTGCTACCGGCAAACCTGTTTAAAATTGTAGATGGCTTTTGGGTAGCACCCCATCCGTATGGAGATGGACGACTCGATTATCTGTAAAAAGCCGGTGCAGGGTGTCATAGAGCTTTACAGTGAAATTGCAGTACCGGCTTAATTCTTAAGAACCCCACTTCTTTCTCTTTAAAGAAAAAGCCCTTGCCGTCCTGGCAGTGGACTTTTTCTCATTGTACGATCCACACCCATGAATACACGGAGGTATTCCTGGGGTGTTCCAGTTAAAAAATTATTGGGAGATGTGGAAGGAAAAAGAAAAACATAGTACACTGAAGCTATTGTATGGGCAAAGCTGATAAAATATTACAACAGGTTTTACATGGAACATCGGACAACAATATTGCCTTTGCCGATTTATGCTATTTGTTAGACCGACTTGGTTTTGAGAAGCGAATTAGAGGAGATCATCATATTTACACTCGGGAAGGAATTAAAGAGATACTCAACATTCAACCGAAAGGCAACCTTGCGAAAGTTTATCAAGTAAAACAAGTTCGAGGTATAATTTTAAAGTATAAGTTGGAGGTATAAATGTCGTTGAAATACGAGATTATCCTATACTGGAGCGAAGAAGACGAAGCCTATATAGCGGAAGTACCGGAATTGCCTGGATGCATGGCAGACGGTGGCACTTATGAGGAAGCATTAAAGAACGCTGAAATTGTGATACAAGAATGGATAGAAACAGCAAAGGAATTGGGGAGACCGGTTCCACAACCGAAAAAGGGTAAGCTTATGTTTGCCTGATAAAGGAAACGCCATGTGTAAAGACCCGATCGTTGAGGAAGTACGAAAAGCCGGAGAAGAGCTGACCCTACAAGCTAATTATGGTTTACATACTTTTTATTAAAATATAAGGAAAAACGAAAAGAAACGTAAAGGTAAGGTATTTTTCTTTGAGAAAAAACCAGCTTCCACGGAATAGTCAATAACTCCTTGTTCTCGATCTCCAGCAGCGATATATTTAAACCCGAACCCTAATGCTGTTTCGCCTGCAACGCCATTGTACCCGCCACCTCCAAGGGGCTAATGGTGAGTCACCTTAACCCCCTGGGGCTGTACCGCCCTTCGGGCGCCCCTCCAATCCCTAACGTGTATTTCCGGTAAGCTTTACTCAGGTGAAAAGTATACACGGTTCTGTATGAGGGCATAGGACGGCTACGCCCTCCTCCTGCTGGGATTGTTTTTCATTTATTCTTTTTAAGACGGTTGATCATTTCCCACATCTTATCGACGGCAGCTTGTTCCTTTTCATTTTGAGGTCGTTTCCAGGGTTCAAGAACCCTTTCGGTTATCTTGCCGCTTAATGGGGCTTCAGGATAGGCGCCTATATCGTAGAGTTTTAGACCCTCGAACTCCACTGGCTCCTCCTGGTAACAGGACCACACTGCCTTTCTGACCGTCTCCGGGGTTCCCTTGAATTGCAGATCGATGCAAGAAATTTGTTTACGAAACCGTTCAATATACTCAAGTGGTATATTGTATAAAAGTGGATGCGGGGCTTTGGTCCCAATGATCCTCTTCTTCTCATCAACACCGTTTTTTAAGAGGGCTTTAAATGCTTCTCCCGTTAAATGTCCCTCCGATTCAGGACCAGTGAGCACGGCATAGCGGATATTCGGGTTGGCAATAATATTACAGATTATTTTCTCGAATCCTATGTTTTCAGTCTGTACCGTACCCGATAGTGCGGCGCCGGTTTCAACGCCGACCCGAACAAGTTCTTCGATTTCCCGGGGTATTTCTTCTTCAGGTTTGTTAAGCACAACGACAACAACAACAGGGGAAAAGTCGTTCCCTCGCAGATATCTTCCTTCTTCAGGCGGGTAATCAGGATGGGGAGCGACCTTTTTCATCTTTTGTTTTCTCCTCGACATATTTATTGTATTCGGATCGAATGGCTTCTATAAATTCTTTTTCGACCGAATCGCTTACATGATTATACCGGCGTACTGCTTCCAGAATATGAGAAGGAGCAATATCCGCCGGCCGTTTGCCCTCTGATGACCATAACCCGGATATATCACGTAATCCGGCGATCCATGTCCGGCGACCATTGATTAAGAGAGATCGGATATCTCCCTTATTGTTACAGAAGCAACCGTTCATACTATGGCTCCATACAGCATACCGGCTGAAGTAGACATTATAACAACGATCAAAGCATAAACAAGTGTCTTTTTCACACCAAGTTCCTGGCCGATTACAAGCAAAGAAGGTAATGACATGGAAGGACCCGACAGGAGCAACGCCAATGCAGGTCCCTCGGCCATACCCGAACCAAGTAGTCCATGCATGATAGGTACTTCCGTCAGGGTTGCAAAGTACATGAGTGCGCCGGAGATGCTTGCAATAAAGTTGGATAGAAGGGAGTTGCCCCCTACGGCGGCAGCTATCCATTTCTCTGGTATCAGCGCCATGTATCCCGGCCTGCCCAGTAGGAATCCGGCAACAAGTACACCCCCGAAAAGAAGGGGCAGGATTTGTACGGCGAAGTCCCGGGTTGCTTCAACCCACTCTTTTAATTCATGCTTTTTAAACCAGCTAACCAGAGTATATATCAGCACTACACCGAAAACCCCGGTGATAAGATATTTCCATCGGTAGATTAAGTCCCATACGGTCGCAGCACCCTTCGAAGGAGCCCAGTTTAAGAAAACCAGAATGCCGATCATACTTACCATATAAATGATGGTTTTTACGGGGCTTCGTTCTTCTTCACCGGCACCCTGAAACATCGCTGTATTAGTAACCCGCTCTGCATCTTCTTTGCGAAAGATCAGGTGCATCAGCAGCCCTACAATAAAAGCGAAAACAACCGCTCCTACCGCACGGGCCAATCCGAGTTTAAACCCCAGAACTTTCGCCGTGAGAATTATTGCCAGAACATTAATTGCAGGACCTGAATAGAGGAAACTGACTGCCGGTCCGATACCGGCGCCTTTTTTGTAGATACCCTTGAAAATCGGAAGCACGGTACAGGAGCAGACCGCAAGAATCGTCCCCGAGACCGAAGCGACGCTGTAGGCGACCAGCTTAGGAGCATCCGGGCCTAGGTACTTGATTACCGATTGCTGGTTGAGGAAGACCAGGATGGCCCCGGCGATGAAAAATGCCGGTACCAGACAGAGCAGTACATGCTCCCGGGCATATTCGGCAAGCATGAGAAACGCTTCATTAACAGCAGCAGTTACCCTGGGGGAGCTCCAGGGAACAAAGTAGGCGATGACAAAGATAGTCGCAAGCAGGAGAAGAAATCTGTTTTTCTTTTCAGCCCAGAACTTTTTTATCGGTACCAATTTGCTCTCGTGTACGGTGTCTGTTTTAACATCCCCCATTGGTTATTTCTCCCTTCAACTTTTCGGTTACTTCACGCATAATTTCTTCGGTTATTACTGTTTTACCCTTCTCTATACCGTAATCCGTTGTTTTGTAATGATTGAATGGCAATCCCAGTTTTTCAAAAATTTGCTTTCCGCAAGAAATCGGACATCCATCTATGACGATATTACAGTCGGCCTTTTTAGCATCTTCGATAAACCTGGAATATCCAGCTCCCATAGCCGCAAGGCAGGTCATTTTACCGGTCCCCCCCTTCATGAGCCGGCGGGCAACGGAATCGGCGAGGTATCCGGTGTTGGCTACTCCTGAACACGCATATAGTAATCTCGTCGGTGTATCACTGCCGCTACAACATTCCTCCATGTTAATTGCCTCCCTTGATGATCACTGCTATTTCATCCGCGCTAAGCACCTTGCCGGTTCTCATAACCTTTCCATCAATAGCCAAGCAGGGAGTAACCATAACACCCATCTCCGTGATTCTGTCGATATCGGTAATTTTTTCGATCTCAGCTTCAACCCCTGTTTTCTTAATCGCCTCGCGTGCGTTGTCCTCCAGTGCTTTACACTTGGGACATCCGGTTCCTAAGATTTGAATTTTCATATCTGTTCCTCCATTTCTATTGTTTTGTGTTGTTTTTGGCAATATAACCAAATAGGCAAAGAATGTCAAGAGTACAATCAACTTAACGAGAGGAGACCTGCAATTCAAGCGGCAAAAAGGTTGCAAACCTCTAAAACTTAACTTATGATCTCCTAATTATAGGTTTAAGTTGCGATCGAAGATTGCGATATGAAAAACGAAACAAAAACGTTTTTTATCATGCAGATGAGTTTAAAACCAGAATCATAATGCTTAAACCGGGCGGAACCATTCCCAACTGCGAAATATCGGATTATGTCCTCTTTTATGTTAAGAAGGAGAAGCTGAGGTAACGGTTAACGCAGAAACGGTGGATTTAAGAAAAGGACAATGTTTGATCACACTTCCGGCAAAGCTTTCAATGCAGAGATCAACAGGCGTGCGAATATTGGGTATTCAGATGAAGAAATTACCTTCATCCTGAAAATACATACCTTACAATACCCGAATACGAAAGCCAGTTAAATATGCCCGGTGAAGCATTGCCGCTTGACTTTCTTTGACAAATTCACAAGATTATTGTATTAGGTTATCAAAAGAGTTATCAATATTGAAGAATACAGGTATAATCGAGGACGAAAAACCTGTTACTTCAGTCTAATTCTTGAAGGGGAATCTATGGCCGAAAAACTAAAAATCTTATTTCTTTGTACGGGTAACTCCTGCCGCAGTCAAATGGCCGAAGCCTGGGTCAAGCACCTCCTATCCGACCAGATAGAGCCATATTCCGCTGGGATCGAGACACACGGCCTTAATCCTAATGCAGTGCGGGTAATGGCCGAAGCTGGGGTAGATATTTCCCGGCATCGTTCAAAACATGTAAAAGAGATAAAGGATATTCCCTTCGATTACGTTATTATCGTATGCGACCATGCCCGGGAATCCTGTCCTCTTTTTCCGCGAAAAGCAAAGCATATACACGTTAGTTTCGAAGATCCTCCTTTTCTTGCTTCACAAGTTGACGGAGAGGAAGAAAAACTTAATTGTTACCGAAAAGTAAGAGACCAGATCAAAGAGTTTGTTATTGAACTGCCTGTGAAGTTAGAAAAAAGAAGAGTCGTTGAGTAAACAACCACCGGTGCTCACCATAGGTGGTGGTTTTCTTTCGAAGTAAAAAAAGAAACAATCACTTCTTATCAATCTGTTATTTCCAACTTCCAACATCTTCAAAATAACCACTACCCTCTTGGCAGTGTTGTCGATACAACAAACAAAATAATAGATCAGACCCTGATAAAATACTTCACTCTCTCTTTCTTAAACTCCCTGGTGCTGTATAAGATCGTATAATCACTGCAACCTATCTCTTCTGCAATCCGGCCTACTATCCTCTCACATTCTTCCCGCTTATTTGCATGAACCATGCAGAAAAGGGAGTAGGGCCATTCGGGAAATGTGGGCCTCTGGTAGCAGTGAGTAACCTCCTGAAATTCGGCAGCCTTTTCACCTGATAGTGCTATCTCATCTTCCGGTACGGAAAAACAGGCCATGCCATTTGCATCGAATCCCAGACGACGATGGCGCAGGATTCCGGAAATCCGTTTAACAGCCCCACGGCTCTTTAACTTTTCCACAATCTCTATAAAATCCTCTTCGTTTAAACCTGCCCTATCTGCCAGCATCCGCCAGGGCTCTGCAGACAGCGGGAAGTCCTCCTCGAGAACAGCAAGCACTCTTTTTTCTGTAGAGTTGAGCAGGACAAAAGGAGGATCATAACTACCAGGTGCATAACAACCAGAAAGCCCGCGGGCAATACTTGAAGACCTATCTCCTCTGGTCGGAGTTTCATCCCTCCTGTTAATAGAATCCCCGCTTAACCGGAAATTAATTCCTATCTTGAAAGTTCGCAAGGCAGGAAGAATGAGGTATCCATGGATGCCCTCTCTTACGGTCGAGAAGAGCTTCTCCAGCTCTTCCTTAAAATCCTTTCTCTCAGGAATTGCCAGGGTAAACCACAGGTTGAAACTGTGATTGCGCAGATAGTTGTGGCTCACACCGGGATGGGCGCTTACCAGTGTTGCAACCTCTTCTACATTTTCAGGCTTCACACGTGTGGCAACCAGTGTGCTCTTAAAACCGATTCGGTCTGCCTTCAAAATAGCGGAGATATCCCTGATTATTCCGTCTGAAAGGAGTTTCTCAAGCCGCAGAATAACCTCTTCTTCGGAAAGGCCGCACCTCTCTCCTATCCCGGCAAAGGGGCGTCTGCAAAAAGGCAAATCTCTCTGAATCTCTTCCAGCAGTCTCCTGTCGGCAGTATCAAGATTCATAAGAAACAGGTTCCTTTATTTTACGCTTGGGCTGATACACGCAGTAAGGTTCCTCGTCCAGGTAATGGCCTGTGGTGGCATAGGCCCTTGCCCTGCAACCGCCGCAGAACATCCTGTACTCACACACCCCGCATCTTCCGTGGTATCTGTCCAGATCCCTCATCTCCTCGAACAACTTAGAAGTTTCCCAGATCTTTCTAAAATCGTAATTTTCTCTCCTGATATCACCAGCCTCCACATCCAGAAACCCGCAGATCTGTACCCGCCCGGTGTTGGAAATAAAGGCAAACCCCTGTCCCCCCAGGCAGCCCTTACTCATGGCATCCATACCGTGAGTCTCTACGGTGACCTTTCTCCCCGCTTCCCTCTCTTTTTGCCGGAAAATCCTGTAATAGTGGGGCGCACAGGTTGGTTTCATCTGTATAGGCAGACTTCTGCTTCTCTCGTAGATCCAGGAAAGCACCCGCTCATACTCCTCTGGCTCTATCTCGCAATCCTTGAGTTCCTTTCCCCTTCCTGTGGGAACAAGCAAAAAGGGGTGATAACTGACCGCCCCGAGTTCAATGGAGAGCTCAAGGATTCGATCCAGTTGAAGATAGTTGTGCCTTGTAACTGTGGTATTAATTTGAAACTCCAATCCCGCCTCCCTGGCGATTCGTGCGGCCCGCACCACGGCATCAAAGGCACCATCAACCCCCCTGAAGGAATCGTGAGTCTCCCTGTCGGCTCCGTCTATGCTCAAGCTTATCCTCTTTATCCCGCACTCCTTCATCCGCCTGGTATTATCCCGGTTCATAAGAAGCCCGCAGGGAGCCATAACCATCTTTAAACCAAGCTTCGTGCCAAAGCCGGCAATGTCGAAGATATCCTCCCTCGCCATGGGCTCTCCGCCGGTTAAGATCATGATCGGCCTTGCAAAACCGGCCACATTCTCGAGAACCCTGAAACACTCTTCCGTAGAAAACTCTCCCTTAAACTCCCTGTCCTCGGCCACTGCCCGGCAGTGTTTGCAGTTAAGGCTGCACCTCTTGGTTACTTCCCATGCAATAAGCCGCGGAATGTGTTTTTCCGATGCGTTTCTCTCTCTCATATTTTCTCCTCCGGGCGTTCCCCTGCACCCCGGCTTAATAGTGGCGCTTTCTGCTTATCCCGCCGTACCCCGACTGGCGAATTACGCCCCACCTCTCTCTTTAACCCTCAAGAATTAAGATAGCCCGTTCGGGTATTCTATCACCCCCTTGGCGATCCCACTAAGCCGGGGTGCAGGGTCGGGCTTTCCGTGGGTTCCGTGCCGCCCTGCCTGCGCCTTGCAGTACCACCATGTCGGTACGCCAGTTACTATATACTGCTAGCAGGCCCGCTTTAATCCCTCCCCTGTAGGCAGAAAGAAACCCCGTAAAAAGTGTTTTCCCCCTCTGCCACCCGCCGGGGCGGCACCGCCCTTCGGGCGCCCCTCCAATCCCTAACGCTTTTTCAGTGCCGCAAAATCTGTGCTGGCAGGAGGCGCTTCGCATAAAGCTTTAGATTTCTATGACTCTTATACAGCTTCTGATAAGGATCCCCCCCATGTTATTAAGCCAACGTACATAACGCCACTGTTAACGCCTCGCCCGTGTGCATTTACCGGAATTAAAAGTACAATCTTTGCATCACTATTTTCGGTCTTTTTCCGGTATGCTTCGCCTATCGACTGCCTGCAAGAATTCTTGCGGCGTCCTTGGCAAAGTAGGTTAGAATTACATCAGCACCTGCCCGCTTTATAGAATAGAGAACCTCCATCATCACTTTCTCCCTGTCCAGCCAGCCCCTTTCACAGGCAGCAACAATGGCGGAAAACTCCCCGCTAACATTGTACGCCGCTACCGGTACTCTAAACTCGGTTTTTACCCTGTATATGATATCCAGATAGGGAAGGGCGGGTTTTACCATCACCATATCCGCTCCCTCCATTAAGTCGAGTTCAACCTCCCTTAAGGCTTCGTCGGAATTGCAGATATCCATCTGGTAGCTCTTTCTATCTCCGAATTGCGGAGCTGATTCGGCGGCCTCCCTGAAGGGACCATAGAAAGCGGATGAGTACTTGGCGGAGTACGCCATAATGGGCAGATTCTTGAACCCGTTAATGTCGAGCTCTTCCCTTATTGCCCTTACCCTCCCGTCCATCATATCCGAGGGAGCCACCATGTCGGCACCTGCACGGGCAAATGATAGGGCCTGCCTGACCAGCAGTTTAAGTGTCTCATCGTTATCCACATCACCATCTTTTATAACTCCGCAATGACCGTGGCTGGTATATTCACAGAAACACACATCGGTTATCACCAGCAGATTGGGAACCTCCTTCTTGATTGCTCGAACAGCCCTCTGTACCACCCCCTCATCCGAAAAGGACTGTGAGCCTATCTCGTCCTTCTCGGAAGGGATGCCGAAGAGCATAACAGCCGGAATACCCAGTTCCTCTACCTCCCTGCACTCCTTTACGATATTTTCCACCGACATCTGATAGTTGCCAGGCATAGAGGGGATCGGATTTTCTACCCCCTCTCCGTAATGTACGAACAGGGGAAGGATAAAATCGTCTACAGAAAGGGAGGTTTCACGGACCATCCTTCGAAAGTTTTTGTTTTTTCTGAGTCTTCTTAACCTTAAAGCGGGAAACTCCATATTACCTCCATGGAAAGTTTTATTATTTCTCTCTGCCTTATGCTTCGACTGCACACGAAGGCTTCTCCTCTTTAATACCGATCTCCTCGTCTGTAAGGTAACAGGCTGGATCTTCGGCCCAGAGATCACCCGTTACAGCCTCAGCCCTGGCACGGAAGTTTCCACCACAGATGTGGAGGAACCTGCATTTTGCACATCTGCCCTTAACGTGGAGTTTCTTTTTCTTGAACATGGCAAGGAGTTTATTACCGGTATCCGTCCATATCTCACCAAAGGGTCGGTCTTTCACATTACCGAAGGAGTAGTGGCGAAGGAACTGATCGGCGTGTACTTCTCCGTTCCAGCTGACGCAGGCTATTCCTTCGCCGGAGCTGTTTCCACCGTTCATGGTTAACAGGGAGAGCACGGTTTCCGCTTTCTCCGGGTCCTCTTTCTGCAATCTCAAATAGAGGTAAACCCCGTCTGCGTGATTGTCCACTGTGAGCACCTCTTTGGGCTTTCCCCGGTCAAAGAGATCTCTAGTTAAATCCATTATTAGCGCTACGGTCTTTCTGGTCTCCTCCCTCAAGAGATCCTCCTTTATCAGGTTACTCCCCCTGCCGGAATACACCAGGTGATAGAAGCATACCCTGGGAATATCCTCTTCTTCCAGAAGTTTAAAAATCCCGGGAATCTCTCTTGCATTTCTCCTGTTTATGGTAAATCGAAGCCCCACCTTTATGCCTTCTTCCTTGCAGTTCCTGATACCTGCAACAGCCTTGTGGAAGGCTCCTTTAACTCCTCTGAAAGAGTCGTTTACAGCCTCGAGACCGTCCAGACTCACCCCCACATAGGATAGCCCCAGGGACTTAAGCTCTCTCGCTACATCCCTCGTTATGAGAGTTCCGTTGGTAGACAGAACCGCTCTTAACCCACTGAGCCTGGCATATTCCACAAGTTCAAATATATCCGGCCGCATTAAAGGCTCCCCTCCGGAGAAAAGAATCACTGGAGAGCCAAACTCCGCCAGGTCTTTCAAAAGTCTCTTGCCCTCTTCTGTATTAAGCTCTCCTTCATACTCTCGATCTTTCGACTGAGAGTAGCAGTGGATGCAACGGAGATTGCACCTCTGTCCCACATTCCACACTACAACCGGTTTTTTATCTTCTGAGAACTGCAAAAGATGGGAGGGAAGATTACCGGATTTTCTGCCGTATCGCAGCGGATCGGAAGGTTCGATTGATCCGCAGTAAAGTTTTGAGATGCCAATCATTACAGTTTCCTCTCATAAGTAGTGGTGTTTGTAAAAAGGGAAAGTATAGAATCTACAAGCCCCTGGATGGATTGTTCAGCGGCTTCTACTGCTATTCTTACTCCCAGTTCTTCGGCCGCCCCTGATGTGACAGGACCGATGGACGCTCCTCGAATACTATTAACATACCTCCGAAAACCTGTTTTTTCAAGAATTTCTACGAAATTTCTTACAGTCGAAGAACTTGTAAATGTTACGAGATCCGGAGATCCGTTCTCCGAATCGACTCCAAGCAATGAAGCAACTCTTTCCCGTGAATACTCTGGTATCACATTGTGGTATATGGGTATTCTTAGAACTTCGGCTCCCATCTTTGTGAGTTCTTCGGGAAGCAGGTCTCCGGAAATTGCCGAGCCGGGGAGGAGAATTCTTTTGCCGGAATAATTATCAGAAATCGAACGGAATGCCTTTACCGTACCTTCGGAGGTAAAGACTTCGGGTATAAGATCGGGCTTAATACCATATTCTGTAAGTTGCTTTCCCGTTGCCTTTCCTATTACTGCAATTTTTACTTTGTGAAGTGCCCGACTGTCATAACCGAGATCAAAGAGGCATTTAAAGAAAATATCCACTCCGTTTACCGAGGTAAAAACGATCCAGGAGAATTCCTCTATATGGCGAATCGCCTCATCCAGAGGAGTGAGATCGGTTAAGGGTAGAATATCTATGGTGGGAAACTCCACCACCTCCGCGCCGAGCTCTCCAAGCATTGCAGAGAGCACCGATGCCTGTGATCTTGTACGCGTAACAACTATTTTTTTGCCGAAAAGGGGGCGGTTATCAAACCATTTAAGTTTCTTTCTGAGTTCAACCACTTTGCCCACAATGAGAATGGCAGGAGGTTTGAGTCTGGCCTTTTCCGCCTGTTCTGTAATTGTATCCAGTGTACTGGTAAGAGTTTGCTGTCTATTTAGAGTCCCCCACCGTATCAGCGCGGCGGGGGTATTACCGGGTTTACCCGATTCCTTAAGTCTGTTTACTATCTCGGAGAGGTTCTTTATACCCATATAGATAACGATCGTATCTGTTCCGGTGGCAAGCTTATCCCAGTTTATAGTACTTTCTTTTTTGGATTGATCCTCGTGCCCTGTTAGAAGAGTAAGAGAAGAGGAAAGTCCCCTGTGTGTTACCGGTATCCCTGCATACGCCGAAGCTGCAACAGCAGCTGTAACTCCTGGTACAATTTCGAAGGGCACGCCCGCATCGACCAGTGCCAGAGCCTCTTCTCCCCCCCTTCCGAACACGAAAGGATCACCTCCTTTAAGCCTGGTTACGATTTTTCCCTCTTTAGCTTTTTTTATTAGCAGGATGTTTATCTCTTCCTGCGAAAGAGTATGCTCTCCTGCCCTCTTTCCTGCGTATATCCTCTCGCATTCTTCGGGACAGTAACCGAGAAGTTTCTCGTTAACAAGGTAATCATAGACAATTACCTGAGATCTCCTGATGCAGTTTAAGCTCTTTAAAGTGATAAGCCCTTCATCACCTGGTCCCGCTCCCACCAGATATACTATACCTTTGTCCCTGTCCCAGCTATTCATTTCGGGCAACACCCCTTATTTCGTCAAGAATTTCAACCCCTCCTGAAGCAAGTATCTCTTCTGCCAGCTTAGCAGATATTTTTTCTGCTTCCGGGACTGCCCCCATGGCGCTTTTACGAATTAATCTTTTTCCCTCCAGATCGGAGATAAGCCCGGTTACAGAGAACTTGCTTTCTATGCCTGTCCCATTCAGTTGAGAGTAGCAGCCAATGGGTACCTGGCAACCGCCTTCCATTATTTTAAGAAAGGCTCTTTCTGCCTTTGCACAGATGAATGTCTCGGAATGAGTTACTGCTTCTACAATTTCTGCGCAAAAGGGATCATCCTCTCTTGTTTCCATTGCAATTATCCCCTGGCACGCTGCGGGAAGCATTATATCCATGGGGATAAACTCGGTTATTTCCTCTTCGTATCCTGCGCGCAGGAGCCCTGCACCTGCGAGAATGAGAGCATTGGCCAGACCCTCTTTTAGCTTTCTAAGCCGCGTGTCTACATTGCCGCGGACATCCACTATTCTAAGTTCCCGGTTAAAGTAAAGAATTTGTGCTTTTCTGCGTAAGCTGGAAGTTGCTAATGTATCCCCTTTCTCGAGATCGATGAGTTGCTTTCTTTTCAGGCTTACAAGCACATCCCTTGGTTCATCCCTTTTAAGCACTCCCCCCAATTTAAGCCCACCGGGTATCTGTACGGGAAGATCTTTTAAGCTGTGAACCGCTATATCCACTTCTCCGGATAGAAGGGCTTCCTCTATTTCTCTGATAAAGAGTCCCTTTTCTCCGATTTTTGAAAGGGGAGAGTCGAGTCTCTTATCCCCCCTGGTTTTTATTGTTTTGATTTTTATCGAGATTGAGGAAAAATCTCCGCCCAGCCGGTTATTGTCCCGGCTTTTACCCTGAAATACCCTTTCCAGTGCTTGCTTTACTTTTTCTGCCTGAATAAGTGCCAATCTGCTTCCCCTTGTTCCGATTACAAGGGTATTTCTGTATCCGTCCGGATTACGTGAGTATTCCATCACCCGTGTTCCCCCGGTTTATCGGATTCTACTTGCAGTTCGAAGAGTTTGTTAATAAACTCGATATATTGAAGATCCCTGCCGTTGCTGGCTATGTTTTTAAACTTTTTTATTATCACTCCGAGGTATTTGCCCTTAAGAAAATTGGCAAACTCAGAAACTTTCCTGTACTCATTTTCTTCTATTTTGTGCTTAATGTTGTCGAGTTCTTTTCCGGTGATGAGATCAAATTTCTCCTTGAGAGCTTCGATAGTGGGCGCGAGATTGAGC
>QNBH01000012.1 GCA_003645645.1 Spirochaetota bacterium | reverse complement strand
TAAATGGCTTTCTCTCATGCACATGGATCATCTGGCGGATCACTACCCCCAGGAGCTCTCCGGCGGACAACAACAACGGGTGGCAATCGCCAGAGCACTGGCAGCTAAGCCGAGGGTACTGCTTATGGACGAACCATTTGCAGCGCTCGACGGCGCGGTAAAGGAACGTATTCAAAGTGATTTAAGGCAACTTCAGAGAGAGCTCGGTTTGATTATCATATATGTAACCCATAACCTGGAAGATGCCCTGGCAGTGGGAGATAAACTCGCCGTTATCCGCGAAGGTAAGGTAGAACAGATAGGAAGAATAGAAGACGTTTTACACCGGCCGGTAAGTCTGCAAACAGCGAGAGTTCTGGGCATAAGGAACCTGTTTCAGGCAAAGGTGATTGATGCAACACCCGAATCCCTGATTCTGGACTGGAAAGGCTTACACCTTGAAACACCACCCCGGCTTGAGAAAACTGGTACAACCGTTACGGCTTACATTCGCCCGGAAGAGGTAAAGATTCTCTATCCAGGAAGACCCTTAGGAAAAGCAGTTCAGCAGAACCTTGCCTCCGGGCTGGTTAAGGATATACGGCCTGTTAAGGAAGGTTACTCCCTCCGATTACTGCTTAAAAAACCCGAAGGAGAAGAAATTGAAGTACGCTTCCCCCTGTCGGCATACTCCTCACTAAAACTGATGCCCGGAGAAAGCGTGGAGCTATCCATCAGAAAAAAAGGTATTGTAGTGCTTTAAGAAAATACTCGTCTTATTCCGTCAATTTTTATTAAATTTACATGGCAATTATTGACTTTTCATTTCCTTTTATGTATTTTTTTGTATATAAAGCTATTTATCGCAAAATAAAGCAAAGAGGCGCTTTTATGGAAAAGGAGATATTGACTCCGGAAGAAGTAGCGGAATATTTGAGGGTTTCGGAACGTACTGTGTACAACTGGGCTCAAAGGGGGGAGATTCCCGCCGGGAAAATCGGTACCACCTGGAGGTTTAAGAGATCGGATATCGAAGAGTGGGTAAACAGAAAGCTCTCTGCACCGGAGGGTACCGCCCAGGAAGCTCCTGATCGGGAGAGAATTATTAGGATCGAAGATATTATAACCGAGGATAGGGTGATTTTTTTAAACCACAGGCACAAGAGAGATGCACTGCTTGAGCTTATCGACTGTCTAGCCACCTCTCCCCGGATAAAGGACAGGGAAGAGCTGGAAAGAGAGATCTTCAAGCGAGAAGAGCTTATGAGTACCGGAATAGGCCAGGGAATAGCAGTACCCCATGTTCGAATCCACTCCGTAACCGACCTGGTTGGTGCTGTGGGAATAAGTAAGTTCGATATCGAAGACTACCAGTCTCTCGATAACCAGCCTGTAAGAATAATAATCATGCTGGCAGGAGCGTACAACCAGCACGCCAAATATCTTAAAGCACTCTCCTATATAAGCGCAAAGCTTAAGCAAGAAGAAGTAAGGGAATCTCTTCTAACTGCAAAAGAGAGCAGAGAAGTCTACAAACTACTCATCAAAGGAGACCGGAATGGGATCACTTGAACTGGGCGTTCTTTTTATCCTTGGTATTGGCGTTTTCGGCGGGATACTGGGGGGTCTGGCCTTCCAGAAAATTAAAATACCCCAGGTCATAGGATACATGGTCATAGGGCTTATTATCGGGAGAAGTGGGTTTAAGATAATCGATGCAGAGGTAATAGAAACATTCAGGCTGTTCAACTTTTTCGCACTGGGAATAATCGGATTCCTGGTGGGCGGGGAGCTATACTGGGGTACGATGAAAAAATACGGGAAACAGTTCTCAGGCATCTTAATCGGAGAAGGAGTGCTCTCTTTTCTCCTGGTTACCCTCACAACATCGCTTCTTACATATTTCATAACCAGAAATATTTCCGTATCAATAGCACTGGGGATTGTTTTTGGTGCAATATCCTCTGCTACAGACCCTGCATCTACCATGGATGTACTGTGGGAATACCGGGGAGCAGGTGTGTTGACCACAACAATAATAGCAATAATAGCCTTGGACGATGCCCTTGCCATGACCCTGTACGGACTGGGCTCCGGTATTGCCCAGATCCTCACCGGAGGCAGTGCCTCCCTGGGATGGCAGCTCCTGGGGGTTATCCGTGAAATCTTCGGAGCAATCCTCCTGGGTGTTGCAGGGGGATTCATTCTTAACATTCTTCTAAAACACAGCGACGAAAAAGAGAGGATTATCGCCTTTTCTGTGGGCATAATACTTATCATTATATCCCTGGCGAAGATGCTGGAGCTGGACCTCATTTTCGCTTCCATGGCCATGGGAATTACCGTACGGAATTTCGCACCAAACCGAAGTAAAAATCTTTTTGGACTTCTGCGTAGTTTCTCCCTTCCTATATATGTTTTCTTCTTCGTACTGGTCGGCGCCAGGCTAAATATCACTTCCATGCCATGGTGGATGTGGCTCATGGTGATTCTTTACTGTTTGGGCAGAAATACCGGGAAAATTACCGGTGCCTGGTTAGGAGGCAGACTTACAGGTGCAGCGGAGGTTGTGAGAAAATATACGGGTATAGGGCTTTTCGCCCAGGGGGGTGTTACTATAGGGCTTGCAATTATCGCCAGTCAGCATCTCGCAGACACCTATATTATAAACGGAGTATCTCTGGGAGAGACCATCGTATTTGTAATAACCGCTACAACCTTAATTTTTCAGGTTACTGGACCTCCCATGGTAAAACTTGCCCTCAAGTTGAGCAAAGAGATAGGGAGGAATGTAACCAGGGAAGATATTATGGAAGGTCTTAAGGTGGCCGATAAGATGAATCAGGCTATAGTTACGATTCAGGAGAATACACCCCTGCGCAAAATACTGGAAGTTCTCTCTGAAAATGATTTCTATCTCTACCCGGTAGTGGACTGTAAAAATCGATTTCTCGGAATCATATCGTTCGAAACTATTAAGAGTGTGATTACCGATCGTGATACCTGGATGTGGATTCTGGCAGATGATCTGGCGGTCGAACCGCCGGTTCGGTTAAAAAAGGATATGTCTCTCAAAGATGCCCTTAAGCTCATGCACCAGATAGGGGCAGAACAACTGCCCGTTGTGGATGATGATGGTACTCCGGTTGGAATACTGGATGCAGGAGATGTAAACAGGAGCATTGAAAGAGAAATTATTTCCATGAGGGGAGAGGCAGCCTGATTAAGGAGTTAAGGCAAGGACTACCCTTTCATAGGGGCGGTGAGGGGAGAGGCAGCCTGATCAGACACTTCAGGCAAGCACAACCCCTTCATGGGGACGGAGGTTAAAAGAATCACCTTCGACTTTCGGCACATCGAGGTATGTCGATACAACTGCTTTAAGACCAGGCTCCGGTGAAGGGATACGGGTCCGTTTTTTCATGAAATTGAGAAATACATATACCCGGTTAGGTTTTTCGGACGCCCCTGCTTCCACAACAGGAGTTATTTCTCTCTTGAAAGCGAGAACCCCTTTCGACAAACCCGGAAGAGAAAGTAAATGCAAACCGCCCCTGCTCAGTGCAGTATATTCTCTTCGGACACGAAGAAAACGGCGATAACAGTTGTAAAGAGAGTGGGGATCGTTCTTCTGCGACTTAACATTGACCGACTTATAGTTTACATTTACAGGCAGCCAAGGCTCTGCATCGGGAGAAGTGAATCCGGCGTTTGACTCGTCATTCCACTGCATGGGTGTTCTACAGCCGTCCCGGTTTACTGCACCCATGCTGATTTTCTGCAAAATGGGTAGAAGGAACCGGGGTACTCTTCTGTAGAAGTAGGGAGTTAACCCATCCTTTGCTTCCTTCATGGGAATTTGGCTCTGCTCCATCCCTATTTCTTCTCCATAATAGACAAAGGGAATAGCCCTGGCTGTTAACAGGAGTGCAGCGTTAAGCTTTGCCTTTTCGATGCTTCCTCCGAGAACACTTATCCTGCGGGTACGGTCGTGGTTGGAGAAAGCCCAGGCCGGAATGAAGGGGTCGGGGAAACAAGTTTCCAGCTCTTCTATAAGCTTTCGGAATCCCTTTGCCGTGAAAGGAGTATCCATCACTTTAAAAGTAAAAACACTGTGCAGTCCGTCGGGTTTCTCCTTCCCACAGAACTCTCTTATTAGTCCTGTCTCGCCCGAGACTTCTCCCACAAGAAGACGCTGCGGAGGCTCCTCTTCTTCGGTAGCTTTACGCAGTTCTTTCATAAAGGAGATCGTATCGGGATGATTTTTGGTCATAACATGGGAGCGAAAAAGCATTCCCGGTTTATCTGAGCCAGGTAAAAACGTCAGACACATTGGGTTGTTCCGAAAGAGTGGGTCTTCGAATATGTTTCCGATAATATCGAGCCTGTAGCCATCCGCTCCGAATCGAAGCCAGTGTTTAACCACTCCGATCATTGTCTCCCTTACCTCGGGATTCCTGTAATTAAGATCGGGTTGACAGGGAAGAAAGGCCGCCCAGTACCACTGCCCGGTCTTCTCGTGGTAGTGCCAGCCTGCTCCGCCGATTTCGTTTCTCCAGTTGTTGGGAGGCGCCTTGCCACCCGGCTTTCTCCCATCCCTCCATACATACCAATCACGTTTAGGGTTATCCCGGGATTCGCAGGAAACAAGAAACCAGGGATGCCTGTCACTCGTATGATTTAAGACCAGATCGAGCAGTATCTTCATATCACGCGAGTGCACTTCTTCTATAAGAAGCTTTAAATCCTCATTGTTTCCGTATTCTGGAGCAACTGAGAAGTAATCCGAGACATCGTAACCAAAATCCACCTGGGGACTTGCGAAGACGGGAGAAAGCCAGATGGTCTGGAAACCGAGATCACGTATATAATCCAGGCAGGATACTATACCCCGAAGGTCGCCTATACCATCGCCATTGCTGTCTTTAAAAGATCTGGGATAGATATGATATACTGTTGTTGTCTTCCACCACGGGAAAGATTCTTGCGGTTTGACTTCTGGCTTCATGAAAAGGTATTGTATCAGAGCTTGGCTAATATAGAAAGCGTATTGTTAGATGGAGATTTTATATGCATTTTTCTGCAATGAATATTTGTTACACAATCGGGAAAAATCGCTATAGCCGGACCGCTCTTCCTGTGGAAACGACTACACTTGAAGACCTTAAAATTACGGTCAATCCCAGGGATTGTGTATCTGGTATGATAACTGATATTTCTCTAACTCCCTGTGTTCCCATCACCATGGAAAGCCTCTCGATAGAAGGGGCTTTTGCGGCGGGAAGGTATCTTTCGGTTTTTTGCAACGGGTTTCAATCCTGGACAGAGAGCAGAGAGTTTACCGTAGAAGAACGTGCTCCTCCCCTTTTCCCTGCGGCACGGCTCTTAAGTCTTGACAGATACGGAGACTATCACTTTGTATCCTATTCCGGTAAGAGGGGGAGCTTCCACAGCCACACCTATACTTATCTAAAGACGCCTGAAAATAGTATAACTCTTTCAGGCTCTCTCGACGAAGGTTCAGGGTACACAATTTTCAGAATCGAACTAGAGCAGGGTCGTATTTCTGTAGATAAGGACTGCCGGGGCAAAGTTTTACACCGGGTTTGTAGACTCCTTTCACTGGTTCAGCTAGAGGGAAAGGAGAACGAGGTTTTTAACCATTACTGGAATCTTATGGGATGCTTGAATGCGGATACGGTTCAATCCGAAAGAAGGATGGAGAAGCATACTTATACCGGCTGGACAAGCTGGTATAAGTATTATACAGAGATATCCGAAAAACGCATTCTCAAAAATCTCAATACACTTAAGGCGAAAAATATTCCACTCGATATATTCCAGATCGACGACGGATACGAGAAGGCGGTGGGAGACTGGCTCGAAATTAAACCTGCCTTCCCCCAGGGGATGGGTTTTCTTGCCGGTAAGATTAAAGAATACGGTTATATTCCCGGTATTTGGCTTGCTCCCTTCGTCTGCGAAAGAAAATCCCGAATATACAGGGAACATCCGGACTGGCTCATGAGGGATAAAAGGGGAAGGGCCGTACCTGCAGGATGGAATCCACTGTGGAGCGGTAGATTCTACGCTCTCGATCTTGATAACCCGGGCTTTACAGAATATTTGCGGGAGGTGTTCAGAACGGTCTTTATCGATTGGGGCTATGATATGGTCAAGCTCGATTTTCTCTATGCCGCAGGCCTTGTATCTGCATACGGAAAATCCCGCGGCGAGAGGATGAAAGAGGCTCTTCGTTTCCTTGCAGAGTGTGCAAAGGGCAGACGTGTGCTAGGCTGTGGAGTTCCTATTGGTAGTGCTCTCGGTGTTTTTAACGCTTGTCGTATCGGCAGCGATATGGCACTAAGATGGGAAGATCGACTTCTTAAAGCCATCCGATACAGGGAACGAGTATCCACAATAAACGCCCTGCACAGTGTAATAGGAAGACATCATACAGGCGGTAGAGCCTTTCTAAACGATCCTGATGTATTTATCCTTCGCAGTGGAAACAACTCACTTACCCCTCAACAGCGCCACACGCTCTTTCTTGCTACAAATATCTTCGGACAGTTTCTCTTTACATCCGACTCGGTTTCTGAGTACGGAAGGGCGGAAGAACGTCTTTTCCGCTTACTCTTTCCCTTTAGAGAGAAAGCCATTGAGGAGATTCGTCATACCGGAGACTGTTACTCAATTTATTTTTCTATTGAAGAGAACCACTATTTAGCTCTTCTTAACCTTGAAAGAAAGGTGAGAAGTGTCGCCATACCAGAAGGAGATTACTTCGAATACGACTCCTTCCGGGAGTACGCCCTAGACCACGGAGCAGAGGAGTTTTTCTTCTCAGGTGGAATAAATATTACACTTCCGTCCTTCGCATCCAGGTGTTTCCTCAGAGTACCCTCATCACCATACAGACCTGCAGGAACGACAACCCACATTTTTCCGGGAAGCGAGATAGAAGAAATAATTTCGTCCGGCCGGGAAATAAAAATAAAGAGATACTCCCACAGCACTCTGCGAGGAAAGGCATGGATAGTGGTCCCATCCTCCGGGAAATACAGGGTAAATGGAGAAGAAATAGAGGCTATCCGTCTGCCACCAGGGAAATGGATAGTCAGGGCTTCTTTTTAATAACCCCCGCCCTTCTCCTCACCGGGCACCTCTCTCTCCATCTCTCCGGCCCTCTCTTTGAGAAGTGCCTGCAGCCTGTCCCTGTCTGCTGTAATAAAACGGGCAACAAGGAAAAACAGAAGCCCACAGGGAATCCACCAGAATATGGAAAAATCCATCATAAAAACATAACCTCCGGAAACCAGCAATCCACCTAATGCAGGACCAAACCCCTGCCCAAGGTTATCGGTAATATTGAATACCGCAAAGACAGAACCTCTGTGTTCGGGCCTGTTAACATTCATGAGTATTGCCTTGACATTGGCGGAAGGAACTGATACAAGAAATCCGGCAACAAAGGCAAGCACGTAAAAAAGCAGCAGTGTCCCCACCGATGGGTCCTGTACAGGCAGGTTTACCACGATTGCAGCAGGAATTATGCCCACAAGCACACCGGTACCACATAGAATGGGCATATACCGTGGATTTTTTCTGTAGAGTCTCTCCCCTATCATTGCAAAGATAACCGCACCTATGGTAGCACCTATTCCGAGCATGAGGTAAACTGTGGTTGCATTTTCTTTTGGGAAACCCCGCTCTCTCTCCAGAAAGAGGATTATCCAGTAGCCGATTATCCCCCATGGAATGGTGCCGGGAATGCCCTGTAAGAAAGTGGTAAGGTTGGTTTTATTGGCGAAAATTAGTTTAAAATCCCTTAGAGAAATACGCTGTTTGTAAACAGCCCCCTTCCGGATAAGTTCTTCGAGAGCCTCCTCTGTTTGCCCCCTCCTGGGTTCACCGGCCAGAAAGGCGAAGATAATTACCAGTGGGAAGTTGGGTATGGCGGCCAGGATGAAGGCGATCCTCCATCCATAGGTACCTGTCAAATATCCGGCCACAGCAGGTCCTGCCATCATGCCGATTGCCCAGGCTACACCCAGCCAGGCTGAGGCCGAGGCACGATGTTCTTCCCGGAACAGGTCTGAAATGAGGGAGAAAGAAATTGGATAAATGCCTCCGATCCCGATACCGGTTAAAATTCGTAAAACCGTAAAAGAAGTGAGAGTCCGGGTAAAAAGTGGAATGCCGGTCAGGAAACAGGGCACCTCCCCGATGAGCACTGTAAAAAGGAGCAAATTCTTACGGGATATTTTATCTGTAAAGTAACCGAAGAATATGCTTACCAGAGCACCTACCAGTGTAAAGGCAGAGCCTATAAACCCGAGAGTTCTCTCTCCTATTCCATATTCCAGAGAAAGTTCGGGTAAAATAGCAGACATAATGCGCTGATCTGCATACAGAAAAACCGACATTAAAACTAAAAGAATAAGCAGAGTCCTATCTTTTGCCGACATGGGGAGTTTTTGCATCTTTGATCCTCCGGTTTGCCCAACAGGCTTGATAGATTCTCATAGTATATTATTTATACTCTGCGTGCAATCGTTTTTATTTTATTTCCAGCATACCCATCGCGATTCAGGGAGACGCCCGCCTCAAGCTGCTGTATTAATTCGCAGAACTCTAAAGCTCTAAGGCACATGAGACTCCCAAAATGCACCTTCAAGCGCCTTCTTTCATACTTAAGCGAAAAAGAGCAGAGAGGTGTTCCGCCGTCTCCGGAACAAGGAAAAAACAGACGATAGCGGCACCTGTAATTCCCGCCAGTACTACAAGACTGCCTATGAGGGAATGGGCGGTCTCAAAACTCGAAAGACCGCTTCCGTAAAGCCCTATCACCAGATTGTTTCTTAAAATGTTACTAAAAAAAACGAGAAAAAATGAAAGAGAAAATGCTCTTCTCTTTTTTTCACCGTTAGCTCCGGTAAAAAGTATGGCAAAGAGAGCAAACAATATCTCCCTTATCCCACTGCATCCGTAGACTACAGCAACATCGGTCGGAAGAACCTGTACCTGAACCTCGGGCAGGTTCCCGCCGATCACTTCGGGAATATAACGTGTTTTAAAGATAATCGAGTTTCCCATGGCGTATAATTTTAAGCTTACATCCATACCGAGAATTACAGGTAAAGAAAGCGACAACAAGGCCGATATATAGACTACTGCAACAGTAATAAAGGTTATATGTGAAAAGAGAAAGTTAAAAAGTAAAGCAGATGAGATCACCCTCCCCCAGTAGAGGTTTGAAGGAAGCCGGGCCCTTCCCTCCCGTCTGGTTCCTCTGCTACTATCGGAACCCACATCGCTTTTTCCTCCACTAATTGAGCCCCCGCCGAGCTCGAAGGCAATCATGTAAATGATAAAAATAGTACCTAAAACCTGCCCCACAGCGACAACCGGCTCAAGATAATAGAGAGAAACCATGAGTGCGGTTAAACTGTAAAGAGCAATTCCGCTCCACCCTGAAAGACGCAGAGGAGAGGGGTGTGATTCTCTAAAGACTTTAGTGCCCGTCCACAGAAGTATCAAGGAGAGGGGTAGTACAACCACTTCTGCAAAAATAAGGAAAATCTCTGACCAATCTTTCATAATAAAATGATAGAGAAAATTATTGTAATTCTCAATCGTCCCATCGAGCTTCTGTAGAGAAGAGGGGGGTACTTAATAGGGGGTCAGGTCTTGAATTTTGACATTTTCAATAGGAAGCCTTTATGCTATTATGATGCCAAGTTGCGTTATTTTAACAAAATTTTTTATTCGGTTGCGGCTATGCCGCGCTGGGCTACTTACAGTCGAGATCTTGTTTTTTTACCAAAATTTTTAAACGCGAAAAAACAAAATCTACCTTAAGGTGCGATCGTAGATTGCGATATGCAATCGAAGCCATACGGGAATTTCTAAAAAAGACTAAGTAATTACTACTTTCGGTACCTGTGCTGCTAATTGTCCGGCTGTCCGTAGCAAAAAGCAATTGGCAAAATCATTTGTTTAGAATAAAATAAAGAAGATGACAATAAATCGAAGCGTTAATCCCGAAATTCACATCGGTGAAGTCATCCGAAATGCGCTTGTATTTAATTTTAAAAATTTGGACAAAAATACTGTAAATTCCGATTCCTTAATACAGTGTGTAGCCAGGTTATTTACTTTATTGAAAGAGCGAGAGATCGACTATTTGCTTGTCGGTGGCATAGCCATACTTCAATATATTGAGGGCCGTAATACCGAAGATATTGATTTGATAATGGCGCTCTCTTCGTTTAACAAATTACCCGAGATTTAAGTGGTGAACCATGAATTAGATTTTATACGAGGTAAGTTTGGTGAATTACAGATAGATATTTTGCTAACTCGTAATAGGCTTTTTGAAAAAGTAAGAAGACAGTATGCCACAACACAGCATTTTGTAGAACAAAAGATTCCCTGTGCCACGGTAGAAGGTTTGCTGCTATTGAAGTTATACGCATTCCCCTCCCTCTGTCGTCAAGGTAATTTCACTCGTGTAGGAATTTACGAAAACGATATATCTGCATTGATTTATACTTACCGGCCAGAAGTCGAACCTTTGATGCAGGAACTGGCCCAACATCTAAGCAAAACCGATCTTACTGCTGTACGGGAAATTGTTTCTGAGATTAAACAGAGGATTGAGCGTTTTGGCAAAGCCTTTGGTTCTGGAGATTTCAATCAGAAGGACTGCTCGACAAACGTTTAAATAGGCAAATAAGTGCGAGTTGGGAGAAGAGTATCTACTCTGCAAGCATTCTTAAAAACTCCTGAAACTGATTCAAATCTTCTCTGATCAGAGGCTGTAAGCGTACAAATTTTTTCTGTAAATAGTCCAATTTATCCCAATCGTAATCTAACTCGAAATAGTATCGTTTGAAGTGTCTGAATTTCAATAGTTCTGATAAAATACTGTAGCTCTCTTCAGCAATTACAGCCTTTCTGATATCCTCAATTTCAAGTGTCATTTTTTCGAGTAAATCCTGGTGCCATTTTTCGGTATTGAGATCATTTTCAAAAAATTGTGAGATTCTTAAAAAAATCGTTTCAAGACAGGTATAGTAGTTAACCAGAATATCCGATATCACTATGGCGTCTGAACGTTTCCTTTTTTCCGGTTCCATTTCGGTAGAAATATAATCTTTGTAATAGGATTCAATGCGCTTAAGCACTCTTCGGTTACGTTCTATCTGTTCAATCAGAACCAATATTTTTGTCTTCCCGTTCATATATCAATTTCCCATGCTCAATAATAATCTTCCGGAACTCCGGCTCGAGCTTTTCTATTTCAACGATATCCAGAGGAAAATCGGTCATCTTCATCGCATCACCGTAAAGCTGAAACAACTGCTCTACAGATGATATGCCTTCAAGAGCAATATCTATATCGGAGAGCTCAGAAAAATGCTCACTATGAATAAGGGAACCCCACTGGTAAATTTTACGAGGGTTGTACTTATCTATTATCATACGAACAATACTTAAAAAATCGGCATGTGCTTTTTTAAGCCTTTCTTTTAGTTGTCTCTCCCTTTTTTTCTCTTTTTCTGCGAGAAAAGATTTTACTTTTGAGATATCAACGGGTGCCACGGATTCTAATATATGCTATATATATGAAAGAATCAACGCGAATAGGGGATCAGGTCTTGAATCTTGACATTTTCAATGGGAAGCCTTTATGCTATCTATAGTCGAGATCTTGTTTTTTTACCAAAATTTTTAAACGCGAAAAAAAATCTACCTTAAGGTGCGATCGTAGATTGCGATATGCTGCGAGTTCCTGCATCTAAAGCTGTATATGAGTCCCGGAACCCTAAAGCTTGAGGCGCCAGGGGCCTTACAGATGAGCCTTTATTTTAAGCGAAAGCACAAACTCAATGGCGACCCTTACCGATTAGGAAAATGTCAAAATTCAAGACCTGACCCCATTATCCTGTCTCACCCCTTAATACCTGAAGTGAGGAAGCTCTCAAGGAAGGTATGCTGCAGTATCAGAAAGAGAAGTATTATGGGCAGGGTAATAAAAACGGTAGCCGCCATAAGCATACCCCAATCTGCACCAGATTCATGCTGTACGAACATTCCCAGTCCGATGGTAAGGGTTCTTACGATATTGCTGTCTGTAATTATCAAAGGCCACAGGTAATCGTTCCAGTGTGTGGCCACACTTATCATTGAAAATACAGTAATTGTGGGTTTTGAAAGAGGTATAAATACGTTCCGAAGCAATCCGAAATGCCCGCATCCGTCTATTACAGCAGCATCTTCCAGTGACCGGGGAATCTGCTTGAAAGCCTGCCGTAACAGAAAGGCGCAATAACCGCTTCCAACAAAGGGTAGAATCATGGCAACCCTCGTGTTGATAAGTCCGAAGGCGTTCATAATCCTGTAGTTAGGAATTATCAGTGCTTCCAGAGGAAGCATTATCTGAATCACATAGAGTATAAAGAGAAATCCCGATATTCTGGAAGGAAATCTTGCAAATACATAAGCCGCAGGTATTATCATTACAAGCTGTAAAACCAGAATACCTGTAACCACGATTATAGTATTTACAAGATAAATGCCGAAACTGGCAGCCTGGAATATCCTTATAAAGTTATCGAATGTGGGACTCAAGGAGGGTAAAAGGTACCTGGAACCCAGAATCTCTTTGGAGTCCTTAAAAGCCATTACAAACATGAGATAAAGGGGGAAAACAATGATAAGGGAGACCAACAGTAAAATAATATAGTGAGCGATATGCCTCTGTTTCATGTCAGGCCGCCTGATATGTGATTTTTCTTCCCCAAACACCAAACACAATCAGCACCAGAAAAAGCAAGATCATAATCATTAAAGTAGTAAGGGTAGAAGCCCTGCCCAGTTGCCAGAACTTAAAGCCGTACTCGTAAGTTCTGTAGATCAAGACATTTGAACTGTAACCCGGACCTCCTTCTGTCATCAGGTATATTTGTGTAAAAACTTTAAATGACTGAATAACAGAGACTACGAATACAAAAAGGGTCGAAGGCCCAACAAGTGGTATTGTAATATGCCAGTGTTTCTGAGACCAGTTGGTTCCTTCTACGGTTGCAGCTTCGTAGAGATCTCTGGGTATATTCTGAAGACCTGCCAGAAAGATCAACATGTAGTATCCCAGGTTCTTCCAGACGGTCATTATTATGATTGCAATTAAGGAATACCTGCTATCACCCAGCCAACCGATTGGCTTAAGCTTCAATAACTTGAGTATCAGGTTGATCGGTCCCAGCGAAGGATCGTATATAAAAACCCAGACCATTGCTGCTGCAGCATAGGGTATCAGCATGGGATAGAAGAGGGATAGTCTGAAAAAGGTCCTTAAACTTCGCACTTCGTTTATAAGGATCGCAAAAATCAGTGCCATAATCATTGTGGGTAAAATAGTACCGAGCCCGAAGAGCACATTGTTTAGAATAATTTGCCAGAATATAGGATCTTTGAAAAAATCAATGTAATTCTTTAAGCCCTGAAATATCGGCTTTGGATTAAATGCTCCGTAGCGGTGGAAGCTTAAACCGACAGCATCGAAAATAGGATAGTATGTAAATATCGAGAGAAAGATAAAAGAGGGTAGCAGAAACAGAAATATTCTCGGATCTCGCTTTTTCATAATACATCAAACTTTATAACAAAAAAAGAGTCATGTATGAATACCCATTATTAAATACATCCGGCAACCACTGCTTAATCTGGAAAGCAGGAGGTTGCCGGAGAAAAACTTCTACATCAATATTCGTCGAGAATTTTTTGAACCGAAGTGTGCAGTTTCTTCTGTGTCTCTTCAGGAGACTGTTGCCCCTGCATCATCGCGTCCAGGTTGGCTACAAAAACTTTTCGTATTTCCTGGAAGTTCGGAGCCATTATTTTAGGAAAGGAGTATTCAAGCTGTTCTGCTGCTACCTTTGCATTGGGAAACTCCTCCAGGTACTTTTTCATCTCCGGTAGATCCAAACCCTTCTTGTTGATACAGATATACCCGGACTCTCTGCTCCAGAAAGCTGCCATCTCCGGAGAGGTCATCCATTTGATAAACTCCCAGGCTGCATCCTGATTCTCAGGGGGTATTCCCTTGGAAATGTGGAAATCTCCACCTCCCACCGGTGTGCCATACTGGACTTTTTTCGGCTGAAAAGCAGTACCGAAGTCAAAGTTGGATTGCTTTCTTACCAGGGGCAATCCTCCGGTGGAGTAGTACATCATAGCTGCATGGCCTGAAGAGAAATCAATAGGAGTCTGATTCCATGGCCGAAGGGGTGGACTTACCTTAAGCTCGTTTGTGAGTTTGTACCAGAATTTTAGAGCTTCCAGAACCTGCGGAGAATCAAAGTGAGACTTTTCAGCATCTTTGCTTATAAGCTTTCCACCGTTCTGGTAAACAAATGCCTCGAAAATCCAGTCGTTCCATCCACCTGGAAGAATTACCCCCCAGATACCTTTTTCCCTGTCGGTAAGGATTGTTGAAGCTTTCTCCAGCTCATCCCAGTTTTGGGGAGCCCTGGTGGGATCGAGTCCTGCAGCTTTAAGCCGATCAGCATTTGCTGCAAACATATCCTTGTTCCAGTATAGGATAGGAGTGCTCCTCTGAAAGGGCTGACCCCAGATCTTCCCCTCTGCCCTTGCATTACCGTAGAGAGCATCAAAATACTGGCCTGTAAAAGTATCTCCGCCCTCTTTCTCGATATATTTATCAAGGGGGATTATCCCGTCTATGGCCAGAAGTGTATACAGCTCGGAAATTTCTACAACAAATACATCCGGCGGGATACCGCTTAAAATTGCAGACTGCACCTTGGTCATTGTCTGATTGTAATTACCCGCATAAACCGGTTGAACCAGTATCTTTTGATGAGTATTGTTGAACTCCTCTACCATCCCGTCAATTACCTGTGCCAGAGGCCCCGCCACACCAACTACAAAGTAAAAATCGATTACCACAGGCTTTTCGGAAAGCTTGTATCTCTCCAGATTACCTGTTTCCTCAGCAGCCTTTTCGCCTTCCGGTTTAGCCTCCTCCTTCTTCCCACCTGCCATTACCATGTATAATGGAAGTGTTAATAGAAGGACCAGAATGATCGCCAATTTAAATAACTTTTTCATTATCATTCTCCTCCTGAACATTTTTGTTTATATTATTATGAATAGATTCGATTGTCAAGTATGGCTGTTTTATTGCTGATATTATTTGTTGTTTTTCGATTAATGAGAGTTAATGAGAGGGTCAGGTCTTGAATCTTGACATTTCCAATAGGAAGCCTTTATGCTATCTACGGTCGAGATTTTGTTTTTTTGCCAAAATTTTTAAACGCGAAAAAACAAAATCTACCTTAAACAGCAGCACATCGCAATCTACTTTAAGTTGCGATCGTAGATTGCGATATATTGCGAGTTCCTGCATCTGAAGCTGTATATGAGTCTCGGAACCCTAAAGCTTGAGGCGCCAGGGGGCCTTACAGATGAGCCTTTATTTTAAGCGAAAGCACAAACTCAATGGCGACCCTTACCCTTACCGATTAGGAAAATATCAAAATTCAAGACCTGACCCCATTGTGCTTATTACCGGAGCCAACCGGGGAATAGGGCGAGAAATTGCACTTAACCTTGCCAAAGCAGGACTAACCGTGGTAATGGGATGCCGGGATATTCCACGGTCAGAATCGGTCCGTAAAGCAATAATAAAAGAGAGCGGGAATACCGGTGTTCATCTATTGCAAATCGACCTCTGTTCGATGAAATCGATTCGTGCTTTTACAGAAAGCTTCTCACAGAAATACGAAAGGCTGGATGTTCTCATAAATAACGCAGGAGTTTTCTCTTCTATACGTGAAGAGACGCAGGATGGTCTTGAAAAGACAATGGCGGTAAACTATTTCGGCCCTTTTCTTTTAACCAATCTTTTACTCCCTATGCTTATATGGTCCGATGATGCAAGGATAATAACTCTTGCCTCGGATTCTTATAAGGGCGGGGAGATCGACCTCAATGACCTTAATATGAAAAAAAGCAAGTACAGAGGGTTTAAAGCATACTCCAATTCGAAGCTCGCCATGATTCTCTTTACCCTGGAGCTGGCAGAACGACTTAAAGACAGGGGCATCTCTGTGAATGCCGTTCATCCGGGAAGTGCACCCACGGGAATCTGGCCGGACGAAAGATGGTACTTCAGACTGTTGACCCTTTTAATAAAGCCCTTCATGGTTTCTGTGGCAGAAGCAGCACAGACTCCTGTCTTTCTGGCAATTTCCGAAGAGGCAAGAGGAATTACAGGATGCTATTTTCGAAACATGAAGATAAAAGAAATAAAGGGAAAGGGGAAAGATCCTTTTCTTAAGAAAAAACTCTGGGAACATACAGAGAGGATTGTCGGAATTAACTGATTCTGCTCTTTTTTTAGCCTTATCTACCTGCACCTTCGATACTAATAGCCTTGTTGCGGTGCGATTCGTCGAAATGCCGGGGAAGAAATGAAACCATCGGCGCTGCGGATCACCGGCAGGGCGGCGCTAACTGAGAAGAGGGGGTCAGGAAGCGGATGGCAATCCTTAAGCGTCGATAGCGCTGCGTGAAGCGTCCACGCCATCTGCCTTCATTTGTATCACAGATGGCTCTGTTATCTCTCTATTCAGTAATATACAATAGGGTTATAATGAAGAGGGTATCAAGTCTTGAATTTTGACATTTTCAATAGGAAGCCTTTATATTGCGAGTTCCTGCATCTAAAGCTGTATACGAGTCTCAGGACCTTAAAGCTTGAGGCGCCAGGGGCCTCACAGACGAGCCTTTATCTTAGTCGAAAGCACAAAATCAATGGCGACCCTTACCCTTACAGATTAAGAAAATGTCAAAATTCAAGACCTGACCACATTGTGGAGGGATACGATAAATGGCACAAAAAGAAATGGATCATGAGCAGTGGCTTAAAGAACGAACCTTTCATCACTCCCAATTCGCCGATATTGACGAACTGATAAGGCTTAAGCGTGAACAAGGTCTAACAATAAGTCTATGCCTACCCACACTCAACGAAGCGAAAACTATAGGTAAGATAATAAGAGTATTAAAAGGGTCTCTCATGACCAGACATCCCCTGCTAGATGAGATAGGTATAGTGGACAGCGGCTCGGAAGACGCAACCCGTGATATTGCCCGCAGGGCAGGGGCAAAGGTTTTTCTTGCCGAAGAGGCTCTACCCGAACTGGGCAGCTTCAGGGGAAAGGGGGAGAATCTCTGGAAGAGTCTCTACCTTTTCAGCGGAGATATTATCGTGTGGGTTGATGCAGACATTAGAAACATACATCCACGGTTTGTCTATGGACTGGTAGGCCCCATACTACACAATCCTGAAATAGGATATGTAAAATCCTTTTATAGAAGACCTTTGAAAATGGGATTCAAGGTTGTCGCCGGCGGGGGCAGGGTAACAGAGCTTATGGTTCGTCCCTTTTTAAACCTTCTCTTTCCCGATCTGTCGGTACTTGCACAGCCCCTATCCGGGGAGTACACGGGAAAAAGAACCATCCTCGAACGAATACCTTTCTTCACCGGCTACGGGGTTGAAACAGGAATGCTCATAGATATAGAACACAGGTACGGTATAGGTACCATAGCCCAGGTTGATATGGATGTACGTATTCATCGCAACCAGAGTATTGAGAGCCTTAGAAGAATGTCATACGTTATCCTGTCGGTTTTAATGCGTCGTTCGGAACAGCTCGGGAAAATCACCCTGCTGGAGAGTCTTGGACACCAGTTACAGTATATTAAAAAAGAAGGACCTGGATATCTCTTCGATGCCGAAGAAGTTCATGGGAAGGAACGACCGCCCATGATCACCGTTTCTAAGTATCGAGAACTGTACGGAATCGAAGAAGACGATGCGGTCCTTGTGGAGCCTGCACCTGTGCCGGTACCAACAAGAGGACTGGGGGTGCATCTTCCCTTGGAACCGCTTATTAAACTGGAACTGGAAGCTCACACCAGAGAAGAAGTTATTAAAGAACTCCTTCAGTTATTGCAGTTTAGAAATATAATATCCGCACCCGATCCGCTCCTGGAAGAAATAGTCCGCAGAGAGCGCCGATTGAGTACCAATGTGGGCCGCGGAGTTGCCATACCTCACATGGTAACCGAACAGGTGGATGAAATAGTGGTGGCCATGGGCAGATCGAGAGCCGGTATAGAGTTTCAATCCTCCCTCATCAGGCGACCTGTACACATTATTCTGCTAATTCTATCTCCTCCCGGTAAGCGGGAAATATATTTACAAACCCTATCCAGTCTGGCAAAGCTGTTTCGCCACAAGAAGGTGGTGCGTGATTTTATGGAGGTATCTACCTCTGAAGAAGCTTTAACTCTGTTAAAAAAATACAAAACACTGATAAGTCTTCAACATCAACTGAAGCTTAAACCTCTCATTTAATCGATCAGCCTTCAGCCGGAGAGATCCGGAAAATTTTTTTATTTTTTCACTTTAATTAAAATCAACAGGTCAATTCTTCCCGTATTGTCTTCATGAAGGGACGAGAAATGAAGCAATCGGGAAGCAGGCTTTGCATATCTTCTATTACAATTTTTCTTTCTGCTTTTATGATGTTCACCTCCTGTGGCAAACAGGAAGAGCCATTAGAAAATCTCGAGCTTCTCAATCAATACACCAGAGCAAAAAATTACTATATAGATGGAGATATTGAAAAGGCAAGAGAGCTTTTTCTCCTGCTCAAGGACAGGGCTCCGGGGTTTATTCAGGCACTTTTTATGCTCGGAAAGTGCTACTTCTTCGGCAAAGAATACGCTAAGGCGGAAGAGGAATGGAAGAGTATTCTTCAATATAATCCCCAGCACCTTGACAGCAGGAAATGGCTCTCCAGACTGCTTCTCATGGAGGGGAGAGGGGAAGAAGCGGAGATCATTTTGAATGAATCACTGCACTACACTACAGAAGACCCACAGATATTCCTACTTTTAGGAAAGGTCAAAAAAGCGAAGAGAGAGTATTCAGAAGCAATCGAATACTACAACAAAGCTTCCCTTCTTATTTCAAATCTTGTGGAGGTTTACATAGATCTTGCCGAAATCTACAGGGAGTTTGGCCTAAGGGAAAAGACAGATTACGAGCTTTCCAGGGCTCTTTCTCTTCTCGACAGAGACAGCCCCCTCTATGCCCCTCTCCTCTCTCTTCTCAGGAACAGCGGAGAAAGGGAGCAGGGAAAAAATCAGAAACCGGAGGGAGACTTAAAATGAAACCCAAACACTCTTTTAAGAAATCATTTCTCTTTCTCCTGTGGGTGATCTCGTGCAACTTCCTCTTTTTTCAAGGCTGCACAGGCATAAAGAGTCTAAGTATTAAAGACCATTATGTTCCAAAGGAAATAAAGGAGAAAATAAAAAGTGTTCCCATTCTGCTTCAGAGTGTATCCGTTAAGAAGCAGGTAAACAGTAAAGAAGCGGAGTATGATTGCAGGCGCATACTCATGCTTCTCCTGAGAAAGCGCAACGAGAAGATTCCCTCTTCGGATGAAAACTATTTTCTCAATGTAGTAGTAAAAGAAGAGTCCTTTATGGAAGGATACAGATCACTGAACTCGGTCTCCGTTGAGATGAATCTTACGGCCGGAAATGGGCACATATCGGCTGCATCGGCCATGTTAGCTGAACAATCTACGGAAACGATCTCCTCCTTCACCTATCTTTACGGGATTTTACGAAGGGCTCTCGTGAGTTTCCTTTAAGGGGATAAGGTAGATGGTACGGCAAGGTTCGGGAATCATTCTACTATTTGCAGTTTACCTCTGGATTCAAGGATCTATAAGTATAGGCGCTCGCCCTTTGACTGTTAACTCTGTACGGGAGACCGGCCGGTCATTCTTCGTCAGGTCACTCAACCCGGAAGAGGCAATAGAAAGAGCCCTCCGGAAAAATGCCGATCTAAGGCTCCTCCTTTTCGAAAGAGATCTTCAACAGGAGAAAATCAAAGTTGCCTACAGGAAGTTTCTCCCATCACTGGAAGCTGGATATACCCAAAATGACTCGGTTACTTACTCCGCGGTGGATTCCCATGCGAAGAAGATTTCCTTAGGGATAAGTCAGCTTCTCTTTGACGGCGGGAAGTTATCCCGAACTCTTAAAAACATGAAAGAGGAGTTTGAACTCTCCTCATTTTACCTCAAGAGGAAGAGAGAAGAAATTATTTTCTCCGTAATAACTCTCTATATGGAAATTCTAAAGTTAACGATCCAGTCGAAAATAGAGCAGGATTCCCTGAATCTCGCTCTTGAGCAGAGAATGATAGCACGGGAAGAGAGACAGCTTGGTCTTATAACTGCAATCGAACTTCTTGAGATTGAGTTGGCCATAAAAGACCTGGAGCTTCAGTCGGAGAAAACCCTGCAGGAGAAATCTCTACTATCACAGAGATTAGCCTGGCTGGTAGATCTACCCCTCACGGATTTACCCCAACTGAAAGGAGAAATAGATCGTCATTACTCGGGTTTTCTGGATAAAGTTATTCCTCCAAAGGAAATTACACCGGATTTTTTTATTCATCAGGCTCTCAAATACAATCGGGATTTATTGATTAAAAGGTATAACCTCCTTGCCGAAAAGGAGAACCTTAAACATTTACAGTTTAGCTGGCTTCCGTACATTACTGCCGATTTAAGCATAGGCATCTCAGGAGATGAGTTTCCCCTTTCTAAACCCGGCTTTAACATTGGGATAAAGTTCGACTTTGAGCTCCCGCTTTTTCCATCCACGATAAAAACTTCTGCAGGAAAAAGCGGCGACAGCGAACGGTCCAGGGGATTCTCCATAAGCGGAGAGCCCGGCTCTAATACAGAAGGGGTGTTTACACGAAAGGAAGCGCAAATAGAGGTTAGCAAGTTGGTGGAGGAAATACAAAAAATGGAGAAAAATATAGAGTTTACCGTTTACGAGCAACTGTTAAAATTAAAAAATAAAAAGACTCAACTCGATCTTCTTCGGGACAAACTCAGGCTGATCGAAGAGAGAGAATCAGTAGAAGCACTGCGTTTAAAATTGGGCGAGATAAAAAGAGTGGACTACCTGAACACAAGAATGGGGGTGGCCAGACAGAGAATAGAAATTCTTGAGGCTGTAGCAACACTGTATACCCTGGAGACAACCCTGCTTAAGACCACCGGAGCTTACGATCTATCCCATACCTGGAAATACATCATTCTCTCCGACGGAGATTATCCATGAGTCAAGAATACCTGTTTATGCTTTTAATCATACCGGCCCTGGTTCTCTCTTGTGCCAAAGACCATCCCACCGCTCCACTTCCCGTAAAAGAGAAGGTCTCCGTTGTTGAGGTATCAAAGGAAAGTGTCAGCCGTACCCTCGACACCTTTGGTACAGTTCTATACTCCTCCAAAGCAGATGTTTATCCATCCACAGAAGGAATAATAGAAGAGGTTCTTGTAGAAGAGGGGGATGCTGTCGGTAAAGACGACATACTTGCCAGGCTCAGAAAGAATAAGCTGCTTCTTGAGAGAGAAAGAGCCCGTTCCGAAGTGAACTCTAAAAAAGCTCTTCTTAAGCTTGCAGAGGAGAAATTAAGGCTTAAACGAAAATCCATCGAAGCAGAGCTTATAACTCTTCAGAACAGCAGAGAAGAGTTGATTCGCAAGGAGAGAGAACACCGTAATATCGAATCGATTTATATAAAGAAAAAGAGGCTTTTCGAAGCCGGCGGCATTTCAGAAGAACAGCTACGGGAGCTTGAGATGGCCCTCTCGGGAGCAGAAACGGAGCTCATCCAGGCAGAAGGGCGTCTTTCGGCACAGCAAATCGGCTTCAGGGACAGTGATATTCTGGAAGCCGGCTACTCGGTACCCGAAAATGAAACTGAGAAGAAGGCACTCTTTGTAATTATCAACTCCCGCATTCAGGAGGCGGAAAGGGAGGTTGCGCAGGCGGAGCTCGACTCGGCTCTTACCCGGCTTAATGCAGTGGAAATGCTCCTCCTGGAGACAAATATTCGATCACCAATAGCCGGAATAGTGGGTAAGAAATATTTCGATCAGGGCGAGAAGGTTTCTCCCGATACCAAATTATTCACCGTTTTTAACACGGAACGGATATACATAAAGGTGGAGTTAAGCGAAGGCGATCTCTCCTTTGTAGAAGAGGGTCAGGAAGCGAAAATTTCTTTCGATTCCATCGGTATCGAAACGAGAGGCAGGGTAAAGTTTATTAGTCCTTACATCGATCCTGAAACAAAAACCTGCACCATCAAAATAGAGTGTGAAAATCCGGAGAGGGTAATTCCACCGGGTGCATTTGCCTCTGTTTCCATCATTACAGAACCTCAAGGACTCAGGACAGTGTTGCCTGAGAACTGCATATTAACCGATCGGGGTGGAAACAGGTATGTGTTTCTGGTAAGAGCAGGAGTCTTGTTTAAAAAAGAGGTTAAGGTTGCCTATAAAACAAGAGGAACATTGGTCCTATCCGGAGGGCTTGAAGAGGGTGATATCGTGTGCGAAAACCCCTCACCACATTTTCGGGAAGGGCAGGAAGTGGAAATCTATTATAAGGAGGTAGATGAATGAAGAGTCTCCCTTATATCTTCCTTTTATCTTTTATTGTCGGCAGTATTCCAGCCGGATGCAACCTTATCTTTCTCCCCCGGACACCGGGGATCGTTACTTCCCCTTCACAACGTAATCAGATATTGAAGCATAACGATAAAATATTTCTACGTTTTGATTTTTCACCCGATCGCAGTTCCGCAGAAGGTATTTTTTCTATCAAAGATTTTTCCGGCAATGTGACGGGAAGAGTATCCTGGGAGGATAACACCATGTATTTTAACCCTGAAGGAAAACTCGTTCAGGGAAGAAGGTACACTCTCAATTTCATGGGGGAGATGAGAGATACAGAGGGCAGAAAGTACGATCCACAGATAATCGTTCCTTTCTTTTATGGGAGTACCGAAGAACCACCTCCGGAAATACTTTCCATTACACCTCAAGAAGGAGAGAGAGTGAGCTGTATTACTCCGGTGGTTATACGGTTCTCCAGGGAGATGGATGAGGGATTAGTCAAGCATAAATTAACCATAAATCCCAATCACAAACTCCACTTCTATTGGAACGAAAGCAGGACGGAGGTTACCATCAAACCCGACCAAAGCTGGGATAATCTTACCCTGTATACTTTAAATGTGCCCGAAGATATTAAAGACAGACTGGGTATCCCTCTGACAAAGGGTGTTAAAACCACCTTTTTTGTGGAAGAAGATAGAGAAGCTCCCGAGATTGTAAGCATTAAACCGGCAATAAACGATTTGAAGAATAATTTTCCCGACCTCGAGAGGGATCTAAGCGAAGCGGGTTGCCTTGATGCAATAAAGATCACCTTCTCGGAACCTATGGAAAGAGATAAAACCGAATCGGCATTCTCTATTTTACCCGGCATAGAAAGCCGGCTGTTCTGGACGGACAATAAGAGACTTGTATTGGTCCCCGAGTCGGGTTTCGTAATGGGTTACAGTTACACCTTGAATATAAGAAAGAGCGCAGAAGACCTTTGGGGGAACACCCTTCTAAACGATCTCTCCGTCTCTTTTACACCAAAAACACCTTCTCTGAAGCTTCTTGAGCTGGGAGGATTTACCGAAGACGGATTCCCCCTCTCTCCGCCGTTCTCCGGAGAAATACCAGTGGATATAGATACCGGTCTTCCGCCCCACAATTATACTTTTACCTTTAACTTCAATCTCGATTTTTCAACAGACGAAGAAAAATTAAATGCACAAAGATCCGTGGATATAGCCTGTATTTTCCCTCCCGAGGGAGGAAGCCCGATCCGTATAGGCCAATCATGGACCGGACACAACCGTTTCAGCATTACCTTTTCAGGATTTACCCCCTCCGATGTGGAAAAAAGTTACTACTATCTTCTAACCATAAGAGGCGGTGAAGAAGGCATAAAAAATAAGCAGGGAAGTTTTCTCCCGGAGAATAAAGAAATACTTCTAAGGACAAAGTCATGAGCCGGCACGGAAAGATCACCCACATTTGTCTCTTGTTTACACTTCTCCCTCTCAGTGACTGTGAATTGATAACCGACCTCGCACACATGTCTCCTCCCGAAATAATCTCTTTCTCACCCGCCTCCGAATACGCAGACCCTGCAGAGGTTGAAAAAATTACAATTACCTTCTCAACCATTATGGATAGAACAAAAACAGAGGAGGCCTTTGCTTTAAAAGAAGAATCTGAGAATCTACAGGGTAAATTTATGTGGCAGGACAATACTCTCATTTTCACGCCCTACGGAGAAATAGGTAAAAACAAAACATTTACGATTCTAATGAAAAAAGATGCAGAAGACCTTTATGGTAACTCCCTCAAGGATGATTTCAGACACACTTTTTTTACAGGAGAGGAGCTGGTTCCACCGCAGGTTATCAATTTTTCGCCTCAAAACGGAGAAACGCTTAAAAACCTTAATGAGCCTGTGGTTGTTACATTTTCGGAACGGATGGAAATTGAGAGCATTTACAATGGTTTTCGCCTGAATCCGGATGTAAAAGGCACCTTCGAGTGGAGCGAGGATGGGAAGATCTTTACCTTTACTCCTGTCGGTCTCTACCGGCAAGGAGAGGAATACACGGTGGAAATATCAACCGATTTAAGAGATCTTTCGGGGAACAGCCTCGCAGAAAGCCTCCTTTTCTCTTTTCTAACAGAGGGTGGAGAGAAGCCCGAAATAATATCGGTAAAGGCAGAATCAAAAAATGCAGGGAAAACTGATGAGCTTATTCCCACAGAAGAGCGATCCCTCAATACAGGACTTAATAAAGATGACCGTATTCTACTTACCTTCAATACGCCCGTACCCCTGGAGGAGAGGAGTTACATTTTCGGTATTTCGCCTTCCGTCCCCTTCACCCTTGACTGGAAGACAGACTTCAAGGAAGGGAGAGTGCAATTTCAAGAGCTGCTCGAATACGGTGAGATATACACCCTGACTGTAGATGATAAAAAATACAGAGTAGAGATTTCAGGTGACAGGTCCGTACCTGTAAAGGTAAGAGCCCTTACATTCTGTAAGGATATAAGTCAATCGGTTCCCACATTCCAGGAACTACATTTAAACGATCTGCTTATAGTCGATGACGGGAAAACAGGATCATTCGATTTCTATCTTGGCCACTCATCGGAAAGCGTGATAGATATATCAACCTTCCTGGATGCTTTCCAGATCACCACCGAGAATAATTGTTTAAGCCTTGAGTTCCTGGATATCGAAGTCGATCCCGCCGTACAGCAATCAGACCCTCCGCCCAAAGAAAATGAGACGGTGATCCGCATCACTGCAAACATAGAAGATAACCTCGTATCGGGAGTAGTCACCATTTCACTGGACAGAGGTGTTAAAGACTCCCTGGGAAATTTATTGAATGAAAAATACACCATGCAGGTAAACAAATGAAGCTGTTGGAGAGTATTCTTGCCCATCCCGTTTCCGTGCTGATGTTTTACCTGGCACTGTTACTCTTCGGTACTGTTTCTCTTTTCCGTTTGAATGTTGAGCTTCTTCCCGACATTTCCCTCCCTTTAGCCCATGTAGTAACTGCATACGAAAACATGCCGGCCGAAGAAACAGAACAGCTCGTTACAATACCCCTTGAGAATGTTCTCTCCTCTGTGGAAGGAGTAAAACAGATAGACTCTGTTACCAGGAAGGGCATTTCCATCATAACTCTCTCCTTTCGATGGGGGGCTGATATCAGGGAAGCATCCTTCTCCGTTCGAGAGAAAATCGATTCTATCTATCCCTATATGCCCGAAGAAATAACCAGACCGGCCCTCTTTTTCGAGGACCCCTCGGATGAGCCGGTTATAATCCTTGCGGTTACTCCTGTCGAAGGGAAGAGTGCCGTTGAAGTCAATTCGGTAGTGGAAAAAGAGTTAAAAAACGCTCTCACCATGATAAAGGGAGTATCGCGTGTCCAGGTCTCGGGTGTTCTCAAGCCGGAGATAAAAGTGAATGTGGATGAAAGATCACTCTATACGGCAAAAATACCGCTTAGCAGGGTGATAAATGCAGTAAATTCCTCTGTTTTCGATTTTCCTGTTGGTAAGCTAAGAGAAGGAGAGAAGGAGTATCAGTTACGTATATCATCAAAAATAAATAGTATCGATGAACTAAAAACCATACCCATACTGACCGCCGGTGGATATAGAGGGCTCAAACTTGCCGATCTGGCGACTGTACACTACGGAACAAAGGAACGCACCTCCTTCTTCCATGCCGACGGCAGGGAAGCCTTTGGCATGGAGATATATAAAACAGGAGATATTGGTACACTGAACAGTGCCAACAACATCCGCAAAAAACTGGATGAGATAAGGGAGGCATTTTCAAACGATCTGGAGATAAGGGTTATAACAGACCGATCGGATGAGATAAAGAGTTCATTAAGAACTCTTACCGGTTCTGTAATCAGCGGCATTGCGGCAGCGATGGGTGTGCTGTTTCTTATTATGAGAGACTACCGCACTCCTCTAATTGCGGTTTCCTCAATACCGGTCTGCTTTGCCTCCGTGTTTTTGTTTCTCTACTTTACAGGCATATCAATCAATATAATCTCGCTGTCGGGTATGGCTATCGGAATGGGAATGATATTCGACAACAACATAATCATTCTTACGAATCTTGAAAGAAAGATGGCTTGTTCATCCAAAACCGCTTCTTCAACCGTTATCGAAACAGGCTCCGCTATTTTTGGCTCAACGATCACCTCTGTTATTATTTTTATTCCTGTTCTTCTTATCCCCGGAATAACGGGTGCCCTTTTTACGGGTTTGGCGCTTACCATTATAGTTCTTCTCCTGTGCTCCTATATTCTCTCCCTTACCTTAACCCCAACACTTTTCCTCCTCTTCACACCTCAACGTATGCCCGAAGCTCCTCGACCTAAAAGGCCTGTAAACAAAGGAAATCTTACAAAAAAACTTATGCTTTTACTCCTTGAAAGACCTCATATCTCTTTAATTATCTTTATATTGATATCTTTTCTCTGCCTTCCCCTCTTTTTAATGCTTCCTCGGGGCATTCTCCCTGAAAAGACCAAAGGAATGTACGAAGTAACTCTACACTTTCCGCCGGGAACTCCTGTAGAAAAACTATCTTCTCTTACTCAAAAAGTGGGAAATGCCTTTCTCTCTCTGGCTGAAGTGGATACCGTGTATTCAGAGGCAGGTTATAACCACAATTCATTGTTCGCAAGGGCAAAAACCGGGGCAAAACTGTCCACAGTTTCTGTAAAACTTCTACTTTCAAAGGGAAAAATAAAGAAAAAGGAATATCTCAACAGCCAAATAGAAAAAATCTTAAATGATTTAGGAATATGGGAGTATTCAATTAAGGTTCCACCGGGTAGTGTGGAGAGACTTCTAAACATATCCAAAGAACCTGCTTTAAGACTCACCGGAGGTGACCGTGAGAAGCTCCATGAAAAGATAAACAGTATAACAGAACGACTCGAGTCCGGGGGTCTAATATCGGGACGGCATTTTAGCTTCAAAAAGGAGAATCCCTTCGTACTGTTCGAATTGAAAGAAGGGCATACCGGTATTGCTGGAGTTCATGCCGGTACTGTCTTAAAATCCCTATCTGCAGCGTTAATGGGTGAGGTGGCGTCCTCTTTAAGACCAACCGGAGAGAATATCGATATAAGGGTAGCCATGGTAGAAGAAGGGATTATCACCGAGGAGGAGTTACTCGTTTTAAAGATTCCTTCTGCTTCGGGTTTCGTGGATGTTAAGGAACTGGGAGATTTTAAAACAAAATTCGGCTCTGAAGAGTTAATCAGGCATAACCGTGAGAACTCGGTATCGGTGACTTTTAAACCATCTGTGGGAAAAGAAAAAGAGCTGATTAAACAACTAAATTCTCTTGCTGTTCCCGGTTCCGATTTCTTATCTAAATCAGCCCTAATGGAAGTGCGAAGGGAAGCAGGAATTGCCTTTCTGCTTGCCCTGCTCCTCCTGTATCTTGTACTGGGAGCCCAGTTTGAATCTCTCACGATTCCCCTTCTCCTCCTCGCATCCCTCCCACTCTCTCTTTGCGGAAGTTTCCTTTTACTGGCACTCACGGGGAAAAGCCTCAACTTGAGCTCTCTTTTAGGAACGCTTATCCTTCTGGGAAGCACTGTAAACTCCGCCATAATTCTCTTCACCGGACTGAACACATCCACCACAAAATACACCTCAATAAGAAGCAGAAGCAGTGCTCTTCGAGATAATCCGGTTGGATCGATTGAGCGGGATATTGACTTAAAGAGAAAAATAATTGAAATCGAGGCGGTTGTTAGACCTGTAATTGCTACTGCAGCATCCACCGTTTTTGCTCTTCTTCCCACCCTTCTTACTTCTGCCGGTTCGCCCCATGGATACACGGCCATTCCAATGATCGGCGGCCTTACCCTTGGCACCCCATCGATCATCTTACTCCTTCCCCCCCTGGTTTACGGTCTGAGCCGGTCTAATCAAAAGGAAAGGCTCAGATGCATTCACTAAGGGCGAGCTTTATCCTGCTCGCAGTTGTGGTAATTCTTTTTTTATTCGCCAGATCGATCAAAATAGAATACTATCCCCAATCGGGCGAAAAGGCCATGCTCATTAAAATCGAATATGAAAACTCATTTGAACAGGAAGTCGAGCGACTTATAACAAATCCGGTGGAAGAGAAAATTTCCTCGATTAGAGGAGTAAGGGATGTTTCGTCCGTATCACAACCCGGTGAAGCACGCATAAATATAAACCTCTTTCCGGAAAAGGAGCTCTCAGATGCATACAGTGAGATAAGAGAGAAAGTAAATTCCCTCCATTCCACCATGCCCCGGGGGGTTCGCAGACCTGTAATCATAAAAAGCGGAATGAACAGCAGGCCCGTCTTTATTGCAGCCTTTGAAAAATCTTCCCTGCTGACCGAAGACTATATAAGGGAAGCCTTTCAAAACCTGGACGGAGCCGGTGAGGTAAAAGCAGGAGGAAGCAGAAGCGAAGGGATTGAAGTTCTCTTTGATCCACAAAAAAGCAGTTTTATGCGAGTCTTCCCTCTTTCCATGCTTCAAACCCTTAGAGAGAGGCATGTTACAGGTAGTTTCACAACCGAACCCAACATTCCGTATATAATTGATGAAAGATTCATGTCAATTGAAGAAATAGAAGAATTGTCGATTTCCGGAAATATTCGGCTTGGTGATGTGGCAGACGTCTCTTTTGAAGAGGAAGAAAGAGAAACCATAGGGAGGGTAAACTGTAAGGAGAAGATCCTGGTCTATCTGCATAAATCGGGAGATGGAAATACGGTCCGTCTTTGCAGGGACGCCGTAAAGCTTACCGAAAAGCTGTCGGGAGGTACCGTGCTTTATAACCAGGGAGAGAAAATCGAAGAAACAATCCGGGAGATCTTTATTGCCATCTCTGCAGGAGCTGCCCTTGTCTGTGCTATTACATTCTTTATTCTGCGCAGATTCTCTCTTACACTGATTGTAAGTGGCAGCATTCCCTTCTCCATCCTTTTTACGGTAGCCTTTCTCAATATTGGAGGTTTCCCACTTAACCTCATGAATCTTGCAGGAATAGCCGTTGGTACAGGTCTGGTAATCGATGCAAGTGTGATCTACATGGAAGGGTACACCTCCCGCTCGGGAGATTACCTTAAGCCTATTCTTTTTGGTTCATTAACGACTGCAGCCTCATTTTTCCCCCTGATATTTGCAGAAAACACACTGATTCGGGAATTCGGGGAGTTCGCCCTTTCGGTAACTCTCTCTCTGGTTGCCTCCCTTTTGTTTGTATTTATTTTTATGCCCCCCTTTCTGAATATGCTCAATTTTCACTCCCTCCAGAAAGAAGGGGCTGAGACCATAAAGTCTCCTTCCCCATCTCTGGACATGATTCGAGGCTTTAAGGAAACATATCTATTACTCATTCTGCTGTTTATTCGCAAACATCGCCTTATTGTCTCGATGTTTCTGATTCTATCTATATCTGCAGGTCTATGGTGCACAAGATTTTTAAACACAAAATATGAAAATGTTTCCCCGGCCGACTCCCTTTCTGTTAATCTTGAGTTTGAAAGCGGAACACCGATTGATAAAGTTTTTGAATACGGCAGTGAGATAGAAAACTTTATCGCATCCAGGAAAGATGTAAAAAATGTTATTGCCAGATACGAGAAGGAGCAGGCTAATTTTTACATAAACCTGAAAGAGCCCAAAGATAGGGAAAAGCTGGCTTCTGGGCTTTCAGCGGAAGGAGCAAAACTCAATCGGGGATTTCTCCACTTTCCCGGTGATACGGAATACAGAAGCTCTTTTCGGGTTCTCATCACAGGAGAAGATATTTTTACTTTAAAAGAGCTCTGCAGGGAATTGACACACAGAATATACAATTTTAAAGGGGTAGAGGAGGTTGTTTTTCACTTTAAAGAGCCCCTTCCTTCAAAATACATAATACTGGATCTGGTAAAAACCGCGAATGCAGGTCTCAATGCGAAAGTCCTATCCGAAAACCTTTTCTGGGCATTCTCATCACCTGTTGCACTCAAGTGGACGGACACTAGCTCTTTGGGAAAAAAAGGTGATGATTTTCAAACCGGCAACAAGCTCTCATACGCACAGAGAAACGTAAGGCTCGGAATGAGAGGTTACGACAAGGTTTCTCTTAAGGAGATAAAGGATTTTCCGGTTCTTCTTCAAACCGGAGAGACGGTACTTCTTAAAGATATCGGGATCATTACAGAAAGGCCGAGAACGGGAAAAATCTATCACTACAACGGTCAGAGGGCTTTAAGTTTCTCGGTTTTTTCAAAACCAGAAGATAGAAGGAGATTACTCGAGCAAACCGAAAAACTGCTCGGCTCTTTCACCTTTCCTACTGGATACAGGGGTGAGGCAGGCAGAGCGGAAAAGGAATCGGAGAAAGTGGCCCTATCGGCATTCCACGCTCTGCTTCTTGCCGCTTTCCTCATATTTATAATTCTTCTCTCTCTTTTTCAGATTTTCATTCCTGCATTGCTCATTTTTATCCAGATACCCTTCTCTTCGCTTCTACCGCTTGCAGGAGCGATTATTCTCAAACTACCTGCATCCACCCCGGTGATAATGGGTCTTGTGCTTTCGGCGGGCTTAGGTGTAAACAACGGAATCCTTCTGCTGAGTAGTTCGGGAAAAAAACCTCCCCATATTCTCACGCTCTACGCCTCTTTCCATGATAAGATGAAACCTATGGTTTTGGCATCCCTCACCACCCTGACCGGCATTTTGCCCCTTTTTTTCACCGGGGAGATAAGGACAGGAGTTCTGGGGCCCCTATCTTTAACAATAGCCTTTGGAGTCCTGGGTTCACTCATCTTTCTCCCCATTACCCTTCCCATCTTTGCCTCTTTAGAGTCGGAGTCTCTCCCATCTGCACAGTCTTCTTAGTTATTGCAGAGACTAACGGCGCTACGGATCCGCGGCAAAGCGTCGGTGAGCTTGCTCACCAGCCGAACTGTCCGCTGCATCCGCTTGATGGCCGTCGCGAAGCGCCGGACAGAAAGCGGATGCCAATCCTTAAGCGCCGATGGCGCGGCATGAAGCGTCCGCGCCATCATAGACATGGACTTAAATATTGAAGATTTAAGACTCAGCTCCATCCCCATTCCGCCATCCCGCTATAC
>QNBH01000011.1 GCA_003645645.1 Spirochaetota bacterium | reverse complement strand
GATCTTTATTTTCCTGTATCATCACTCCTTCATCGTCTTTCCATGAAAATATTCTACAATTGATCAGCTCCCAGTGTTTTCCATTCCATCTTGCCTCTTCTGAATCTATTCTTTTCTTCAACAAACCGGATTCATCCAACTCTATTATGATAAGACCCGATAGGGTTCCGGTATTGTCGTTGTAATAATCGGCGTGATAGATAAGATTCTTTTTATTATCTCTCACCGTTATGTTCGTATTGCTGTATGAGACTTTTTGATTTAATACAGTGTTTGTAAGCTCATTTTTTTCTCTAAAAGACTTTATAACAATTTTCTCCTCAAAATAAATATTAATAAAACTCAGCAAGAACCCAACAGCTATTAACGGTGATATAAACTTGTATAGAGAGATTCCCGATCCGAATACAGAGATAAGCTCATTGTTAGAGTATAGCGTTCCCAGCGTGTAAGATACAGAAAAAAGAAGTGCTAAAGGTAGAGAAAAGGATACACATTTGGGCAGATATAACCATGCTATTTCTGCTATCGTTATAAGCGGAACATCCTGGTTCAGGTATCTCCATAAATTAGCAAAAAGATCCACCAATTGGAGTATAAGTATAAAAAAAAGAAGCGATAGAATCAAAACCGGGAAAAAAGCCTTTACTACCATCGAATGAAGCGTTTTCACCTCTTTGCCCTCAATATTATAAAAATCACCCCTGTCAGAAATATTACTATGTTAGGCATCCACATGGAAAGAACCGGAGAGACATCCATTCTCAATCCAAAGGTCTGTCCCGCAAAAAGCATTCCCCAATAAATAATTGAAACAAACAGCCCTATTCCAAAGCCCACAGCCCTTCCACTTCTACGTGTAAAAAGACCAACAGGGAATGCTAGAATCATAAAGAAAAAACATGCAAAGGGTACCGCCAATTTTTTATGAAACTCAAGTTTATATAATTTGAGAATCCTATCTGTTATTTTCCTGGATTTTTCTTTTAAGTATTCTTCCAGATAGTGGCGCAGTCTATTGAGATTTTTATCCGGAAGCTTTCCTTTTTCATTTAACAATTCTCTTGCTGCGAAGTATTCCTGGGAAAGATTATATTTTTTTAGCATCAGTTCTCTTTTATGAGTCTCGATCTTCTTCCTGAAGCCCTTTTCTTTTTCATCAATAACTTTATATACATCAAGAGAGCTCATTTCAGCCGGTCCTGGGTTTCGAATTGAGAAGCTTATATCTTTCAGTAAAATATTGTATATCATTCTTTCCGATTCTATATACTCAAATTCTCTCTTTTTTTTATTATCTGTGGTATGAATAAAGACATTCTCCAATTCGAGAGAAACTATTCCCTCCTGTTCCATACTTCTATTGAAGGTTGCCCAGGCTGCCTTTATTATTCGTCTCTCCTTCTTCTCTGTTCTGTCAATGATCATAATATTGTTTATCTGGTTTTCGCTGACTTTACCGGTTATTATGATGCTGTCCTGGTAGTGTTTTACAGTGTAAGATTCAAGCTCGATTCCGGGGTTGGAATAGATCAGTTCTCTATATAATTTACCAAAATTTACAGTTCCTCTGGGTAAAAAATAATCGTTAGTAAAAAAAGAGATAACTGAAAATATAAGGCTTATAGAAATCAGTGGCAAGAAAATCCGTCTGAGAGAGACTCCCGAAGCCCTGAGAGCCAGGATTTCATTATCTGAAGAGAGTCTACCCACCGCCATAAGGGCACCGACAAGCGCACCAAAGGGGAAAGAGAGAGAGATAATGAGAGGTAAAGAGAAAATAACCAGAAGAAATACATCTATTAAAGGAGCACGTTTGGAAAGAATATCTTCTGCAAGAAATAGTAACTGATTTACAAAAAAGATGAAAAAGAAAAATAAAAATGCTACTAGAAATGAAATAAGAAACTCTTTTCCAATATAAAAATAGATCGATCTGTATGTTCTTGCCATCAGAAATCGAATCTGACCAGTCTATATTTTTTTAAGTTTCTGGAACCATATGCAAGAAGATTAAACAATTCGCTACGGATATATTGTTCTTTGATGGATTGTATATGATGTACCTCTATTTGGTGGAGAATTTCTATCGATTGAGAAATGTCTAAAATCTCTCCTATCATTAAATATTGGCGCACCATTCTTTTCATACGGTTCTCCATATCTTCTTTTGAGAGAATTACTCCCCCCGCGAGGTGCGACACCGCATTTTTAATCTCCATGTCTGTAAAAAAGGTATCGAGTAACCGGTGAAACTCCTCATTTAACGACTCGATTAATCGAGTAAAGAGATCTTCGGACGTGTTTGCATATATTAGCCATTCTGCAACATGTGTAAAGTAAGACCTGAGTGAATAAATTGAATAACAGAGCCCCTTTTTTTCTCTTATATTCTGAAATAGTCTTGAGCTCATTGACTCTCCAAAGGCAGTACTGAAGACTAAAAAACTGTAAAAATCTTGAATGTTCTTGGAAACCGGAAAGGTGATTCCTGTATATAACTGTACTTGTTTAAAATTTCCCGATACATATTTCCAGCTCGGTTTCCTGACCGGAGCTATACGCTCTGCCGGTGAAAAATTATCTCTTTCGTTTCTATCTTCGGGAAGAAACTTTTCCAGAAGGGATAATGCCTGCTCTGGAGAAAAATTGCCTGCAATAGAGACGATCAGGTTTGTGGTTTTATATCGGTTTTTATGAAAATTTAACAAATCCTTTTTCGTAATGGCTGCAATATCATTAAGCTCACCTGTAATTTTGGCTGCTAGAGGATGATTTCCCCACATCTCTCTGAGGTAGAGCTCATATGCGACCTCCTCTGGAGAATCCTGTGTAGCTTTTATTTCGTTTATCACCACCAGTTTTTCTCTACTTATCTCTTCTTCAGGAAAAATTGAACCCCATATCATATCAGAGAGAACATCTATTGCAAGCTCTAGATATTCAGAGGGAAGAGTACAGTAGAAACATGTTTGCTCTTTTTCGGTGAATGCATTCAAGACTCCACCTACACGGTCGATTGCCTGGGCTATTTGGAGGGGAGTCCTCTTTTTTGTGCCTTTAAAAACCATGTGCTCCAGGAAGTGTGTCAAACCTCGTTCTGTATCATTTTCGTCTCCGGAGCCAATGTTAAACCAGAAACCGATCGATACTACCTCTGTTGTTTCAACAGTTTCCAGGAGAACGGATGCACCATTATTAAGCTTTTTTTGTACAATCAATCCCTTCTCCGACGGAAATTTCCGCCCTTATCATTTTTGTAGTAAGATCTTGAGAAACCTCTGGAATGAGTTTTAGACCTTCCCTGTCTTTCTCCGCCACCATCGTCTATTGCATCTATATAACTTAAGTTTATTCTTCCCAGCTTATCTATCTCTATTACCTTTACCTTAATCTCTTGCTCAAGACTTAAAACATCGGTTACAGAATTTACTCTTCCTCTTGAGAGCTTTGAGATATGGACAAGCCCTTCTTTTCCGGAAAGAATTTCTACGAATGCTCCAAAGTCGGTAATCCTTTTTACCTTTCCAGTATATATTTTACCTATTTCAGGTTCTTCTACTAAACTGAGAATAGCGCGTTCTGCATCCAGTGTCTTTTCTCTCTCCTTACCGTAAATGGTAACTTTACCACCCGGTTCAATGTTGATCTCTACATCGTACTTTTCGGACATATTCTTGATGGTTTTCCCGCTCGGCCCTATTATTTGACCTATTTTATCTGAATCTACCTGCAACGTAATAATTTTTGGCGCATATTCAGAAAGAGAGATCTCCGGAATACTTATAGTCTTGTTCATAATCTTAAGTATATGAAGCCGGCCCTCTTTAGCCTGTTCAAGAGCTCTGGTCAGAATTTCTGAACTCACACCGGAAATCTTTATATCCATCTGAAATCCAGTAATTCCATCTTCTGTTCCTGCAACCTTGAAATCCATGTCTCCAAGGTGATCTTCTTCTCCCAGAATATCGCTTAGAATAACAGTTTTATCTCCTTCCTTTACAAGTCCCATTGCAATTCCTGCAACGGGTTTGGACAGAGGAACTCCGGCATTCAACAATGAGAGGGATCCGCCGCATACCGAGGCCATGGATGAGGATCCGTTAGATTCCAATATTTCTGAGACTACACGTATGGTATAGGGGAAGGTTTCATTAGAGGGAAGTACGGCCTCCAGTGATCTCTGCGCCAGGTATCCATGCCCGATCTCTCTCCTTCCAGGACCCAGTCTTCCTGTTTCTCCTACAGAGAAAGGAGGAAAATTGTAGTGGAGCATAAAACTCTCCCTCTTATCTCCCTCAATATCGTCTATTACCTGTTCATCAAATACCGTTCCAAGTGTAGTAATGACGAGTGCCTGGGTCTCTCCCCTGGTAAAAAGGGCAGAACCATGGGTTCTTGGCAACACACTCACTTCGCAGGATATTGGACGAATCTGTTCGGGTGTTCTTCCGTCTGTCCGAAGGTTTTTCTCTAGAATCGATTTTCTTACTATTTCATATTCCATATCATCGAATAAAATATCAACACTCTTTTTCTGTTCTTCGGTAATCTCTTCTTTTAGAGCTGTGAGAGTATCAATTTTTACCTGCTTGATAGCTTTACTCCTCTCTTCCTTACCTTTAATAAAGCATGCTTCTACCATTTTGTCGTATGACAGTGACCAGATTTTTTCTCTCGTTTCCAGAGGTTGCTCCTCTTTTTTTTCTATGGATAATTTCTCCTTTCCTGCCTTTTCCTTTAATTGCAACTGCAGATCACAAATATCTGCAATTATGGGCTTAGCCTTTTCAATTGCAGAGATTAAATGCTGCTCTGAAACTTCTCGTCCTCCACCTTCAACCATTGTGATTTCATCCTTTGTACCTGCAACAACCATGTCCAGCTCTCCCTTCTCAATTTGCTCGTAAGTGGGATTTATTATAAGCTTTCCATTTATAGACCCTACTCTAACAGCTCCTATGGGTCCGTCGAATGGAATCTCTGAAATTACCACACAAGCCGAAGCGGCTACCATTGCGATAATATCCGGTGGATTGATTTGATCTGTAGAAAGGGTGGTGGGGACAATCTGAATCTCTCTATTAAAGTCCTTGCAAAACAGTGGCCTCATAGGTCGATCTATGAGCCTGGAAACGAGAATCTCTTTATCTTTTGGTCTTCCTTCCCTCTTAAAAAATCCTCCTGGTATTTTCCCGGCAGCATAGAACTTTTCGTTATATTCAACCTGGAGGGGTATAAAATCGAGTCCTTCTACTTCTGTTTCCGAGTAACAGACCGTACAGAGAACAACCGAACCGCCATAGCTGGCTATAACAGCTCCGTTGGCCTGTTTGGCCATTTTCCCTGTTTCGAGTATTAAATCGTGTTCTCCTATTCTATAACTGAACTGATGTATCATGTTTTTTCCTTGGTTTTTTATTTATTTTTTATTTTCTTAAGTTTAATCTTGCAATGAGTTCTCGATATTTATTAAGGTCTTTTTTCTGAAGAAACTTAAGGAGTCTTCTCCTCTGACCGACAAGTTTAAGAAGACCTCTTCTTGAATTATGATCTTTCTTATGTGTTTTAAAGTGTTCGGTCAGTTCCTGTATTCTCTTCGTAAGAAGAGCAATTTGAACTTCCGTTGCTCCGGTATTTTTCTCATCGTTACCAAACTCTTTTGCTATTTCTTTTTTTTCTTCTCTTGTTAACGGCATTCCTTTTCTCCTTTTGATTTTTATTCACTTGAAAATAATTTTTTTGGTTTTAAAGTTTTCTGGTTGAGACCATTCTATTCCTTCTTCTGAAATTATCAGTCTTGAATCAAGTGTTGAATTATGTTTATCCATGAGAGTTATATCAAAAACTCCTCTATCTGGCATAAGTTGTTTAATCTCTTCCCTTTTAATAAATATCCTCTCACTGTTAAAGCAATCTTCTCTATTACTGTTTAGCTCAATGAAAAACTTCTCTCCTATTAGCTTCTCAACAGTGTTTATTTTACCCTCCTTGATTTTATTTCTTATTCTGGTACTACTTACCAGGATTTCGTCGATTTTTACAGGTTTAATAATTTCTGTTTTCACTCCCCTCCCTTTTAAAAAATCTCTCACATCATAAGCACTGGTTGCAGCATTTTCTCCGCATCTGAAATTAGCTCCCAATACGACATATCGTAATTTTGTGTTGTTTAATATGATGTTAAAAAAATCTTCTCCTGATAGTTTACTAAAATTACTTGAAAAGTCAATGAGCATTACTTTTCCCGCTCCCAGCTCCCGGAACTTTTCAATACGCCCTTCGAGGGTTAAAATATCACCGGTGTGATTTTCAGGATGCAATATAGTCGAGGGATTATCACGGAAGGTTATTATCACAGGAATTAAATGAGGTAAATCATTGACTATCTTTTTTATCAATATCTTATGACCAATATGAACTCCATCGAACACACCTACTGTTAATGCAATCTCGGTATCTTTAAGTACACCTCTTTCTACAAAATCTTTCCACGATAAAACTTGCATTCTAAGCAGCTCCTACAAAATGATACCTGTATTTTTTACCTCTTTTCTCAATTAAAGCTGCGAATCTCTCTTTCCGATCAAATAGAGCACATAAGCCATCTCTTTCCGGTGGATATTCAAAAAATAAGTCATTCAAAGGGATCCCCCTTGCAATCTTTTTATAATATTCGCCTTTTATTAAATGAACGGGAATACCCAAAGCTGTAAATGCACACTTTGAAGATCTCAGATCTTTTTCTGGATTAAAGTCCCGGGGAGCTACCGAATCCTTAACCGGAAAAGCACCAATTCTTGTTCTTTCGAGCTTTTCAACGTAGGCTCTTGATCCGCATGACAGGCCCAAATCCCTGGCCAGAGATCTTATATAAGTACCCTTTGAACAGACAATTTTTAAGTGTAAAAATGGTGGGTCATAACCCAGATTCTCTATTGAGAAAATAGTTATTTTTCTTTCTATGAGTTCAGGAATATTACCCATACGAACCATTTTATAGGCGCGTTTACCCTTGTAATGAACTGCCGAATAGAGTGGAGGTTTCTGCATAATTTCCCCCTCAAACTTTTTAAGGGTATTCTCTATGGTCGAGGCTTCCGGACAATCCGCCTCTGCTATTACCTTTCCGTCAGGGTCAAGGGTGTCTGTTTGTATACCAAAATGAAAAATAGCTCTATACTCCTTCTCCTCTTTCATAAATAGGGGTGTAAGTCTGGTTAACTTGCCTGCTAAAACGATAAGCAATCCCTGTGCAAATTTATCCAGAGTACCGGTATGACCGACTTTAGCTCCGGGGAGTCGGCTTTTTACTATTGAAATTGCATCGTTAGAGGTCATTCCAACAGGCTTATCGATCAGTACAAGCCCGCTACTATAATTCAAGAAATAAGTCCCTCTATTTTTTTATTTATAATAAATCCTTCTTCGATAGAACGATCCTGGAAAAAGGATAACCTGGGGATTTTTTTTATCCTCAGACGTTTTCGAAGCATCGCTTGTATAAAACCAGCTGCATGATTTAGTGCATGAACAGATTTTTCAATCTGTTCTTCTTCCACCATTCCACTGACATAGATTTTTGCGTAATTCAGGTCTTTGGAAACTTCCGCACGAAAAACAGAAATCAACGTACTGACTCTTGGATCCTTTACTTTGTTGGTATTGATCATTATGCTTATCTCTTGTTGAAGAAGGGTCTCTACCTTCTTTAATCGTAACTCAGGCATATCCCCTCCTAATCATCGAGCTTTCTATCTACTTTTTTAACTTCGAAAAACTCCAGTTCATCTCCTTTTTTAATATCATTGAAATTTTCAATACCGATACCACACTCGTAGTTTGCCTCTACTTCTCTTACATCATCTTTGAATCTCTTCAAAGAACCGATCTTACCGGTATATATCCTGACACCTTCCCTTATTACATGAACAGAGAAATTTCTGTTTACCTTCCCGGATGTTACATGACAACCTGCAATAATACCCACTTTGGGAACTTTGAAGGTTTCTCTTACTTCGGCACGACCTGTTACATGTTCTTCATATTCCGGTTCCAGAAGTCCTTCCATTGCCGCTTTAATATCGTTTACGGCATCGTATATCACATTATACTTTCGTATTTCCACCTTTTCCTGTTCGGCCAGAGTCAGTGCGTTGGAGATGGGACGTACGTTAAAACCGATCAAAATTGCATTTGATGCTGAGGCAAGCATAACATCACTCTCATTTATAGCTCCTGCCGATGCATGAATTACAGAAAGTTTTACCGTATCTTTGCTCAGTTTTTCCAGTGCAGTATGAAGTGCTTCTACAGAACCGTGAACATCTCCTTTTATTATTACTTTCAATTCCCTGACTTCACCTTCCTGAATGGAGTCATAGAGGTTATCCAAGGTAATCTTTCTTACATTCTTTGCCTCTTTTATCTTCTTTAACTCCTGCCTCTTGTCTCCGACCTGTCTGGCAAGTTTCTCGCTTTCTGTCACCTGAAAGGGATCCCCTGCATTGGGTATCCCCGTAAACCCGAGAATCTCAACCGGCATGGCAGGAGTAGCCTCTTCGATCTTTTGATTCCTGTCATTGAACATTGCCCTCACTTTACCTGGATAGATACCCGCAACAAAGGCATCTCCGATTCGAAGTGTACCTCTCTCGATAAGTACAGTAGAAACTATTCCTCTACCGTGATCTACTTTCGATTCGATAATTTTTCCTTCTGCCCTGCAGTTGTAGTTTGCACTTAATTCCAGCATCTCCGCCTGCAGGAGAATATTTTCCAGCAGATCATCTATCCCGGTTCCTTTAAGTGCAGAGACTTCGCTAAATAAAGTATTTCCTCCCCATTCTTCGGGAAGTAAATCGTATTCGGAGAGTTGTTGTTTAACTCTTTTTATGTTGGCATTTTCAAGATCGATTTTGTTTATGGCCACAATTACAGGTACCTTTGCATCCCTCGCATGATTGATTGCCTCTATAGTTTGGGGCATAACTCCATCATCAGCAGCAACTACCAATACCACGATGTCTGTAATTTGAGCTCCCCTTGCTCTCATCCTTGTAAAGGCTTCATGACCTGGAGTATCCAGAAAAACTATTTTACCTCTGCCATGTCCTACCACGTAAGCTCCGATATGCTGAGTTATCCCTCCAAACTCAGATTCTACCACATTTGTTTTACGAATAGCGTCTAAGAGCTTGGTTTTCCCATGATCAACATGACCCATAACTGTTACAATGGGTGGTCGTGGACGAAGTTCCTCTTCCTGATCACCCTCACTTTCTATTACTGTCTCATCGTACAGAGATACAATATTAACCTTGCACCCATACTCCTCTGCCAGGATTGCTGCAGTATCTGAATCGATCTGTTGATTAATCGTAACCATCATTCCCATGCTCATTAGTTTAGAAATAAGTTCCGAAGCTTTAAGGTGCATCTTTTTTGCAAGATCGGATACAGTTATCACTTCCATTATATCGATTTCTCTTGGAACCGGGCTTGTTTTCTTTGGCGGTTTTTTCTTTACAGGTAATACCTTCTCCTCATGTTCTTCTTTTTTCGGTTTTTGATAGGCATCCTTCTTTTTAGCCCGGTAGAACTTTTTATTCCCCTGCTTACGGTCGATAGTAGGAGCTTCTACAGCTCCCTTTTTATCTTGAGGAGCTTTCCCTTTCTGATATTCTGCTTCTCTGCTAACCTCTCTTTTTTCGATATCCGTCCGAGCTTCTCTTCTGCGATACTCTGTTGGTCTGAACCTGGTCTTTCGCTCTTCCTCTTTCTTCTCCTCTTTAATTGCAGGTTTAACAGCTTGTTCTGAGGTTCCTAAAGGTCCGCTGCCCTGTTTCCTTTCATTTTCGGGCTGGGAACTCCTTTTAAAAGTTCTTTGCTTTTCTCTACCTTTAATATCCCCGTTTTTTTCTCTCGATACCTCTATCTGTTGAGTTTCTGTTGTCGAATCTTTCTTAGCTACCACCCTATAAGCCGGTTTCTTTTTCTTTACAACGACGACTTTCTTCTTGTCGATTTTCTCCTGCTCCTGTTGATTATGAGTCTCTGGTTTTTTGTGTTTAATGAGTGTAGCTTTTAGTTTATTCTCTCTTTCTTCAGACATAAAACCCCTTTAATCCTGAATACCTAGTATATATTAAGATTCCTCTTCTTCTTCCTCTATCTCAAAACTTAAACCGACATGACAATTCGGACAAGTAGTCATGCCTAACTTTATAGGTGTCCCGCACTCGGGACATTCATAAGCCTCTTCTTCTTCTTCGGTTTCAATAGTTTCTATCTCTTCAATTTCTCCCTCAGGAGATTCTTCCTCCTCTTCTACTACAATCTCTACATTTTCGTTAATTATCGATTGAATTGTTTCGGCATCCTGAAGAGTAATACCTTCAATCTGAGAAAGTTCTTCGGGATCCATAGATACAAGAGTTTCTATCAACTCTATGCCGTTTTGTCTTAGAATCTCTGCCAGCCTTTCGGAAATACCCGGAAGCTCGGATATTTTGGTTATCTCCTCCTCTTCTTCTTTTATGTCTGTGAAGAGACTGGATAGAGCTTTTTTCTTCTCTGCAGAAATGTCCATTTCTTCAAATTGAGTCCGTGTTTTCACGTCTATCGTCCAATCAACCAGACGATTTGCAAGACGAACATTCAAACCCTGTTTCCCTATAGCGAGGGAAAGCTGATTTTCATCTACCACGGCAAGAGCCTGTTTTTTCGCCTCGTCCATAATTATTACTGTTTCAACTTCTGCCGGTGAAAGGGCATTTTTTATAAATACTCTCGGATCGGTGTCGTATTTGAGTATATCGATTTTCTCTCCCTCCAATTCTCTCACTATAGCTTGAATCCTTACACCTTTAATTCCGACACATGCTCCAACCGGGTCAACATCGTCCCTGTTGGAATAGACTGCTATCTTTGTTCTGTAACCCGGTTCCCGTACTATTTTGAAGATTTCTACTGTTCCATCGTAGATTTCTGGAACTTCCAATTCGAATATTTTTTTTACAAAATCCGTATGAGTACGGGAAAGAACTATCTGTAATCCCGAGGAAGTTTTATTAACCTCGTAGATAAGGGCTTTTATCCTGTCGTGCGGCCGGTATATTTCTCTGGGTGATTGAAATTTTTTAGGGAGAATGCCTTCTAGTTTTCCCAGATCCACATAAATATTCCCGTTTCTCTCCCGCTGGTAGTAACCAATAATCATTTCTCCTACTTTATCTTTAAACTCGGAAAAGAGTGTGTCTTTTTGAATTTCCCTTAAAGTCTGTCTGGCCTTCTGTTTTGCACTTTGCACAGCAACTCTATCAAACTCTTTGGGATCGATCTCTATAAGAAGCTCATCCCCTATTTCACACTCAGTGTTATACTCCAATGCTTCAGCCAGAGAAATTTCTGTAACCGGATTTGTTACCTCATCTACGATTTTTTTCTTCGAAAAGATAGAGACATCCGAACCATCTTCACTAAACCGAACTACCGCATTCTCCATGGTACCAAACTTCTTTTTATATGCGGCCAGAAGAAAATCTTCTATTGTTTTATGTATAAGCTCTTCGGATATCCCTCTATCCTGTACAAGAGCTCTTACGGCATCTGCCAATCCAGTAGCCATCTTTTTTTATCCCCCTGAATCTATTCGAGTTGGGCTTTGCGAATGGAATCGTAGGTAAATCCAGCTATTTTATCCTCTATTTGTAACATTACTCTATCCTCATCTGTTTCTTTTATTATTCCCCTCACCCATTCGTTACTACCCTCCACCAGCATTTTTACTTTTCTACCGGTAAATATAGAAAACTCATCAGAGTTCTTTAAAACTCTGTCAATACCCGGAGAAGAAACCTCCAGGTGGACATCTCTCGTGTTTTCAGCAAGCTCAATTTTTGGTAATACCGTATGGTACACCTCCGTGCAATTCTCTATAGTTACTCCTTCATTTCTATATATTGTCAACCCAACAAAAAACTTTTCTCGTAACTGCCTTGACCTTATCTCTACAATCGAGAAGCCCATCCCTTCTATTACGGGCTTCAATAAGAAATAAAGATTATCCTTTGACTTTTGCCTTTTCAAAGATAAAACCTTAAAAAAAAGAGCCGCCCAACCGGCTCTTTTTTAAATATTTACACTCAATAAAAAAATATCACCATGATAGAGTAATGTCAATAAGCAACCTCACTCTCGATAGTCAGATCAATCCATGGCCAGAGTTAAAACTGAAATCTCTTTTATTCCATATTCCAGTAGAACTCTCGTACATTCATCAACTGTAGCGCCTGTTGTAAAAACATCATCAAAAAGAATTACCTTTTCAGGTAATTCTTTTATAACAGGGGAAAAAACTATTTTTCCTTTGATGTTGTTGAGACGCTCCTCGTATCCCAATTCCTTTTGAGCCCGGGCTTCTTTTCGACTAAGAGGTGTAAGAACAGTTATGCCAAACTTCTTATTTAATATCTTCACGATTTCTTCTGTATGCCCCCAGCCTCTTCTCCGTTTTTCGCTTTTTCTGGTAGGTACGGGAATTAAAGGAAGAGAAGCATATTTTCTTTTATAAGCTTTCGCAGTCCTTTCTGCAAAAAAAGAAGCCAGCCTTCTGTTTCCCTTTTTCTTGTAAAGATATAAAAGTTCCCTTATGCTCTTGTATTCAAAAATTGAATAATTACTCAGGAAGGCAAACTCACGGGTTCTGCATTTCATGCATAGATGTTCTTCAGAAATAAGAGGTTTACTGCATCTACGGCATCTTTCGTTATCACCAATCCGCTCTTCTATAGACTTTATCGAATGTCTGCAAGAAAGACAAAGAGGAACAATCCGGTCGGAGTCAAATATGAGAGATCTGCTACATAACAGACAATTTCCGGGAAAGGCAATTTCTAAAAAAAGAGAAGTCCATCTTTCAAGGATTTCTGCTATGCTGATTCCTTTGGATTTCACATATAGTTATAACACCAATAATAGAGCATTTGCTTCAACGTTCAACCTCTTTTTTCCATCGGGCAAGCATATTGAGGGCCTGTAGAGGAGTCAAATTATTTACATCTATAGACTGTAATTCCCTTTCTATGAGCTCGAAAGGTGAGAAAAGTTCTGCCTGTATAGGATGGGGTGTTTCCGCCCCATCGATAGTATCAGCAAGAACCGGTTTTGGAATTTGCTCTTCTGTTTTACTCGAGTTTGCCATTGTTTCCAGTATTTGCTGTGCACGAAACAGAACTTCCTCGGGAAGTCCTGCAAGTTTCGCTACATGGATCCCATATGAGTTACTAGAAGCGCCTTTACAGACCTTTTTTAAAAATACGATCTCACCTTCCTTCTCTTTTACCCCCATAGAAAGATTTCTCTTTTGATGGTGGTTCAAATGTGTTAACTCGTGATAATGGGTTGCAAACAGAGTCTTTGCCCGGAGTGTATTTAATATATATTCCGAAACGGCCCATGCAATCGATAAACCGTCATTGGTACCTGTACCTCTTCCAACCTCATCCATAATAATAAGACTCTTTTCGGTGGCCGAGCGAAGTATATTTGCAGTTTCATTCATCTCAACTAGAAATGTTGATTCGCCTTTTGCAAGATTATCTGTAGCACCCACCCTGCAAAATATTTTGTCAACAATTCCGATGGAGGCTTTACCGGCAGGAACAAAACTGCCGATTTGAGCCATCAATACCAGCAGAGCAGTCTGTCGAAGATAGGTAGATTTACCAGCCATATTGGGACCGGTAATTAAAAGAAAAGTCTTGTTTTTACCGTCCAATTCTACATTATTGGGTATAAACTCTCCCGGCGGCAGGTGAGCCTCGACCACAGGATGACGGCCTTCTTCTATGATTATCTTATCGGTGTTATTAATTACCGGACACGAATACCCGCGGATAGTGGCCGAAACGGCAAAAGAACAGTAACAATCCAGCCTGGAGATAAAATCTGCTATTTCTAAAAGAAGGGAAAGTTTCTCCTTAACCCTGTCTCTGATTTCCAGAAAGAGTTTCTTTTCAAGCTCAATAATTTGTTCAGAGGTGTTATTAAGCTCTGTTTCCAGTTCGATTAATTTCTCTGTTGTGTATCTTTCAGAACTAACCAGAGACTGTCTTCTTATAAAGTGTTCCGGAACAAGATGTACATTCGGTTTGGTAACTTCCAGATAGTAACCTATTATCTTGTTGTATTTAATTTTAAGCGATCCTATCCCCGTGTTCTCCTTCTCTGAGTTCAAGTAATCGTTCAGCACTGCCTGGCTGTTTGCCTTTAATTTTTTTAAATTGTCTAACCAAGGAGAATATCCCTTTTTTATTAGGCGACCTTCGTTCAATTGAATGGAAGGATCTTCATGTATTCCGCATTCCAGAAGATTTTGTATATCGAGTATCCCCCTTTTTTTCTCATTGCCGAGAGGTAGAAAAAACTCCTCCTGTTTCCATTCCTGCAGTAATTCCTGTATCGAATTGAGATTGTTAAGAGAATATTTAAGCCCAAGGAGATCCTTAGCATGGGCTCTATCCATGGCTACACGTGCTGTTAAGCGTTGAATATCAAGGATAGATTTTAGCCTTTCTCTTATCGATGATAAGAGTATTTGATTTCTGTATAAAAACTTTACTCTGTTCTGTCTTTCTCTGATCTGTTTTTTATCTTTTAAAGGATGAACGAGCCAGCTTTTCAATTTACGCGCACCCATTGAAGTAGATGTGTAGTCCAGTACTTCCAGTAGAGTATAGTTAGAACCTCCATCATGAAGATTTTTTAAAAGCTCGAGATTTCGCTGTGTAGAGTAGTCCAGTCCTAGAAACTCACTGAAAGAGTATTTTTTTATATCTTTTATATGGGTAAGAAAGTTACCGGATGTCTCTTCCAGATACTCAAGAAGTAAGCCGGCGGTTATAATCGCAGGGTCTCCGGAATCGAAACCGAATCCTTTGAGATTTGATACTCCAAACTGTCTTTTTAGTATTTTTTCGCTATTTTCTATGTTAAAATGCCAATCGGCAAATCTATTCAGCAATATTCCCTGCTGTTGATTGAATATACTGCTTATAACCCGATCTTCTTCGAGTAAAGACTCCTGAACAAGTGCTTCTCGCGGCTTAAGGCGTTCTAGCTCTTCTTTTAATTTCTCGGAACGTTCATTCCATTTAAAAGAGGTTGCGAAAAACTCTCCGGTAGATGAATCAATATAGGAGAAAGACAGGCTATCCCGTACTCTTCCCAGAGCAATAAGATAGTTGTTCCAGCTTTTATCTAGAAAACTCTCATCATAAACAGTACCTGGAGTAATTACCTCCGTGATCTCTCTTTCAACGATCCCCTTCCCCAGTTTAGCAGAGGAGACCTGTTCACAGATGGCTATCTTTTTCCCCAGTTTAAGAAGCCTTCCGATATAAGATTGTGCTGCATGGTACGGTATACCACACATGGGTATACCGTTTCTTTTTGTCAGGGTCAGGTTTAGCAGGGAGCTTACTTCTTTTGCATCCTGTTGAAACATTTCATAGAAATCGCCCAATCTAAAAAAGAGAATAGCATCCCCGCATTTTTGTTTTGCTTTCTTGTACTGTTTCATCATTGGGGTTGCTATGTTGCCCATACACCCCTTCTTTAATTCCTGGATGTACTCTTCTTTCTAAGTCGTTCAAGAACGAGCTCGGTAATATCTACCTGTGGACTCCACCAGATTATATCAGGATCTTTGCTCTGAAAGATTACCGAATACCCTTCGCTTTCTGCTATATACTTTATCTCTCTCATGATTTCTGCAAGAAATGAGGGAGATTCCAGAAGGTTCTCCCTTTTTCTTTTTATCTCGTTATACTTAATGCGGTTATATTCTTTAAGATATTCCTTTTTATTCAAAATCTCCTCTTCCAATCGCAGAGCTTCAGCCTCATTGCCACTGTTTTGTTCCCTAAACTTCCTCTCTTCCAGTTGTTCAATTTCCTGAATTATCCGGTTTTTTTCATCCTCGTACTGTCTGGTCATTTCTTCCAATTCTCTCCAGGCTTGCGATTCTTTAAAATAATTAGAAAAAATAGTGGAAAGATCGATAATTCCTATTTTGGATAGTTGTTCAGCACCAATAGCTCCGAAAGTTATAAACATCAGTATGAATATGCTAATCGTTTTTTTCATAATAAAACTCCTCTTAAAAGATCTCTGCGGTAAAAGATATTACAAAATCGAGTCCTTTCTTCGGCGTGTTTTCTCTATTAAAAACACTTCCTGTTTGTGGTTCGAACCTTCCGTCTACTATCTTGAATCTCTTTGCAAGGTATAAACCTATGGGGAGTCCTGGTATTGTAAAACGCAAACCCCCTCCTGCACTGAAATAGAAATCACCTATGAAACTATTAAAATTATCGTATCTTGTCATCTCATCAAAACTCTCCCACATGGAAGTGCCGCTTATGAACCAGTCCCACCAGAAGTATCTCTCAAGTATTGGTATTCTGAGCTCAAGCCAGTTGTCCCAGAGAGTTTGTCCTCCGAACATCTGAGGCCAGCCCCGGGCAATAGTCATTCCGTCGATATAAAGCATATCCTGGCGTGTGACATCTTTATCCTTATCCAGTGGGTCTATTCTTACAGGTGCTACTTTAACCGTTGGCAGGATCGCCGAAAATGCAGCATGAGCAGCCAGTATGAGCTTTAGATTCCACTCTTCGAATACCGGTACATCGAGAATCTTTAAAAAAACTTCTGCTTTGGAGGCACTTTTAATATAATGACGAATCCCCAGCAGGAATCCCCCGGTAAAAGTAATTCTCTGGTTTAAATAAAATCCCCTTGTGGGACTGTATATTATATCTCTGGTATCCCAGGAAAGATTTATCCACCACTTGTTTACAAATCTCCACTTATTCAGATTCTCTCTTACATTTACATTGTAAGGCCTGTACGATGAGGAATCGTAGGTGATATTTGTAAGTGAGGTTCTTATACCCGTTCCCGTATTAAAACGGCCGATTCGTGTGGGCCACCTGTATCCGGTACTCAATCCGAGGGATAAGTCAAAGGAATCATAGTTCATAAGATAAGCCAACGGGATGCTCTCTCCCTCCTGCATCGCATAGGCATAGTCGGTTTTAAGATTGTACTTTTCAATATCTTCATCTGTTGGTATTCCGGGGAAGTCTTCTCCTGCTTCATAGATGGTTCCGCTGCCTTCCGGATACTCTTTTTGCTCCGAAAAAACGTAATGGCCATAAAATGGATCGGGTACTCTGTTGGGATCGTCTTTGTTAAAGACAGGCGGAAGTAAATCTTGCTCCACTCTGGTGGTAAGCTCATGAGATGCCGAAATATCGATACCTCCTGATAGACGCTTACCAAAAAGCCAATCCTCCTGGAATCCCAGATTGAGAGTCTGTCTCGATGGGGAAATTTCGGTGCCTATATTAAGATTTTGCCCCAGCCCTCTGAAGTTTCTGTCTGACAGTTTCAAAAATCCCATAACGGGGAAATCTCCCGCTGCCTGGGTAAAGGTAACACCAAAATTGATGTCTACTGTTTTACCCTCTTCGACGTTTATAACAAGATCCATCAATCCTTCAACACTTCCCTCGGGAGTGGTTGGAGTTACACTGTCGAAAAATTGAAGGTTATAGAGATTTCTGATCCCTTCTATTACTTTATCTTTACTGAAAATATCGCCAGCCTCCAGGGGAATTTCCCTTCGTATAACAAAATCCTTTGTTTTTTCGTTTCCCCTTATAATTATATTCTCTATGTGAGCCCTATCTTTCTCTATTATATTGATGGTATAGGAAATTGTTCTTGTCTCTTCATCCCTCTGTTCTTCTTTTGTTATGACATTATAGATATATCCATCATTGTAGTAGAGATCGGTTATTTTCATGAAATCTTCTTCGAGCTTTCCCTTGTTAAGAATATCTCCCGGTTTAAGAGATGTTTTTGAGAGAAGGGTTTCATCGTCGAAAAGCCTGTTTCCCTCAAACTCATAACCCCCAAACGTATACTGCTCTCCCTCCTCAATATATATAGTTATGATAAGATAGTTTCGATTTTTTTCTTCATCGACTTCTACATCTCTCTTTACATCTACTACCCTGGTCTCCACATATCCTCGGTTCCAGTAATACTCTTCAATTTTTCGAAGGTCTTCTTCGAATTTACTCTGTTGAAACACACCGCTTGAGAAGAGAGACTGCTCTTTTGTTGACATTATTCTCTTTAGAGTTCCATCGGATGCGAAGGAATTACCGGAGAACAGTATTTCTTTTATTCTGGTTTGATTGCCTTCTTTTATAGTAAATGTAACTACGGCCGTATTTTCCTCCTTATTTTCGTTGATATTTCCTTCGACTTCAACATCGGGGAATCCCCTTTCAAGGTATAGTTCTTTTATGGCTTGGACATCAAGATTTACCTTACTTTCATCTACCATATCACCGTTCTTTAAAAGGACAACATCGAGGATTTCATTTCTTCTTAATTGCCTGTTGCCAGAGATTTTTATCTCGGTAATTACAGGTACTTCCTCTACCTGGAACTCGATAATAACGGAATTGCGCTCCTCATCTCCCGGTAGAGCGTTAGGTACTATTCGTCTGAAAAAATCGAGGGCATAAAGTTTGCTCTGAAGTTCGATAAAAAGTGATTCGGAAAATTTCTTACCGATATAAGGCCTCACTATTCCGTCCAATTCTCTCTTTGAGACATGTTCCAAGCCTTTAAATCTAATATCGGTGATAGTTTTTCCTACAAACCAATCTTCAGATTCCTGAGAATTGAGAAATAGGAGTGGCATTAGCATGAGTAGGGACAAAAAAAGAAGCTTCTGCATAAAATCTCCTTCTACTAGTACGAAAATCTCCATGATAGAGCAAGTTTTGTTTTCTCGAGTGAAGAAAAAAGATCATTAACATCAGGAAGAAATGTCAATTCTATGAGTGCAATAGGGGTTTTCCATTCTATGCTTATTTCGCTTTCTATCTTAAGTTCTTCCATTACATCTGCTTCTGTGTAGTAATTGTTTCGCGAACGTAATCTAACCATCGCTTCGAGAAAAATATCGTCCGAAAGGTACTTTCCCAGGAATAGTGTGGTGTTGTCAAGATACCTGCCAAAGGTTGAAGTGGATTCAACTTGAGTAACGGTATCTTCTTTTAAAACTTTCTCTCGAACAAGGCTTTGAAACATTTGCGTACGGATGGTGAATAAATCGAGTTTAAATATTTCTTTTACTCTATCCTCAAAAGTTCTTAGCAATCCAAATTGACCGAGAAGGATGTCTCCTGTGAGCAATAGAGTAGAGGTTAAGTTTATATTTTGTCCACCGAACTCGGCAATGACATTTTCACCCAGCATTGCAAGAATCTCGGTATCCGGAAGTGGTGGTTCCGATTCAAATCTCGGAGAAAATCTGCTGAAAGGATTGTTATCTGCAACAAGGTATATCTTAACATCTTCCCCATCACTTGTTACTTCCCTTATTTCTGCCAAAACTGAAAGGTGTGGATCAAACTTGTTTTCATTTTCGTTAAACGAAATCATACCGTCTTTAAGGTAGAAATTACGGCTGAAGTAGTATACCTGCCCACCTTTAATTCTTACATCCCCCTTAACCGAATAGGTCTCTCTGAAACCATCGTATCGGATTGACACCCTTTCGCCTGTTTCCGCAAATCCCCTTAAAACCGGGAACTCCTTTGTAGGCCATAAAAATTCCATTTGTCGGCCTGTAGTTACATTTAAATCCACCAGGAGTGAAAACTCCCTGCCAATACCGTTAGTCTCTTCTTTCTCTTCGCCCCCTTCACCTCCTAAGGTTATTCTGCAATTACTAATTTCTACAGAACCTTTGAGGGACAATCCCTGAAAATCTCCTGTGATATGTAAAGTTCCCGCTCCATATCCGTCTATCCAGATGTAGTCGATAAATGTATCTGTTATATGCACTTTTTTCTTTTCAACTGTTTTTACAAATATTTCATATTCCATGGGTATCCAGTGGTCAATTGCAAATGTAGCTCTGGCATTCGCCTCTCCATTCCCCACTTGTAATCTCTCTTTTTCTATGAAAAAGGTCTTACCGTTAAAATGGAGTGTGGCATCAAACTCTCCAATTTTCTCGGGCACCGGAGGTATTTTTGCCTGGCAATTTTTCACAAAAAGAGTCCCGAAAAAATCCGGATCGTTTAGCGGACCGCTGATATCCAATGCCCCTCTGGCTATACCCTTTTTAATCCTGAAATAGGGAATGCTGAACAGAGTATTCAACGCTTCAAAATCAAGGAGAACATCATCAAGTCTGGCTTGCAGGGTGTTCCCCTTTAAAGTCCCACGAGCCGAAAGCGATATGGGAAGGGGATGAGAGAGAGAAAAATTAAACTCTTCGTTATTTATGAGAGAACCGACTATTGCATAGTCAGGCCACCTGTAGAATGACAACTCTCTCTCTGTTTTTTTGAAACGTATTTCCCAGCCTGGAAAGCTGTTTTTACCCTTGAAAATATTAGAAAGAGATATGGTGCCTTCCATTTTTTGCTGTAGAAGTCCTTCAAGCATTTCCTCTTTACTACTGACTTCGGTAACACCGTTTATATCAATTAAACTCCCAATAGGTTCTCCCTGAAAACGACCACTGTATTCTGAGGAAAAATGAAATTGCCCATTTGAGAGAAGCAGCTCTCCTGAGCCGTTTCGAAAATTGTTTGTAAGGTAGTTAACGCTAAGTTGATTGATAGTTAACCTCTCATTGGTTATTGAGAAGGAAGACTCAAAAGTGAACGGATCCGAATAGAGCCGTCCTCTTTCCATTTTTAAGTTGGCATTGAGGTTAAGATTGGGATAGGAGCCGGAAAAACTTGCAAAACCGGAAACCGCTCCTTCTATCGGCGAATCTACCAACCTGGTAAGCGGCGCCTGCGTTAATATTACCGTTCCCTCCATTTTTTCGTTTTGAAGTGCTATATGGGCTTCGTACTGTTCATTTCCTGTAAGATTATTAAGCTGTACCCACCCTTCTCCTTCATAGCTGTTTGAAAGATCAAGTTTAAGCTCACCATTTCCAATAAGAGTGGAGATACTGTCTTCATACGCCAATCGATATATTTCCCCCCGTTCGGCAGTTACTCGTGCAGAAAGACTCAATTTATTTTGTTTTCCTGTAAACAGAGGTAAGTTGCTTAAACTTGATTCTTCGATTAGTATTTCCCAGTGTTCACGATTTAGATAATTTCCTTCAATATTCAGAGATATATATGTGAGGGTATCCTTAAATGGCAGAGGCATTTTATCTATTTTAAATCGAAAGAAAAACTTGCTTCCAATTTTTAAAGCCACCACATTTAAATCGTAATCACCTTGAACTACAACTCCCTCGCCGGGTAGGAAGAATCCTTCAAATTGGTAGGGTGTGTTATCTGCATACAATTCTGCCTGGAAGTTTAGAGCTTTTCCAAAGTTATACATACCTGTTATAGATCCGCTCACCCTATGAGAGTCCCAGGATACCTCGAATTCATCTATCTCCAATTCTCTATTATTTCCCCATGTGCTTAGCCGGATATAATTGTTTTTATTATTCTTATCGGTAATTTTCATATAGGGGGAGGCAAAGGAGAAATCTTTGAAATTACTGGTTAAAAAGATTTCCGAACTTAATTCAACTCTCTCTAATAATTGATAAGGGATGATATCCTGAGAGATATTGGCCAAGGTGTATATTTTATCTGGAGAAACATTTTCCAGGTCAACTGCAAGCTTAAGAAAAAGTTCAGGCTTAAAATGTATACTTCCCTCTGCTCTTATACTTCCGGGTTTATTCTCATCCGAAACAGGTTCTCTCAATGATGTTGAAAATAGAAAATCTATATTTGTTCGGTGAAATAATAGAGAGAGGTCTAGATCGGTAAACTCTGCCTCTCCGATTGACATTTCTCTTCCTGTTATGGAGAGATAGCCGTTTTTTCTCTCCAAACCAAACTCTCCATTTACTCTTTCTCCATTTAAATATTTTACATCGTTAAGGGCAATCTTACCCGCAGGAAGGAAATCCTTGAGGTTAACATTTCCTGAAAACTCGATATTTCCCGATTCGGATGTAAGGGAAAGTTCGGGCAAAATAATGTAATCCCTGTTTCCGCTTAATCTCGTAAAAAGTTGTACCTTTTCGGAAACCTGCTTGTTATCAATTAGAGCCCTCATAGTAGCCGAGTAAGTGTAGTATTTCTCCCTGAGGTTGTATACAAGCTCTCCCTCTCCTTTAAGTACGGTATTCAACCAGTGACCATAACTTTTAATGTCCTTACCAAGAGAGAAATAGTGGTCTGGAACAAAATTATCCATTGCAAAATGAACCGAAAACTTCTCACTCTCCACATCGAAAGTTAGCTTGAAATCCAGAGGAGCCTTATCCTCAATTTTTCGTACTATCCATTGATTATCTCTATAACTCACCAGAAATGTCTGTTTGTTTAAAGATATTACATTGGAGTTAAATTGGTTGAAACTTATCTTTAAATCCGTCCATTCAATATTGGAACCAACCTTTCCGGATACTCTAATTCCTGTTTTTAATTCTCGTATCCCTGCCAAGGCGTTATGGGTAGAAAAATCCGCCCTGGTTTCTCCTCTTAATTGGATGTTTGTAGTTTTTCCATTGCTGTTCAAAGAGAAGAAAAGTCTTTCGATTTTAAAGTTCCCTCTATTGAATTGAACATTTATCGATAGATTTTTTCCACTTAATTTGACATCCCCTGAGACTTCTCTTCCAAAGGCTAACTTCCGGAAAAGCTCTATCAGATCTTCGTCGTGTTCAGTATTAAAGGAGAAGAAAGAGTTTTCTATACTTAGTTCTTCAAATGCCTCTGCCGGATTACTCGAGAAAAGTTTTAATATATTAAAATATACCCGTATTTGTTTTATCCGAATGAGCTCTTTCCGGGAATCACCTTTCTTATATATGATCAGGTCTCGAAACTCTAAAAATCTAAAGATCGAGGGAGATATATTTTCGTAAGAAATTTTCCTATCTATCTTTTGCTGGAGATAGTTTACCACCTCTGTTTTAATTATTTCGATTCTCCTGTTAACTTCTTTCTGAATAGGAGAAAATATTAGAGCTGTAATCACAATCAGAAGGAGAAGAACAAAGACCTGAATCGTATTAATCCGTATTCTTTTTTCGATCACGTAAAGATTCTCCTTCTTAAACTTATCATATTATTTTGTTCAGGTGTAGGGTTTAGCACTCCTGTTGAGTGGGAGTGGTAAAAATCACTTGTGTATTGTTGTAAAATAGCCTGTCCTTTGTCGTTTACTACGAAAGAAGGCGACCACCTACGGTGATAGTCCACCGGTTAAAAAATCGGTTGAAAGACGGGCTTAAGCCCTTCTACTTTCTTCCGGAGCATACAACCACCTAACTAATTTCTGCAAAGCAGAAATTAGTTAGCCCTTGCACGGCTTGCAAAGCCTTAGGCTTTGCAAGCGGCCGTTTACTTTCCTCTTTAATAAAATATAATATAGAGATGTTAAAGTTACAAATATTATGAAGAATCAGCCTGAAATTTTAAAAAACTTTATCGTGCTTGAAGGTTTGGATGGTTCGGGAACCACAACTCAACTCATGCTTCTTGAAAAAATGCACATTGAAAATAAAATAAAACACTGGTGTACATTCGAGCCTTCCGATAGCACAATTGGAAAGCATATAAGGGATATTCTTAGAGGTAGAAAGGAGGTCGAGCCGGTAACTCTCGCCTTGCTGTTTGCTGCAGACAGAAATGAGCATCTTTTTAACAAGAAAAACGGAATAATTTCACATCTTTCACGTGGAGAAAAGGTTTTATGCGACAGGTACCTGTTTTCCTCACTTGCGTATCAATCTGTAGAGTGCGAATTTGATTATGTTTTGAGTCTTAATAAAAATTTTCCACTGCCGGAGTTTCTCTTTTTTCTTGATGTGTCCCCAGAAGGGTGCAAGAAAAGAATTTCTGCACGTGCAGAAAAAGATATCTTTGATGATCCAAAAATACAGGAGAAGATCTATGAGGGATATGAACGTTCTTTTCTTGTTTATAAAGATTCCGATATGAAGTTTTATCGAATTGACGGGACTCTGGATTTTCAAGAAATAAGCAGAAAAATTTGGAGTATTATTCACCCTCTTCCGATATAATTAATGTGTACATTAGAGTATCCGTAAAACTATTTCTGTTTCTAAATATTTTCTTCCTATCCTCTTCACAGGTCTACGGTTATAAAATTTTATATGCAGAACAATTCTTCAAGCTCTATCATGTTCACTTTAACCAATATCCGGAAGACGTGCTGGAAAATATTTTCTATCTAGAGAAGGCATTACGATCTGATTTTTGCAACCCTCTTAATGCTCTTGCCCGAATAGAAAATGAAACCGAGTGGGAAAGATATAGATACCTTTTCCGTATGCATGTGAATCTTAAACTCGTGGAATTATACTTAAGACTTGCAAGCAAATATGATAAGAAGGAAGCATATTTTTTCAACTATCCATGGAAATATTTAAACTTAGAAAGCCTCGATAAAGCAGAAAAGATCTATGAGTATGCCCTGGTCTACTGGGAGGAAGCGAAGAGAGAATCTTCGAAAGCAATTATGTTGAGTTGGATACACCTGGAGGAGATTCAGTACTGGGAAGATGAAAATCATAGAATTGAAACAGGAGAGCTTGATTACGAAAGGATAATCAACTCTCACCTTGAGAGGTTAAAAAGAGTAATGAGAAAATTTCAGAACATGGACCAAAATACTTATTGACTGTTATAAAATCAACATGGCATCGCCGTAGGAGAAAAATCTGTACTCTTTCAGGGCGGCTTCCCTATAGGCTCTTTGTATCGATTCCTTACCACTAAAAGCCATAACCAGCGCAAGAAGACTGGACTCTGGCGCGTGAAAATTTGTCAGAAGCTGATCCACAACTTTAAACCTGTACCCGGGATAAATATATAAATCCGTCTCATCCCTTTTCGCCCGAACCATTTCCTCATCATAGGCCGATTCAATAGCCCTGAGCGTCGTAGTTCCTACTGCCAGTATTTTTCTCCCTTCTCTTCTGGCTTTATTTATGGAGTTTGCCGTCTGTTCATCAATCTCATACTCTTCTCTGTGCATTCTGTGGTTTTCCACTTCTTCGGTTCGTATGGGTGTGAATGTACCCAACCCTACATGAAGAGTAACAAATAAAATCTCAATTCCTCTTACTTTAAGCTCTTCGATTATTTTTTCATTAAAGTGCAGTCCTGCAGTGGGTGCGGCTACTGAGCCGGTTTTTTTAGAATATACAGTTTGATATCTAAGCTCATCCTCAGGAGTATCTTCCCGCTTTATGTAAGGAGGCAGGGGAATGTGCCCATATCTTTCAAGATAGTCATCATCTATATCGGAATCAAAGCGGACAAGAACAGTTGAACTCTCTCTCTTCTCTATTTTACCTTTGATACCACCAGGAAAATTATATTCTTTTCCTTCTTTCTGTTTCGCGATTCTCCTAACCAGAGCTTCCCAGAGGTTTTTTCTTTGCTCCTTCAGAAGGAGAAACTCTACATTACCACCTGAACTCGAATAACCGTAAATCCGGCATTTCCTAACCCTTGTGTCATTAAATACTGCAACCGTACCAGGCCTTATAAACTCAGGGAAGCTTTCCATTGTTGAATGCTTTAAAGATCCGTCCCCCCTGTTCAACACCAGGAGCCTTGACTTGCATCTTTCCTTTGGAGGATGTTGTGCGATAAGGTGATCCGGTATGTTAAAAAAGAGATCTCTGGTCTTCATCCCTTATTCTTAAACCCAGATGTCGGTATGCAGCGGGTGTAACCACTCTGCCCCTTGGAGTCCTTTTTAAAAAACCTCTTTGAATAAGGTAAGGTTCATAAAAATCCTCCAGGGATTCGATTGGTTCTCCTACAGAGATAGCCAAAGTTTCTGCACCGACAGGCCCACCGTTATATTTTTCTATTATTACTTTCAGTATCTCACGATCATGTTGTTCCAGTCCATACCGATCGATCCCCAATCTTTCGAGGCTTAAATTTACTATCTCTTTGGTGACAACACCATCCCCCATAACCTGGGCAAAATCCCTGATGCGTTTGAGCAACCTGTTGGCTACCCTCGGAGTACCTCTTGAACAGAGAGAAAGTAAATCCACTGCGTCATCATCAATCTTTACTTTTAGTATTTTTGCCGACCTGAGAATAATACTTACAATGTCCTGTCTTTCGTAGAAGTTGATTCTAAAAGTTATTCCAAATCTGTTGTACAGGGGACTGGCTACCTGACCGGCCTTTGTAGTAGCACCTATCAGGGTAAATGGTGAGAGAGGGATACGAATGGAGCGAGCCGATGGTCCCTGTCCTATTACCCAATCTAGTTCGAAATCTTCCATGGCTACATAAAGCATCTCTTCGATGGCGGGTTTTAATCTGTGAATCTCATCGATAAAAAAGATCGATCCCTCCTTAAGAGTAGTAAGGAGACCTGCCAAATCCTTCGGTTTTTCCAAAGCAGGAGCGGAAGTTGCTTTAAACTCCGTTCCCATTTCGCAAGCGGCAATTCCTGCAAGAGTAGTTTTACCCAAACCTGGAGGGCCGCTTAAAAAAATATGATCAATCGCCTCCTTACGCTCCCTGGCAGCTTTAATAAAAACAGAAAGATTTTCCTTTAGTCGTTTTTGCCCTTTAAAATCTTTTAAGCTCCTGGGTCTTAAAGCTGCTTCGGCTACATCCGATTCGGCATGATAATAGCCGTTAAGTATCCCTGTATTTTTCATAACATACTACCCATTATCTGCTTAACAGTAAAATTGTCTTTTTAAAGAGTTCTCTCTCCATCTCTCCCTTATCTAAAGAGACGGTATCTAACTCTTTTTTTACCTTTAACACCGCCTGAAATGCCTCTTTTCTGTCAAATCCCATTTCAGCAAGGGCATTAACGATATCTTCATACTCCGAGCGTTCTTCAATATTCACCTTTAGTTTACCCTTGAGAGAGAGAAGTATCTTTTGAGCCGATTTTCTTCCAAGCCCCGGTATTCTACACAGATTTTCCAGATCATCCTTTTCAAGTGTTTCAATAAAATTAGAGGGATTTATTCCTGATAAAATTTTAATAGCCTGTTTCGGGCCGATTCCATCCACCGTTAAGAGATCCATGAATATGCTCCGTTCCTCTTCGGTAGAAAATCCGAAAAGCTTCATTTGGTCTTCTCTATGATGAAGGTAGACGAATATTTTCGCATCTTCCCCTACAGGGGATATCTGATCCAGTGAAAAACTAGAAACAGTCAGTTCCCACTCGACTCCTCCTGTTTTAATGAACAGGAACCCATCCTTTTTACCTGTTACTCTACCGTATAGACTATTTATCATAGTAACTTTCTGTAGAGTCCTTTTTAATAGAATAGGGTTTACCATATCCATTGTGAAAATGACAGATTGCCGCTGCAAGGGCATCCCCTGCATGATCGGGACAAGGAATATCGGTTAAACCAAGAAGAATTTTTACAAATTCCTGGACCTGACTCTTTTCGGCCCTTCCGCTTCCCACAATAGCCTGCTTTATCTCCTGTGGAGTATACTCTCTTGCATATACGCCCTTCTGTGCAAGAGCAAGCAGTATAACTCCTCTTGCCTGTGCCACAGGAATGGCACTCTTACTGTTTCTGGTAAAATATAGACTCTCTATTCCTGATTCGGTTGGTTTGTATTGCCGTATAAGAGAAATGAGCTCTGTATAGATTTTTTCCAATCTGTTGCCCACGGTTAACTCCGAAGAGGTGGTAAACTCGCCATGATCGAGATAGTGAATTTTACTATTGTAAATCTCTATCACTCCAAAGCCGGTATGAGCCAGTCCGGGATCAATCCCCAGTACTCTTATCATTCATCTTCCAGTTTAAAATCATCCGGAATATCCAGATTGGTAGCAATAGACTGCACATCCTCATGATCATCAAGTTGATCGATAAGTTTCATAGCCTTTTTGGTACTCTCTTCATCGAGTTTTATCGTGGCTTCCGGAATCATGGTTATCTCTGCAAAAGTTTCTTTAAACCCTGCTCGTTTAAGAGAACCAAACACAGATTCGAATTCATCGGGTGCAGTCGTGACTTCTATAGTTTTATTCTCGGTGATTACATCTTCTGCACCTGCTTCAAGAGCTGCGCTGAATATATCCTCTTCGGAATACTTTTCTGCACTGAAAGTAATTAATCCCTTTCGTTTAAACAGATATGCAACACAGCCGCTTTCACCTAAACTACCATTAGACCTTGATAGAATATTTCTAAGATCCGCTGTTGTCCTGTTTTTATTATCGGTAAGTGTATTTATCAATATAGCAACTCCACCAGGACCGTAAGCCTCGTAGGTCATTTCATAAAACTGTTCCCCTTCAAGCTCTCCGGTACCCTTTTTTATTGCCCTGTCAATGTTTTCTTTAGGCATGTTGGCTTCTTTTGCCTTGAGGACAGCCGTCCGCAATCTTGGATTTGATTCCGGATCGCCTCCACCGATACGAGCTGCAACGGTGATTTCCCTGATTAGTTTGGTAAACAACCTGCCCCTCTTTGCATCGACCGCACTCTTTTTATGTTTAATACTGGACCACTTGCTATGGCCTGACATACTCCTTTGTTTCTCCTTTCCAATACAATGTATTATTTCTATAATCGGGTTGTCAAGATAAGACGTAATAGAGCTTTTTCGTGAGGGCGGGTTTTAATGGAACCACTATTGAAATGATATCTCGTTTATCGGCCAATATTTTAAAATTACCTTTGCTGTAATATGTGAAAAGGGAACCGGCCCCCAATATCTAGAATCGTTGGATGCCGAACGGTTGTCTCCAAGGAGATAATACTCTCCTTCTTTTAAAGTGATCTCTTCAAGAGAATCTGAGAAAGGATCCGACTTGTCCCACTCTTCGGGAATATCCTGGAATATAAATCTGTATTCGCTGCGGATTATTTCCTGTTCCGGAATAAAGTAGGTATTTCCTTCCGGTTTTATATATACCGTATGATCTTTAATCTTTATTGTATCACCGGGAATGCCTACAATTCTCTTTATAATCAGATCGTTATCCACATCCTTTTTTGAGATTTTCTGGATATCGACTTTTTGTAATGTAAAAAATCTAACAACCTGATCAAAAATCTTCACTACAAGGGGTTTTTCTACAAAATTTTTAGGTTTGCTAAGTACTACATCTCCTCGATGGGGTTTGGAAAAACCGGGTAATCTATAAGATAAAAATGGTACAAGAGAACCGTATGCCAGAGGAGTGGCGATTATTCTGTCATTTTCCGACAAAATCGGTCTCATGGAGTTGGAACCTACAGTGTACGATTGAAGTAAAAAAGTAGTAATAAACTGAAATAGAATGAAAAATAAAATGAGAAACTTTATCAGGCGAAAAATTTTTTGTCTTAATGAGGGCCTGGGTCGATATGACTCTTGCTTAATAAACTCGCTCGAAAGTGGCGACATTTTTCTTTTCTCCCCGAATTCATTCGATAGGACCGATTCGATTTAAAGGCCAGTAAATAAACATTGCTCTTCCCAGAACATTTTTAAGATTAACAGGTCCAAAGTATCTTGCATCTTTAGAGTTGTCCCTATTGTCACCCATGGGAAAAATAAACCCTTCAGGAATGTACCATCCAATCTCAGCCTTTCTCCATTCACTACCATAGTCTCTTTCATGCGGATAGAGAGAGTACAGTGTCCGATATCTACATTTACTCCACTCATAGATATCATCGTATCTTACATTGGAATCTACAAAATGGTCCTGCTCTTCCGGATTAATCCTTAGAAGGAGATGTTCATAGGCGTCCTCTGTGGCAACTCTCTTGATTTTTTCATACTCCTCTTTTTTTACGGTTCTCCTTATTTCATAATCGGGTCTATATAATACATTTAATTCTCTTTCCGGAATCCACTCCTTTTCTCCGGGTGGTCGTATTTCTACATCTCCTTCGACCATGCGAATTCTATCGCCCTCTACTCCTACTGCACGCTTTATTAAGAAATGCGGTCTTGGATTACCGTATTGATCTCTGTCTATATCGACCAGAGACAGAGTAATCATATATAAAATTCTCTGGACAACATCGAAAAGCGTCCCTCTGGAGATATAGGTGGGGCTTTCAAAAATGATGACGTCCAAACGTTTCGGTACTTTAAAACCCGGTAATTTCCATAAACCGGGCAGAACTTCCGGGCCATAGATAAACTTATTTACAAAAATTCGATCCTTAATCATCAGGGTGTTTTTCATAGATCCCGAAGGAATCTGATAAGCCTGAAAAAAGTACTGATTGATAAACAGAACAACAACGGCTGCCCATAGAAACGCTTCCAGCCAATCTATCAGGGGGTGTTTTTTCTTCTGCTTCTCTATTTTTTTTAGTTTTCTTCTTTTACGCCATGTGAGAAAATCTTCTGTTAGAGTCTGAATGGTTTTATACCACTTATCCATTGAAAGTACCTGCGATTGCCTCTTATTTTCGGAGCCTATCATAAAATTGTAAAAGTTGACAAGATGTTGGTGGCACTCTATAATTGTCCTCCTATGAGCAAACGGAAAAAAGGAGCACCGACTCCTCCCAAAGAGATAAAGGTACGGCTAAAACCGATATTCGGTATTAAACCAGGTTTATACCTGAGTGTTATCTATCTCCTTCTTATAATTGCAATTCTATTTTTTATTCTGGTGTTGCCGGGGTTACGGAAAAACGGTACATACGTTTCTTTTAACACAATACCCAAGAAGGCAGCAGTTTATGTGGATGGAAATTATGCAGGCTCTACCCCTTGTGAGGTATTTATTGAGAAAGGATTACACGAGATAACAATTCGAAAAGCCTTTTATAAACAAATTTATGAAGAAAAAGATATAAAGGGTCGGGTATTTGGAAGCATGATCTTCCCCTTGAGAGAAAAAATAAATGTAAATCTTGAAATTGTGGATGTGGAAGGTCTTCTTAAATGGAAATACGGATTATTTTCCGATTGGTCTTTGATTGAATCAATTCACGAAAGATATCAGGCTCCTCCTATTTTATCAGAAACCGTACTGGAATTTTTTTCCGGTTACAGGACAGTACCTCACAGTGAATATAAAAAAATGCTTGAAAACATGCTTTCAGCCGCAATGCCGGGGATAAACAACGAATATGCTCTTAAAGACGCGCTTCTCTCATGGGGGCTTTACTATTCTGAAGGACAGATTCTTACTCCCGCTGGGTTGTACAGATTATTAGGGAAGCTCTCCTTCTTCAAGCAGGAATATGAGAATATACCATTCTGGGTTCTATCAACCCTATCCGGAGAAAAAAGGGAATCACTTATTTCAACGGAATGGTATAGGCGAAGGATTACGCAATACGAAACGCTTTTAAAAGAGAAAGGGGGAATAAGATTTAATCCAGGATCAGAAACCGGCACAAATACTATCATGATAGAGGGTATACCATTCGTATACGTTCAAGGTGGAGAGTATATAATGGGAGCTGGTTCTAATGAACCTCTTATCCATCCCCATCCGGTAAAAGTAGAGGGATTTTTCATGTCTGCAGGGGAGATCACCCAGATGCAATACAAAAAATTCCTCGATGAAAATCCTGATTGGAAACCGGAAAATCAAAAAAACCTGGAAAAGGAAGGGTTGGTTACGGAAAACTACCTTAAAGGTTGGTCTGAAAATGAGAGTACACCAGTAAGCCATATATCCTACTTTGCTGCAAGAGCCTTCTGTGAATGGCTTGAGACAAAACTTCCTTACAATTTCAGAGGCTACAGGGCAAGGCTGCCACTCGAAGAAGAATGGGAATGGGCACATCTTTCCAGGGGTGCCGACTATCCACCCATTTTTTACCAAAGAAACTCTTCCGGTCCTCAATCTCTCACCTCCGATGCTTTGCAATCAGGTAAGATATTTAATCTGATGGGGAATCTCTGGGAGTGGTGTGAAGACTGGTTCTATCCTGGAGCTTACTTTTTTACCTCCTGGAAAGGTGAAAGATACAGGCCTGCCTTTTTTGATATTGGTTCGGAAAAGGTTGTACGAGGCGGATCCTGGGCAAATCCCTCTATAAGCGTGGATTACACCACCAGAGGATCACAACCTCCCTCATGGTGTACACCTGTTCTGGGATTCAGACCGGTAATCATAAAACAATAAGTAGCCGATTATGGGTAAAAGCAATTCGCAGATAAAAATGCTGGCGGAAAATAAGAGAGCACGATTCGACTACCAGGTTGAAGATCGACTGGAATGTGGAATCGAACTTAAAGGTACAGAGGTGAAATCGGTTAAAAGCGGTAGATTTTCCTTTTCCGATTCCTATGCCAGGATAAAGGAGGGTGAGCTCTGGCTGATAGGCTTACATATTCCCCCATATCCTCAGGGTAATATTTTTAACCACGAACCTGACCGTGACAGGAAGCTACTGGTTCATAAGCAGGAGATAAAAAGACTTAAGAGAAAGGTTGAGGAGAAGGGAGTCACTCTCGTCCCTCTTAAGCTGTATACGAAAAGGGGGCTAGTTAAAGTTGATTTAGGGTTATGCAGAGGAAAGAGAAAATATGATAAACGTGAAGATATAAAAAGACGAGATTTAGACCGTGAACAGGAAAGGGCGATAAAAGAGAGATTTTGATAGGCTTGACTCCAAATATATTTTATAGACTACTGTTTAAATATTCTTGTTAATACCTTCCCACTTCCCGAAAGAGAAAAATTCCACCGAGTTCTCGGGGATGTCGTTAACCTGAAGATACTTGATACTGAAAAACTTAAGCAGAGTCCTTTTAACTACTCCGAGCTTCTTTCCGTTGAGATACCAAGGTCCCTTAAATTTTTTACTACGAAAGAAGGCTACCACCATAGGTGGCGGTCCACCGATCGAAAGACAGGTTAAGAGACGGGCTTAAGCCCTTCTACCTTCTTTCGGAGCATAATCGAATATCATATGGCAAAATAAATAAGGTAATCTTTTCTCTTGATCCATCCGATAAAATGTATTAATATTTAGATGAT
>QNBH01000010.1 GCA_003645645.1 Spirochaetota bacterium | reverse complement strand
TGCGGGAGTTCCAGTCAACATCCCCTGGGCACTAATATCCTCATCGATATCGGGCCAATTAACCCCGATACCTTCACCTATAAATTCATAGTAATTCCTCTGTTCTTCGGTAGCCTCCGATAACCGCCAAGACCATGCCAAGGGTACACTTATCGTACCTCGCAGTCAAAACTGGGAAAAAAAACGATAAGGTCCTGGAATACCTTTAACAGTTGGCATATAATAAATCCAAAACTTGATCCTATCATTATCATTTTTAATATACCATTTTTTCATGAAGGCATAAAGCAAACCGAGTATTACCATCATATCCTTTTTAAACACTAAAAACTATACGAGAGCTCAAAACGACCTGAGAAAGCTGTTTCCCTCTGGGTTTCAAGAAATGTTTCTCCCGGAGCTGAGAGAGGTTTGATGGAATAGCTTGCCTCGGTTAAATTGACGAGAGTGTTTTTCTTGTACCCAGGTAGAAGCAACCGTTCCGGTACAGAGAGGGAATGAGTGTGCCGGAAAACCCTGCTTCTGTATACTGGGCATGCAGCTTCCCCGGGCTGCCAGATAAAAGTGCTCTCCGATGTTCATGCCACCCCAGAGGCATACTTTATCCATCCGGATGAGATTTACCTCGTTCTCTGCCGGGATTCCTGTAGGATTGTCGACCTTGCTCCCCACATCGAAACCCGTGAGAGATAAAACCGTGTAAAATGAAAAACCGATTATCAGGAGGGGTGTTTTTAGCGTTAATGTAAAAAATCACGTATCTTGATAAAGAGTAACGCTTAGATTATATTTGGAATGGCACTAAGTATTTGTGGGTATGATTTAGCAATGAGTTTTTTGAGGTATTACCTCCGTTATTACTTTCAGCTTTATAGCCGGGGGATTCCCGGCTGGTTTAAAATCAGTAAAAAGGAGATCGATTGTTGAGTTTACAAACGGTTGCAGAGAAACTCTTTAAAAGAACGATAGCCCTTATCACGGGCTTTGATTCTTGTTCAACTCCTTTAGGTGGCATACAAGTAGAGCAAGGAGAAGCGGCGTCTTTGGGGAAGGGGCTGAATGCAGGTGAGGAAGCCAATATGCTCTACCGTGCTGTATCCAGGATTTTCCACATATGCGTACTGGATGGATGGCATGAGGGCGGATGTGATGTTCGGGGCTGCTCCACCGGGAATCGCGCTGCAGGCATGGAATTGCCTTTACTCGGCGAGCATACATTATCTGATTTGCAAAAAGAGCTTTTATTGGAGGCAAAAGAGGCAAAAGAGATTTTCTGTCGGTACTATTCCGAACCGCAACAGGCGGAGTTGGCCCGGAAAGCGCTGGAAGAGCTGAACCGGAAAGACCTGACTGCCGAAAAAAAGGCAGAAATTGTATCCAAAATCTGGGTTCCCGAACTATCCATACCGGAAGAGGAGATTCTTGCCAGATGGAAACTGACCGAAGTCAAACCCGCTCCTGATCCTATAAAACCGACAGAGGTGGCCATACAGTTGAACGCACTGTATACAATTCCGGATGAAGCGCCGGAAGAGCTGGAAGAGGAGGCGTCCGGGAAGATGGCGAAGACGCTGGGAAAGGGGGTGCCTGATGGGATTTCAGGGGGATCCAACGGTTTAATGGAAAGATCCGAAGAGCCGGGGAGAGAGAAGCCCGCCAGGCTGCATCCGGGCAAAAAGCTTGCAGACTACGATCATCCGGTGCCCCTTTTCGAGAAGGACGAGCAGCACGAGCTTCTAAACTGCCTTGACGAGCTGGACCGGGACTTGGCTTTTGAAAAAGAGATGGGAGTGCTTCCGGAAGACCATCGGGTCATGGTCATACTGTCGATATCCGTTACCCATGAAGGGCTCGATGAGATTGCAGGGAAATGGATCAAATCCTTACTATGCTGTAAAAACTACCGAAATATTAGGTTAATTATGCTTACAGAGGACTCTGTTAGGCGGATCAAGGAGATGCTCCTGGGGGGTGATCTCTCCGTGTACAGTGTTTTCGGCAAGTACGCCGTACATTTTAATGCGCTTAAGTACACTCAGCTTTTACTGGGGAAAGCTTACGGCATCCGGGCTGGATTCAAGCTGGATACCGATGAGGGGATCCGTTCCCGCGACCTTTACATGGTTAGCGGGAAGACCTGGTTTCAGACCCTCTGTCATGAGCTTTGGGGGGGCACTGCCAGAGACTGGAAAGGTAGGGAAGTTACCCTTGCCGTAAACGAGGGTGAGTATATAAATCAGAAAGACATAGAACGACTGGGATATGAAGACGCATTTCGAAAACCCGATGTGGCTGTTCCTACCTCTTTTGTGGGAGAAGATATTTTTTTCAATAAAAAGTACGCTCATGGGAAAGCCACTGCTCTTTATAACAAGTTCGAAAAACTCTCCGATCACATATCCCATCCGGTGGTAAAAGGCGGTGGCTATGGTATTACCAACGATGGACTTAGAGATGCCGTCCCCTTTGCTTACTCCCAGGTTGGGAGAGCAGAAGATCAACAGTTCTATGCCACAGGTTTACACTTTGGGATAAGAGGCATTTTCCATCCCGACTTACGCATAGCCCATTATAAAGGAAAAGTTGCTTCGGCGGAAAAAAGGACCGAAACCAGCCGTTTTCTGGGAGACATGTACAGACTCATCCTCTTTACTCACCTTACAGAGTTTATAAACGTAAAAGAAGAAATAGATCCCATGCCCGGTATATTTGCGAGCAGGCTGGCCCGAGCCCAGGTCTTTTTCAGGCTGTTACACCGCTCGCTTAAGCTTCTCTCTGAGGGCAGGCGGGGGGAAGCTCTTTATCTTCTTACCGATGGACGGAGAGAACTGCGAGAACTTAGGGTGCAAATAGACGGTGGGTTTGTTCGGGAAAGATGGATGCAAGAAAGAGCACAATGGGAGGAGTTTGTCCGGCGGGTGAACAGCCTCGATGAGTCAAGTGTAAGAAATGGGCTTAAGAAGTTTTTAATTTAAGCCTATTTCTGGCTGAGATTTTACTACAAAAGAAAGCTTTGTACCTATGGCGGTGGTCCTTATGTCTTCCAGCTTTGCGACACACTACAGGCTGTGCCTGCTGGCTTTCTTTCGGAGCAAACAACCACCTAAGTAGTTTCCGCTTAAGCGGAAACTACTTAGCCCTTACAGGGTTCGCAAAGCCTTAGGCTTTGCAGGTGGTTGTTTGCTTAAAATATCCTGCACTGCCAGGCGCAAACAGGATGGAGACACCCTACTAAGGGGGATTATATAGAGAAACAAAAGGGTGAGTTTATAAGAGGGTTTCTAAGACTATTTATTTCCCTGGCTGCTTTGCTTGTAGCCGTCTTTGCTCTGGTAGTATTGATGCAGTTGAGGAATTACAGAATATCGCTGCGTACAGACCAGAAAGATTTTCTTAAAAGGGAGTCTCAGTATATAGAAACAATCCTCTCTACACATATCTCCGATGCAGTATTTCTGTGCAGCCTTACAGGCTTATAGATAGACGATGATAAAAGAAGGTACGGAATCTACCCTGAGCTTGTAGAAGAGTTCTTTTATTTCACCGAAGCCAGAGGTGTTTACGACCAGGTGATGTTTATAGATAAAAATGGAAAAGAAACTATGCAGATCGATTTAACCGAGGCGGGACCCGTCGTTGTTCCGGAAGAGGATCTTCAGAATAAAGTTGCCCGCCCCTATTTTGTTAGAGGGATGGAAACAGAGGCAACGCTCTATGCTATTAAATTCCCGGATTTTGTTATTTTAACAAAATTTTTTATTTGGTTGCGGCTATGCCGCGCTGGGTATCACAGTTTGATTTAAATGTTGAGCATGGGGAAGTGGAAAGACCCTTTAAACCGGTAACAAGAATTGTGGCGCCGGTTTTTAAAGGAGAGGTTGAAAGAGAAAGGCTTGGAGTGGTGGTACTGAACTTTCTGGGCGATGTCATTCTTGATCGTCTCGGGAGAATCGCTCAGGGCTCCGAAGGGAAGATTCTCCTTATCAATACCGAAGGGTACTGGCTCCCGGGCCCGGAACACGAAGCTGAATGGGGTTTTATGCTGGAGGAGAGAAAATCTCAGTCTATGGAAAGACTCTTCCCCGAAGAGTGGAGAAAGATCTCAGAGATGGAAAAAGGTCAGTTTATAACCAGACGAGGTCTATTTACTTTTAAACCCCTCTCTCCGGAAGCGCCCTTCCCGCATGCCTCGGGCGAGCCAATCACAGTAGAATGGGCTGAAAGCTGGAAGATTCTCTCATTCATGCCGAAAGAAAGTCTTATTCCTCCCTGGTTAAATCTTTCTATCATAATGGGTACCGGTTTTCTCTCTTTCCTTGTTTTGATTGTATTGTGGTGGACCGAAGCCCGTCGGAAACACAGAGAAAGTGAGAAAAAGTTCCGTCTGGTATTAAACTCCCTTCCCGATGCGGTCGCACTCATAAACGACAGAGGGGAGACTATTTTCTGGAATAACACTGCAGAAAGCATATTCGGTTATACGGAAGAGGAGATGCGAGGTCAGGAACTTCACTCACTTATTGCTCCCCGGAGGTTTTTTAAGAAGACTCAAAGAGCGATGGAGTCCTTTCGGCGGGTCGGAAGCGGTAAAATCACGGGACATCTACAGGAATGTATTGCAGTACGAAAAAACGGCGAACAATTTCCGGTAGAGATGGTGGTAAGAACGGTTGAAGCAGGAGGAAGATTTTTTGCAGTCGGCTCTATAAGGGATATTACCGAGCGTAAAAAGGCGGAAGATCAGCTTGAGCTTGCAAGTCAGGTCTTCGAGAATGCATTGGAGGGGGTGGTTGTTACCGATACAAAGGGGACTATACTGAGTATCAACCGATGCTTTACAAGCATAACGGGATATACTGCAGAGGAACTCATAGGGAAAACACCTCGTATTCTTAAATCCGATAAGCATGACAGAGACTTTTACCAGCAAATGTGGGAAGCACGGGTTGAGAAAGGATGCTGGGAGGGGGAGATCTGGAACCGTCGTAAATCGGGAGAAGCCTGCCCGGAATGGCTTGCCATAAGTGCAATTAAGGATAGCTCAGGAGAAACCACTAAGTACGTAGGAGTTTTTCACGACCGCACGGATATAAGAAACAAGGAAGAACAACTGGAGTATCAAGCCTATCATGATGCCTTAACAAGTCTTCCCAACCGTAATCTGTTTATAGATCATTTGAATACAGCTCAGGGTCATTCAAAACGCTCTCAGAAAAGTATTATAGTAATATCCATGGATATTGATAATTTTAAAAATTTGAATGAAACTCTGGGTTTTCTCACAGGCGATGAAGTTCTTAAAATGATGGGAAAAAGGCTCTCTTCTTCCTTCAAAGACGGTGTAACTGTATCCCGGCCCGGAGGAGATGAGTTTTTACTGCTATTTCAGGAGGCCGATAACCCCGAGGAGTCCGTTACTGTAGTAAGAAGAATATTCGATCTGATGAAAGAACCTTTTAAAATTGACAAGGGCGAATATTACCTGACTACCAGTGCGGGTATTGCCATCTTTCCGGGGGATGGAGAAACTTTCGAAGAACTCATTAAAAATGCCAACATTGCTCTGTACCAGGCAAAATCGTACGGCAAAAATACCTTCAGTCATTACAAAAAAGAGATTGACAGCAAAATGCAGAAGAGGCTTTTACTCGAGAATAAACTGCGTCTGGCTCTGGAAAGGAGAGAGTTTATTGTCTACTATCAGCCTAAAGCGGACTTAAATAACGGCCATATATCCGGAATGGAGGTTTTAATACGCTGGAATAACCCTGAAATGGGACTGGTCTCTCCCGGTTCCTTTATCCCGCTGACCGAGGAAACAAGACTTATAATCCCTCTCGGAAGGTGGATTTTGCAGGAGGCGTGTCGAGGAACAAGGCTTTTGCTTAAACAGGGATATTCCGATCTTAGAGTAGTTGTAAACATATCGGCAGTGCAATTCTGGGAGCAGGATATAGTGGAACTCGTTTTATCTGTACTGGAAGAAACAGAACTTCCCAGGAAATTGCTGGAACTCGAGGTAACTGAGAGTGTTTTTGCAGGGGATATAAAAAGGGCAGTTTCCATACTAAATGCCTTACACGAGGCCGGCATCATGATCACTCTGGACGATTTCGGCACCGGCTACTCATCGCTATCCTGCTTGAGAAGGTTTCCAATAGATACCCTTAAAATCGACAAATCCTTTGTAGACGACCTTCCTCATGACAGGGAGGCTGTTTCTGTGGTAAATGCTATCATTTCAATGGCGCATAATCTTAATATAAAAAACTGGAGCCGAAGGCGTAGAAACCGAAGAGCAGCTTAAGTTTTTACGCTACCAGGGATGCGACATGATTCAGGGATATTACTTAAGCCGACCCCTCCCTGCTGATGAGTTCGAGGAGTTTTTAAAAGGGGGTTTCAAAAAGCAGCTCGGTTCGTAAGCGCTTCATAAACCCACCTGTAAATGAGGTCAATATTACTCCATGATTGCTTAAAATATTTTTAAATGAGTCTACACGACCCCATTGGACAATCAAAACGATGAAAATTACCAGCCAGAACAGGGCGGATTAAATTTTCGGAGGAGGAATCGTAAATGGAGAGAAAACATTGGATTAAGCATGTAGAAACATGGAAGCAAAGCGGGCTTACCCGTATGAAGCCTATAACCGTATAGTAAAGTCTAGGGGGGTGGTGTCTCGGCAATGGAGTTTCTCTTGCTTTAGGCAGGGCGGTTAACTATACACTATTTAGAGTCGAGATTTTATTTTTTTACCTAAACTCTTAAACGCGAAAAAACAAAATCTACCTTAAACAATAGCGCATCGTAATACGTCTACAGATGCGATCGGAGATTTCGATACGTAGAAGAGACAGGACAGTAGGAAACTCTCCTGCCTTAAAAATCTTACTCAAGAGATACTGCTTACCCCATCCTGTTAAACAGGGTGGGGTTTATGGATCGCTTACGAACGAACCCATGGTGCACTCGGCAGTCTGTGCTACATTATGTGTAATCGAATCCTCGTAGCTTCTCCATTGTTTGCTCAAGATCTTCTCAATTTCTGTGCGGATTGTCGGGTCATCGAGCAGGCGATTGATCCCATCCCGTAACTCCTTATCATCCTCCCGAAACACCATCACCACATCGAGGAGCACCTCCGCTCTTGTGGCAGGCACAATCTCACCCCCAAAAAACTGCCTGGAAAAATAAAGGCCTACATTCTTTTCGGTAACTACACCTTCCACCTCTCGCCAGATTAGCTTGGCAATCCCCTGGATGTCGTTATCCACATAAATTATCTGGCAATTGTACGGCTTAAGACTGTCTGCAGCATAGGAACCCCGCTGGGCGGCAATTCTCTTTCCCCGAAAATCTTCCGCGCTTAAGGTAACTCCATCCTCTAAGAGGGAAGCTTTGTGTACAAAAATTACTGGTTCAAATTGTGCATAGGATTTGCTTACAACCACAGGCCGGCCATCAAATACGGGGTTGGGCCAACCAAGGTTTAAAATAATCCTTGTATCGCCTTCAAAAAAATCCTTAAGTACTTCTTCAAACTGATTGGCGTTATACCTTATTCGCACTCCCAGTTGCCCTGCCAGAAGATCCATAATTTTCACACTAAGACCGGTAGAGGAGCCACCGCTTATGTGTACCCATGGCGGATAGGCAATATCGTGTCCCACAGTAATCGAGGATTCCTGTGCGCTTATCATACCAAGTTCCTGGAGCTTCTGCTCTCGAATCGTAATAAGCCTCTTGCTGTCACGATCGAGCCTCCCCAGTTCTCTCAACGATTGAGATTGATATTCGAGACTGGTTATGATGTGCTTTGAACTATCCTTAAGCACATTGGCCGACTGTTTGAGTTTACCCGCATGTTCGTATATTTGCTCGGTATTGGTTGATTGACTGCGTACTGCATCGGAGATCTTATGCATCTCTTCATCCACCCGTCCCAAAGCCTTGATCGATGTAATTAGCTCACTCTCTGTAGACTTAATCTTCTCTGAAATTTGATTCTCAATCGCCTCATACTCCTTCAGGCTTTGAAAGCTGGCAGTGAAGTTTTCTCTCAATGCTTTAAGCAAGCCTGTAATGGTATCGGTAAGACCTTTACTACGTTCGGCCAGTTTCTTAACCTCACCGGCCACAACTCGAAAACCCTTGCCAAGCTCACCTGCCCGAGCAGCCTCGATAGCAGCGTTCAGTGCCAACAGATTATTTAAAACCGAGACATCCTCAATTGCCCTGACGGTTTCAAAGATTCTTTCGCTCGCCTCTTCAAATTGTGAGAAGAGCCTTCGAAAACGTTCAAATCTTGCATCCATATCTTTTAAAGCATGTGCAAAGTCTGTAACCGTCTCCTGGGTATTGTTAAAAGCCTGCTTACTTTCCTCAAGCTTCTCGAGAGAGGAATCTGTGTATCTGACTATTTTTTCAGAAGACTCGGTGATTTTCCCGAGCTCTTCATGTACTCCGGAGATTGCCTCAACATTCTGTTCATTCGAGGCTATCATCTCACGCACATAGGCTGTATTAAGCTCAGATACCGAGATCATGCTCCATATATGACTCGACAAAGATTGCTGAAGCGATCTCAATGCATCCAGCTGTGAAAGTAGTTCGCTTCGATATTCCTCGTTCAAATACTCCTACCTCCTTTTAAGTTAAAGTACCCGGAAAGAGAAATTTAAAAGTAAACAACCACCGGCAAAGCCTAAGGCTTTGCGAGCCCTGTAAGGGCTAAGTAGTTTCCGCTTAAGCGGAAACTACTTAGGTGGTTGTTTGCGCCGAAAGAAAGCCAGCGGGCATAGCCTGCAGTGTGTCCCCCAGCTAGAAGACTGATGGACCACCGCAATAGGTACAAAGCTTTCTTTCGTAGTAAAATTATAGACTATTTTAAATGACAGATTGCGCAACACAAACGGCGGATAGAATAATTGTATCATACTCCGGCATATTTGGCAAGCATAATTGGAAAAATGGAGATAATAAAAAAACATGATTGCCTCGATAAGGTGTTGCATAGTAAACATGCTTCTGGCAACAGTAGCAGAAGGTATCTATGGAGTAACGTGCATTCCCTTCGATAGAGAGATCGGGCATTTATTCCACTTCAGAGGATACCACAAGACGGACAAAGTCGAAGGTGACTCCCTTAAGGACAGAAACATTCATCTTTCCTTCTCTCCTTTCAAACGTGTATAGGTACTGTTCGTGCCTGCCTCCTACAGGTACTACAAGCTTTCCTCCGTTCTCTGACAACTGGGATGTCAAACAGGCAATATCCTTATAACTAAAAACCGAAGCAGCCAGTATAATTCCTTTAAAGGGGGAATATTTTTTGAGTCCCCTTTGACCGTTTCCCATGAAAAGATCGATAGTCCCTCTGTGGGGGGAAAACTTTCTTATTTTACCGTACCTTACCACATTCTTTCGTTTTTCAGTTTCGCTTATAAGGGTCCTATCGACTTTGTAGCCCAACAGCACCAGAACTCTATTTGCTTTTAGAGCAAGACCGCCATCTATTTCTATGGTGAAAACCCTCACCCCCATCTCGGAAAGCACAGCAGCTTCATAGCCCATTCCGGTACCGATCTCGAGGAGTTTCTCCCCACCGGATATACCTACATTATAAATCATCTCTGCAATTACCGAAGGCGCCGAAGTGGTTAACCCTCTGTATGTAGGAAGGGCATTATCGGTATAGGCTAAATATTTATAGCTTTCATTTACGAAAAGATGCCTGGGAACTTTCCTGATAGCAGATAGAATCTCCGGAGCCTTATAGATATCGGGAAAATGGTTTACCACCTGCTCTTCCAGCAAAGAGATGTTTTCTCTGTAGAGCCTGTAATCATCCTCCGGAAGTATATATTCCCAGGACATGTTATCCCGGATACTCTTAACTCTTATCCCGTTCCATCGAGTTTATTATCTCTTTGAAGTTTTCAAGAAACAAATTAAGCCCTTCAATCTTCTCACCTATTCCCTGCCAGAGAGGATATTTCCCCCCTCCCTTTCCTCCTATTACAGGGAGAAGCTCTCTTCTTATCCGGTCAAAGGGAAGATCTAAGCCTTCCGAAACGCTCAAGCACCAGTTTAGCCTCTCTCCCTCAATTCCGAGGAGACACACATATACGCCCACTGCCTTGCCGCTATCCTCTTCTGCAAGCTTTATGGCTGCCTTCCGCAGGGAATCCATGGGAATATCGTCCATCCTTCCTACTACAATCCTGTTACCCGATGGCGTCTCCACAGCCTTTTCACAAAGAATACCGGCACTCATTTCTGCCAGACGTTTCTGCAGCTCCGAAATTGTTCTTGCCCGCTTGACTAACTCCTCCTGCTGTTTCTCTATCTTCTCTATAAGGTCATCAAGTCGGGCGGAAAACATGTCTATCAGCCTTGATATTATTTCTGTTTTCTGACGATAATCCCTGTAAGCCCTTTTGCCTATCTTCCACACAAGCCTGACCCTGCCCCTGATCCGCTCGGTGCCAATATTTTTTACAAGCCCCACTTCTCCGGTGGTAGCCGTATGCAGGCCCCCACAGGCAACACAATCAATATCATCTATCCGAATTATCCGCACCTTGCCTGTAACCTTTGCTTCACGACGCAGAGGAAAGGCGTCAAGCTTATCCGAAGTCGTCCAGACAGCCTCCACAGGTATATTTCGGTTTATAATCTCATTTGCAAGATCTTCCGCTCGATAGATCTCCTCTTCGGCTATTTCCTGCTGAGCTATCTCGATGGTGGTATACTCCTCACCCTGATGAACTGAAACTGTGTCGAAATCTCCCATTCTCTTTAGAACACCGGAGAGAATATGTTGCCCCGTATGCTGCTGCATGTAGTCGAAACGATGATCCCAATCTACCTTTCCAGTTATATGATCGTTCTCAGGCTTATCATTAAGATAATGAAATATCTTGCCATTTTCTTTCTGAACATCTATTACGGAAATACCGTTTATAGTACCTCTGTCTGCAGGCTGGCCTCCTCCTTCTGGGTAGAAACAGGTACGATCGAGAACTACCTTCCATCCTTTTTTATCCTTTTCGATTCCGAGTATACGGGCACTGAACTCGGTTTGTCCTGGATTTTCGTAGTAGAGTTTTTCGGTCATAAGAAACTCTCCTGTAAATACGGTTGACCTCCCTTCCAAGTATATTCTCCGAGTGATAGTTATTGCAACCCTGGTGTTGGCCGGAAATATGCTGTTAAATCCCTATGCAAGTAAATAATCGCCGATAAGCCTAAGGCTTTGCAAGCCCTGTGGAATAAGCTTGAGTTTTATCAAGCCTTTATTTCTGAATTAAGTGAAGAAAACTGGAAAGATTTTAGAGATTTTTTTTATAGTTATAAAGCTGGATTATCTGAGAATCCAGATGTAAATAATATTGAAATAGACTTTTCTTCTAATGAATATAAAATAGAAAATGAAGGTTACATGTGTGGCTATCAAGAGATATTTCCTTATTGTAAAACCTTTAAAGTTAAATTTGATAATATTACTTATCTAATTTATGATCAATATTGTCTGGCATCCACCTGTAATTGTACTGATGCTGGTTTGAGTGTTATTGAAATACCTGAAAATGGAGATAGGATAAGAGATGGCTATGATGCAACAAGTATAGTTTATGATTATAAAGAAGGGAAAAGGGAGATAAAAAGAGAAGATAAAAGAGCAAAGTATTCAATTCAGAAAATATTTGAAAAATTACACAGAGAAAATCCAGATATTGATAATATTTTTAGGAATCGGCATAATAATTTTAGAAGAATTTATTTAAATTATCGACGTAAATATAAATCTAACAGGTCAATAACAAATAATACTGGCCGAAAAGTTGGTCGAAATGACCCCTGTCCTTGTGGCAGCGGGAAAAAGTATAAATATTGCTGTGGAGCTTAATTTCCCTTTGCTGCCGATACTCTACACATAAAATAAAAGACTTTTCTCTTCTTGTCAATTTAGTTTAACCATCCAGATGTTGTCTACTTCCGGTTAATGACCTATAACTTCTCCGGTTCTCCTCTCCATCACCGGCCACAGGTAACAGGGTCAGATAAACAGTGCCGGCAGTGCCTCCGCATTATGGATTTTCCTCCTCTTTCCAGCCAGAAATCTTCCCGCTTACCTCATCTATATCGATACGGATAAGGACCGTCTTCGCAAGCTCCCTATCCGGGAAATCCCAATCCCTCCTTCCGGAATACTTCTCCATTATTATATTCAGTGCTTCCCTTTTATTTTCTTCTGTTTGAAGAAAAACCACCCTCCCATAACCCATCACACTTCTGTATTTCATGGTAAACCTGCAAGCCTTCTCTGCGCTTACTATTTCAGTATCAATATCGGCCTGAAAAGTTACACCTTTACTATTCTTTAAAAGCTCTATCTTTTTTCCCCCCGATGCCGAATGGATGTAAAGGCTGTTGTTCCTGTATCCGAAATTAACAGGTACCACATAGGCCCTGTCGCCGTCTACCATTCCCAGCCTGCATATCCTGCTCTCCTTAAGAATTGAATCTATTTTAGTCTTTTCGGTTATCTCTTTATCTTTACGTCTCACTGTAGCCCGCCTGCCATAAAAAAAAATCTGGCCACGTATGCTTGCAGAAAGGACACTTTCTTCCTGATTTCATACCCCGATTTCAGGGTAAGAATCAAGTGGCCTGGGGGATCGTGTTAAAAGGTTTTGCGAGGAGCCTCGAATGAGCTTCTGTCAAAAGTACAAAAATCAAGTGGCCTCCGGGAGCTGCTTACAAACTACTGACTAAAGGGTAAGAGACAAAAACCGGCGAACAATGCATACAGAGGATTGCCTCTATCCTTATGTTGTTGTATATTGAGATTCTTAAAACCGTGAATCGGCCTATTGATTCCGGGTTAAAATGAGGAGCTACCATGAAGATTGCCGTAACAGGAAAGGGAGGTGTGGGGAAGAGCACCCTTGTTGCGCTCATGGCAAGGGTGATAAGCGAAAGGGGAGACAGGGTAATCGCCATCGATGCAGATCCCGACATGAACCTCTTCGGAATACTCGGCGTTCCGGAAAACCGGAAGATTACCCCCATTTCGGAGATGAAGGAGCTGATAGCGGAAAGAACTGGTGTAGAACCGGGCCAGCCGGCCCCGTTTTTCACAATGAATCCAAAGGTTGATGATATTCCCGACCGGTACTGTATTGAGCACAAAGGGATAAAACTCCTGGTGATGGGTACCGTATCCAGAGGCGGAGGGGGATGTGCCTGCCCGGAGAATGCGTTCCTCAAGAGCCTGCTTACTCACCTTGTTATCGCAAGGGAAGAATGGGTGCTTTTGGACATGGAGGCAGGCATTGAACATCTGGGAAGGGGTACGGCTCTGGGTGTAGATGTAATGCTGATAGTAGTTGAGCCCAGCAGGGCAAGCCTGGAAACCTCCCATCGGATAGAGAAACTTGCAGGAGACATAGGAATAAAGAAGCTTGCTGTAGTGGGTAATAAAATTCAAGACGAGGAGGAGCTTCAATTCCTGAAAGAGAACCTTGGAGATCTACCCCTGGTTGGACATATCGAGTATTCCAGCGAAATAAAAAAGATCAACCTTCGCATCATTACGGCAATGGAAGTTCAGGGACGGCCTTTACAACAGGTGGAAGAGCTCATTCATAAACTATAAAGAGGTGTCGGGCCAGCCTTTTTGACACTTTTTAGGACTAAAAAAACCACGGTTTTATACCTATCTGGTGTATAAATCCGAACCTTATTAAAATTTTCATGCTTGCCACTTGTAATGAAATAGAAGAACTGCTACAATAAGGCCGAAGGTTGTATAACAGCAATGAAGCTTTACATGCAAAATGCCTTATTAAGCTTTCAGGGCAAAAGGGTATTAATACGAGCTTGGCTCCCTTGCTATCTACTGCAATATTTCCATATATTTATATTAGAAAATACGAAGAAAAGCCAAAGCCCAACTCTCTGAGGTATGTTATTAAAAATATTCCCTTATCCCTGTAAGTTTTCAACGCAATATACATACGATCAAAATACCGGAGGAAATCATGGCCAAAGAACTTAAGTTTGCAGACGAAGCATCTCGCCAGTTAAGAGCTTACGCAGCAGAACAGAATATAGAGGTGGTATGGGACAGGTATGAAAAGATGCAACCCCAGTGCGGGTTCGGTACCATGGGAATATGTTGCAGAATATGTACCATGGGCCCCTGCCGTATTGATCCCTTCGGGGAAGGGCCGCAGGTTGGTATTTGCGGAGCCAATGCCGATACAATCGTAGCCAGAAATCTGGTAAGGATGATAGCAGGAGGTTCGGCAGCCCATTCCGACCACGGCCGGGATATCTCCCATACTCTCTTAATGGCGGCGGAGAATCCCGACAGCGACTATAAAATAAAAAACGAAGAAAAACTGAAGGCTGTAGCCAAAATATACGGAGTTGAGACCAAGGACAGGGATATAAAAGAAATCGCAAAGGATGTCGCCAGAAAAACCATGGAAGAGTTTGGCAGGCAGGAAGGCACCATAGTGATGGCAACCACAGCTCCTCCTGCAAGACAAAAACTATGGAGAGAACTGGGGATATTCCCACGTTCTGTAGACAGAGAAATCGTGGAGATCATGCACCGCACCACCATGGGGGTGGATGCAGATTATAAAAATGTTATCAAACAGGGGATGAGAGCTTCCCTTGGAGACGGATGGGGCGGGTCGATGATTGCCACTGAGCTCCAGGATGTGCTTTTCGGAATACCCAACCCCATCAAATCCATGGCCAACCTTGGTATCCTTAAAAAAGAGAAAATCAACCTGGTAGTACACGGCCATGAGCCTGTGCTCTCAGACATTATCGCTACAGTGGCACAGGATAAAGAGCTTGTAGAAAAGGCTAAGGCAAAGGGCGCAGACGGTATCGGAGTTGCAGGAATCTGCTGTACCGCCAACGAGATACTCATGCGGCGGGGAATTCCCATTGCAGGCAGTTTTCTACAGCAGGAACTTGCAATGGTTACAGGTCTTGTGGACCTCATGGTAATAGATGTGCAGTGCCTCATGCCCGGTCTCAGGGATGTGGCCAGACGATTTCACACGAAGCTGATTACAACATCACCAAAGGCTAAAATCGATGGTGTTGAGCACATCGAGTTCAACGAGAAGGATGCCGTAAAAATAGCCAGGCAGATAGTAGAGTCTGCAATCGAAAACTTCGCCAATAGAAACGGTCACGGCATACTGCTTCCTGAACATACGGAGAAGCTTGTGGCAGGTTTTACAACCGAGTCGGTATTTCAATTTCTGGGAGGTAAGTACCGATCTACCTACCGTCCTCTAAACGATGCTGTCATTCAGGGAAGGCTCAGAGGGGCTGCAGGTGTGGTGGGCTGCTCCAATCCCAATACCGAGTACGAAGAAAACCACATAACAATTGTAAAAGAGCTTATCAAAAACGATACCCTGGTTGTTACTACCGGATGTAACGCCATCTCCTGTGCTAAACACGGCCTATTACAGCCTGAAACCGCCTTTAAATATGCAGGCGAAGGATTGCAGGAAATATGCAGAGCCGTAGGCATACCTCCGGTTCTGCACCTCGGATCATGTGTTGATAACAGCAGGATTCTACGTGTGCTGGCCAATGTTGTTGCAGAAGGGGGGCTGGGTAACGATATATCCGACCTGCCTGTAGCAGGGGCAGCTCCGGAGTGGATGTCCGAGAAGGCAGTTGCCATAGGGATGTACTTTGTGGCCTCCGGGGTATATACCTTGATAAATCATCCCCTCCCCATAGAAGGGAGCAAGAATGTGTACAAGTACCTCACAGAAGACATAGAAAAAGAGGTAGGCGGTAAATGGGCATTCGAACCGGATCCTGTTAAGGCAGCCCACAAGATGCTCAGACACATAGACAAAAAGAGAAAGGCTTTAAGACTTAAACCCATGATGTACAAGCAGGCTTTTAAACCGGAAGAATAAGGGGACAGTATATGGATAAAATTCTCGTAGTAAGAAGCGAAAGATGTATGGCATGCAAGACCTGCGTACTGGAATGCGCCGCAGCCCATTCCGAAGAGAAAACTCTCGAAAGCGCAGTAAATGCAGAGGAAATACGCTTTCCCCGTATAATACTCGAATACGAGGAGAGCGAAACTTTCCCCATCCACTGCAGGCATTGCAAGGATGCACCCTGCATTGCGGTTTGCCCCACTCAGGCCATGTCCAGACCCAACGAAGAGAGCCCGGTTATCCTCAACAGGGATAAATGCATAGGATGTAATGCCTGTATAATTGTGTGTCCCTTCGGGGTTATAAAACGCGATTCCGACGGGAAAACACTCACCAAGTGCGACCTCTGTTACGAGAGGCTTGAAGAGGGCAAAGATCCTGCATGTGCTGCCGGTTGTCCTACAGGGGCTATAAAATATGTGGAAGTTTCCGAACTTAACCTTGAAAAACGAAAAGAGAGTATTCGAAAATACAAGGTAAGTCTTGAGAAAGGATAAAATGTAACCATGGAACAAATCCAGGAGAAGGAAAAAACAGGCATAGATATAAAAGATATAAAAGGCATTTTGAAAAAATTCCATAATACTTCCGAATCCCTTATAGCCATCCTTCAGGAAATTCAAAAAACATTCAATTATATCCCTCAGGAATCGGTTTCCGAAACAGCAAAATACCTCGATATTCCACTGCATCAGGTTTATTCGGTGGCTACCTTCTACAAGGCGTTCTCATTAAAGCCCAAGGGGAGAAATATCATCCAGGTATGCATGGGGACCGCCTGTCATGTAAGGGGGGCTCAGCAAATTTTGGAGGAAATCGAAAGGCAGATAGGAATTAAAAGCGGGGATACCTCGGAGGACGGGGAGTTTTCCCTCGAAACCGTAAACTGTCTGGGGGCATGTGCCCTGGGTCCTATAATGGTAGTAAACGGGGAGTATCACGGAAATATGGTAACATCTAAAGTTTCGAGATTACTTAAAGAGTACAGTAAAAAATGAAAACAGCAACAGCAATAAAAAATATAGATGAGTTGTACGAGCTTAACAAGAAATACTCTCAAAGAAAAGAGAAATGGGAAAAGTCGGTTGCAATCTGTGCCGGTACAGGCTGTAGAGCCAATAAGGCCGTATCTCTCATATCAGCTTTTAAAGAAGAGTTTAAAAAGAAAAATATAGAAGAGAACATCGTACTAAAAGAAACCGGCTGCCATGGATTATGCGAAAAGGGGCCGCTGGTGGTGATAAGACCGGATAACATTTTCTACCAGCATGTAAAACCGGAAGATGTAATACAAATAGTAGATAAAACTATCCTCTCCGGCGAAATCATAGAGTCCCTGCTCTACGTACTTCCGGAAGATAAGAAACAGATCGTAAAAGAAGAGGAGATTCCATTCTATAAGTGGCAGAAGCGTCTTGTTTTTGGTCAGAACGGCCATATAGATCCCAGAAGCATAGAGGATTATTTCGGTGTAGATGGTTATTCGGCCCTGGCGAAAGTTCTTACAGAAATGACTCCGGAACAGGTAATCGAAGAGATAGAAAAATCGGGCTTAAGAGGCAGAGGGGGAGGCGGATTCCCCACCGGAAGGAAGTGGCGTTCTACCCGTAATGCAGAGGGTGATATAAAATATGTTATCTGCAATGCAGACGAGGGAGACCCCGGCGCCTATATGGACAGAAGCCTGCTGGAGGGTAATCCCCATTCTGTTATCGAGGGGATGATAATAGGAGCCTATGCCATCGGAGCAAATCAGGGGTATGTTTACGTGAGAAATGAATACCCGCTGGCGGTTGAAAACCTGCTCGTAGCCCTGGAGAAAGCCAGAGAGTACGGACTTTTAGGGGAGAATATCCTGGGCACAGACCTGTCCTTCGATATTAAAATCTCAAAGGGTGGGGGTGCTTTTGTGTGCGGGGAGTCTACAGCCCTCATGCTTTCCATAGAAGGCAAAGTTGGGGAGCCCAGAACAAAGCACATCCATACCTCCGAAAGCGGACTGTACGAACGGCCTACCAACCTCAACAATGTGGAGACATGGGCAAATGTACCCATAATCATCAACAGGGGAGCCGACTGGTACAGAAGTATCGGAACCGAAAACAGTAAGGGGACAAAAATATTTTCTCTGGTAGGCAAGGTTGTAAATACCGGTCTGGTTGAAGTCCCCATGGGAATAACACTAAAACAGATAATATTTGATATAGGCGGAGGCATTCCCGGAGGGAAGAAGTTCAAAGCCGTGCAGACAGGAGGCCCATCGGGAGGATGCATTCCCTCAGAGCTACTCGATATGCCCGTCGACTTCGATGAGCTTACCAGGGTTGGCTCAATGATGGGTTCGGGCGGCATGATAGTAATGGACGAAGATACCTGCATGGTGGATGTGGCCAGATACTTCTTATCTTTCCTGGTAGAGGAGTCGTGTGGTAAATGTACGCCCTGCAGAGACGGCAATTACCAGCTATACCAGATACTTAACCGTATCACCGAGGGTGAAGGTAAAGAGGGTGATATAGAGCTTTTAGAAGAGATTGCAGAAACTGTTCGGGATGCCTCTCTTTGTGCGCTTGGCAAGACGGCACCAAACCCGGTTTTAAGCACCATCCGTTATTTTCGTGATGAGTACGAGAAGCATATAACCGATAAGAAATGTCCTGCAGGGGTTTGTAAAAACCTTTTTAACTTTGCTATTTTAGAAGAGAAGTGTACCGGATGTATGCTGTGTCTGAAAAGATGTCCGCAGGATGCTATTGTAGGTGAAAGAAAACAACCCCATTCGATTATACAGGAGAAGTGTATCAAGTGTGGCATTTGTTTCGATGTGTGTCGTTACGATGCGGTTATAAAGGTGTAAGTGATGAAAAAAGAATCCGGAATTATTGAGATCGAAATTGATGGTAAAAAAACAAGGATGCCCGAAGGCAGTTCTGTTCTGGAAGCAGCAAAAGAACTTGGTATATACATTCCAACCCTATGTTTCCACGAGGCTCTGCCTCCACAGGGCTCATGCAGAGTCTGCATTGTCGAGCTAAGCATAGAAAAAAACGGAAAGAAGAGAAGCTGGCTGGATGCTTCCTGTGTTTATCCGGTTAGTGATGGATTAAAGGTTCTTACAAACTCGGAAAAAGTTATCCGTCAACGGCGCCTTATCCTTGAGCTTCTTCTTCTTAGAGCACCGGGCTCTGAGTCTCTGCACAAGCTTGCAGAGAAATACGGAGCCAGGACCGACAGGTTCGAGCCTCTCGATAAGGGAAAACCCGATTGTATTTTATGCGGATTGTGCTACCGGGTCTGTAATGAAATCATAGGAGCCCATGCAATTGGCTCGGCCTATCGGGGAGTGGAGAAAGAGGTTATAACCCCCCTTAATGTTGGAAGCTCCAACTGTATTGGATGCAGAGCCTGCGAATACGTCTGTCCCACAGGAGCAATAAAAATAAAAGAAACTGCTAAAGGGATCAAGTTCGAAAGAATGTTCGATTTCGAGATCACTATGATAGAATGCAAATCCTGCGGGAGACGATTTGTCTCATCACAGTATTTAAAAAGGTTAAACGGAAAATCAGGAGTAAGCGAAAAAATATACGAGTTATGCCCTGAATGCAGAAGGAAAAAGTTCAGGGTATCGAGTTATTAAATTATATAATAAGGAAACCAGGCAAGGAGGGTATTTAGAGATGTCTAAAATCATAGCAACCGCTGCAATTAGAGGCGCCCACAAGCTTGTAGGTCAGGCGGAAGTGGAGCTTCAGAAAGCAATAGATAAATACGGCAAGGAACATCCGGTTGATTATCCCAACACCGCATACTATCTGCCTATTATGTATCTTTTTCTGGGGCAGAAAGTTCAGAAGCTGGGAGACCTGGAGGAGAGTATGCAGGAGGCAAAAAAGCTTCTTGCAGATATCCCCTCGGATGAGCTCTGGCTTCCTTACCTGGGAGATACACTTGATTCGGGAGTGGCGACCCTCATTGCAGAGGAAACAATAGAGGCGCTTAAATATCTCGGAGAGCAAAACCCTGTACAAGGTATCTGGTTGGGTTTTACCCCCGACAACATCTTAAGGCTTCAGGGGATTAAACTGGTAGACGGCAGGATGCCGGGGTTTGCAGCAATAGTGGGCTGCACCAAAAAGAATGAGGATGCGGTTAAGCTGGTCAGAGGATTGCAGGAGAGAAACATACTTGTATTCATGGCCGGTCATACCAATGGCCGGGCGATTGCAGAACAACTGGCCGAGGAGAACATCGAAATGAACTGGGATACCTTCCTTGTACCCTACGGGAAGGAGATAACCGCAGCGGTACATGCCCTTAACTTTGCAGCTCGTTCTGCCATGACATTTGGAGGCATAGAGCCGGGTGATATGGATGCTGCCCGCAAGATTCTTCTATACAACAAGGACCGGGTGCACGCCTTTGTAATGGCTCTGGGAGCCGATAAGGCTGCAGAGGACAGCCAGCTTATCACCGACGACAAGTATGCTACAGCAGCAGGAGCGATCAACTTCGGATTCCCGGTTATAGCCGATGTAAAAATCCCCCAGATTCTTCCCACCGGAATATGCACCTACGAGCATGTGATCTCCGGGATAAGGCTCGAAGAGATAATAAGCAGAGCCATAGAGTTAAGAGGACTTACCATAAAGATAGAGAAAATACCAATTCCTGTACCCTATGGAGCCGGTTTCGAAGGCGAAAGGGTGCGAAAGGAGAACATGTACGTCCAGTTCGGTGGTAAATATACCGATGCCTTTGAGCTTCTGCGGATGAAACCCATGGAGGAAGTTGAAGACGGAAAGATAGAGGTAATCGGGCAGGAGATAGATGAAATGAAAGAAGGGGAAGCCTATCCCCTGGGTATAGTAGTTGAGGTTGCTGGAAGGGATTTCCAGGAAGATTTTGAAAGTGTGCTCGAACGAAGGATCCATGAGTTTATCTCCTGTGCCAACGGAATCTTCCACATGGGTCAGAGAAATATCATCTGGGTACGTATAAGTAAAGAGGCCCATGCAAAGGGCTTTAAGATCAAGCACTTCGGTGAGATTCTTCTTGCCCGAATGCATGAAGAGTTCTCCAAAATTGTAGATAGGGTACAGGTTAAGCTCTACACCGAAAAGGAAAAGGTTGCAAAACTTATAGAAGAGGCAAAAGAGGTTTACAGCCAGAGGGATGACAAGATCGGCGGAATGACAGACGAAGATGTAGATGAGTACTACTCATGCACCCTCTGTCAGTCCTATGCTCCCAACCATGTCTGTATAGTTACTCCGCAGAGGCTTGGGCTGTGCGGCGCCTATACATGGCTTGACTGCAAGGCTTCTCATCAGATCGACCCTCACGGGCCGAACGAGCCGGTTGCCAAGGGAGAGTGCCTCGATCCGGTAAAGGGGATGTGGAAGAACATAAACGACTACATAGAGGTTAAGTCCAACGGTAACCTCAAGCGGTTCAATGCCTACTCCATGATGGAAGACCCTATGACCTCCTGCGGCTGTTTCGAGTGCATTGCGGCCATTGTACCCGAAGCCAACGGAGTCATGATTGTAGACAGGGACTATACGGGCATGACTCCCGTTGGGATGACCTTCTCCACCCTTGCAGGTCAGATAGGAGGAGGAGTGCAGACTCCCGGATTTGTCGGAATAGGTAAACTCTACATAAGCAGTCCCAAGTTCATCTCCGCGGAGGGCGGACAGAAGCGGATCGTGTGGATGACCAAACAACTCAAAGAAGAGGTGGGTGACAGGCTTAAAGCCGAACTCGAAAGGCAGGGGATATCCGATCTGTTTGATAAAATCGCCACAGAGGAAGAAGCAGAAGATCCGGAAACCCTTCTTCAGTACCTGGAGAAGATAGGACATCCTGCTCTGCAGATGGAAGCGATTATGTAGAAGCACAAGTCCGATAGCCGGCACAGACAATGTCCAAGAGGGCTTGCGGTAAGATAGATCAATAGAAGCAAATATCCGTTCCAGCATGCGGTATGTGGAGTGGAAAATTAAATCCGTGATATAAGGAGTTGTGTTTATGGCTTTAACCGGAATGCAGATATACAAAAATCTTCCTAAAACAAACTGTAAGGATTGTGGTCTTCCTACCTGTATGGCTTTTGCAATGCAGGTGGCGGCAAAACAGCGCGCTCTCTCCGATTGTCCACATATAAGTGAAGAGGCTTCTGAGAGTCTTGCAGAAGCTTCGGCTCCTCCAATGAAGCTGATAAAGATCGGTATCGGAGAGAACAGCTACGAGATCGGGCAGGAGACCGTTATGTTTCGCCACGAGGAGAAGTTCCACAGACGCACCGGTATAGCGGTAAGGATACCATCTTCTCTTTCCGACGAGGAAGCAACAGCCCTCGTGGAAAAGATAAATAAGAGCGCGTGGGTCAGGGTAGGTGATACCATAAAGGTTTCCTTTTCTGCGGTTGAAGTGGACGGGGTGGATGATCCCGGAAAGAGGGCAAAACTTGTAGCCGAAAACAGCAAGGTACCGGTTATCCTTATTGGTAGGGATGCCGGAAAGATGAAATCCGCAGCAGAGACAATCAAACATAAAAATCCTCTACTTTACAGAGCCGAATCTTCCAATATCGATACCATGGCAGAACTGTCGGCAAGCACAAAACTGCCTCTGGCTGTGGGAGGCTCCAATCTGGAAGAACTGGCTGACCTTACTAACAAAGCCAGGGAGAAGGGTGCCGAAAACCTGATTCTCTCTTTTAAAACAGATAACCTGGGGGACACTCTCCGTTCACTTACCATAGCCAGAAGAGCAGCACTCAGACAGAGATTCAGGGAGTTCGGCTATCCTGCCATGACAGAGATAACGGCGGAACCTCTGGAAGAGGAGACGGTTCTGGGAGCGATTTATGCTGCCAAGTACAGCGCTATCGTCCTGATCAATGGTTCAGAGCCATGGGAGATTCTCCCTATACTTACCACCATCCAGGATGTTTACACCAATCCTCAGGTTCCAAATACTGTAGAAGCCAAGCTTTACGAAATCGGCAATGTAGCCGAAAACTCACCCGTAATGTTTACTACCAACTTCTCCTTAACTTATTTCAGCGTGGCAGGGGAAGTGGAGAGAAGCAAAGTCCCCGCTTATATATGTGTGGTGGATACAGAGGGACTCGGCGTGCTCAACGCATACGCAGGCGATAAGATTTCTGCAGAAAAGGTCGTTAAGACTCTGCAGGAACAAAAAGTAGTGGAGAAGGTAAAGCACAGGAAACTCATTATTCCGGGACTGCTTCCGATTTTCAGGGCAGAGATAGAAGATACATCCGAATGGGAAGAAGTGATAATAGGTCCTGAAAACGCCAGAGAGATTCCGGCTTTCCTTCAAAAAATGGCGAAACAATGATTTGAGGGAAAAAGTAGATGGACCAATGCAGGGTAGTCTTTCAGCCGCAAAACAAAACCGTTACCGTAAATAGGGGAACTACGCTACTGGAAGCAGCCCATGCAGCGGATATAACGATCAACAATATCTGCGGCGGGGATGGTATCTGCGGTCGCTGCAAGATGATCGTAAAAAACGGTAACATCAATGCAAAAGTCTCAGGAAAGCTTACCCGTGAAGAGATCCAGAAGAGTTATGTTCTTGCCTGCATGGCATACATACTTAGCGATCTCGAAGTAGAAATTCCGGAAGAGACCCTGGCTACCGAAAAGGTGGTCGCAGACACAGAAGCGGAGAGGTTCAGGGTTTTCCAGAAAAGACTGGCAGAAAGAGAAGGATTCACTTCCTCACCCCTGGTAACCAAAATATACCTTGAACTTGAAAAACCTACCCTGGAAAACAACACCTCCGATCATCAGAGGGTCAGCGACGAGGTAAAGAAAAAACTCAAATACCGCTCCATGCAGATGGGTCTTAAAATCCTGCGTACACTTCCCCAAATATTGCGTGAAAGCAATTACAGGGTTACGGCCACCGTTGGCTTAAGAAGGGACATAGCAGAAATAATGAATATCGAAGGTGGGAATTTTGAGAATAAAAACTACATGGTAGTGGTCGATATGGGTACAACTACCATAGTAGCACATCTTGTGGATGCGAATACAACCGATACACTGGATGCCAAGGCATGCTTCAATTCGGGTGGTATATACGGCCGGGAGGTAACCGGCAGAATGATCATGGCGGAGAAAAAGGGTGTGGAGGAGCTTCAAAGGCTCCTTGTTGAGGATATCAATAAACTAATAGAAGGGTTAGCTAAAGACAACAACATAAGCTTAAAGAACATAACGGCAGTTGTTTGTGCAGGGAACACCGCAATGGGTCATTTTCTTCTGGGTTTACCCACAGACTATATTCGACGTTCTCCCTATGTTCCTACCTCTACGGCACCACCTCCTTTAAGGGCTGCAGAAGTAGGTATTAAAATATGCCCAAGAGGTCTCCTATACTCACTTCCCGGAATTAGCGGCTGGGTAGGAAGCGATATTACTGCCGGGATACTGGCAACAGGCATGAGTGAAGCCGAGGAGCTATCCCTTTTGATAGATATAGGAACAAACGGGGAAATCATCATCGGAAACAAGGACTGGCTTATATCCTGCTCCGCTTCCGCTGGACCGGCATTGGAAGGTGCCAGTGTGGAGTGCGGGATGAGAGCGGAAAGAGGTGCCATAGAAAAGGTATACAGGGAAGGCGACGAGATAAAATATGTTACCATAGGGGACAAGCCACCGAGAGGTTTATGCGGTTCCGGTATCATAGACCTTGTAGCGGTACTTCTCGATGCGGGAATAATAAATCGTTCGGGTCTCTTTGTCTCCGACAGCTCCCATCGAATAGCAGAGGAAAACGGAATAAGGCGTTTTATTCTTGCAGAACGGGAAAGTTCAAATGGTAAAGAACCTATTTACATAACAGAATCAGATATAGAAAATATTATTACCGCAAAAGCGGCAATTTTTGCAGCTACCAAAATTCTTCTCGAAAGGTTGGAGTTAAAGTTCTCCGATATTATGCACTTTTATATCGCCGGAGCATTCGGAAATTACATCGATGTGGAGAATGCTGTTGCAATCGGCTTAATTCCCCCTATTCCGAGAGAGAGAATCAAGTTTGTAGGTAATACTTCCATAGAAGGTGCCAAAATGGTAGCATTTTATAAAGAAGCTTTCTATAAAATAGAGCATATCCGTGAGAATTGTACCTATTACGATCTCATGGGGGCAAACGACTTTGTTGAGGAGTTCCAGAAGGCACTCTTTCTCCCCCATACGGATATAGAGCTTTTCAGGAGGGGGCCTGCATGGCTAAGAGCATAGCCGTCTCCGGGAAGGGCGGTACAGGCAAGACAACCATCGCTGCTCTGCTGATTACCAGGCTGTGTAGGCTTGGACAAACTCCCGTACTCGCAATCGATGCAGACCCAGATTCGAATCTTGCCCCCCTTCTGGGTTTGAACTCAAGAAAATCAATAGGCGATCTCAGGGAGGAGATACTTCAGGAAATAAAAAACTTTCCTCCGGGAATGTCAAAACCTCAATATGTGGAGGCCGGGCTTCATCAAATAATAGAGGAAGCAGACGGATTCGACCTTATAACAATGGGTAGAGGAGAAGGGGCGGGCTGTTACTGCTCTCTTAACAACATGATAAGAAAGTTCTCCGATGATCTAACACCATCCTATTCCTGGGTTGTAATAGATAATGAGGCAGGGTTGGAGCATATAAGCAGAAGAACCACCTCTAATATAGACGCTCTTCTGATCGTTGTAAGCGATAACCCCCTTTCCCTTCATTCCGCAAAAAAAATTGAGGAAATTACCGACAGCCTTGATACCAGAATAAAGAACCGTTATCTGGTTGCCAACATGGTTCAGGACCATAGGCTTCCTGTAATCCACGATCGTCTTTCCGACATCGGTATTGAACTGCTTTGTGATATCCCCTTCGATCCTGAGCTGGAAGAGCTGATTTATAAGGGTGAGACGGTAAAAGAATTAAACAATTCTCCAATACTGGATCATATAGATGAAATCATAAACAAAGTAGGAGGTTTAAATGCAAATTCCTGATGTAAAAGAGAAATGGGTATCCCGAATAAACGAAGTTACAATAGGTGCTACCAGTGAGCAAGGTGGAACGAGGTCAAAGACAATAACGGTAGGCGGGCAGTCTACTCTTCCCTTTCTCTCATTCGAAGGGGAATCTCCCCATAAAACCGTAATTGCCGGCTATGTGGCGGATACACTCCCCAATTGGCCCGATGTTCTTAAAGATGCCATAGGTAAAGAGATAAACTCCCCTGTAGAGTGGGCGCAAAAGGCCGTTGAGGAGTTCGGAGTTGATCTGATAAGCCTTAGACTCATCGGTGCCGATCCGGCTGTAAAGGACAAATCTCCGGAAGAATGCTCAAAAGTCGTTCAGGATGTGTTAAAGGCTGTTGATGTACCGCTTATTATCTGGGGATGTGGTGATGATGAGAAAGACAATCATATTTTGCCAGAATGTTCGCAGGCTGCAAAGGGAGAAAACTGTCTTATCGGTTCGGCTAAAGAGACAAACTACATGACAATAGTAGCTCTCTGTAAAGCAGATAAACATAAGATTATCTCCGAGGCGCCTGTGGATATCAATATAGGAAAACAGGTCAACATTCTATTACAGGATGCAGGTTTCGATCTTAAAGATGTTGTAATGTTTCAGACAACCGCTGCACTGGGCTACGGATTCGACTACGTCTATACCATCCTGGAAAGGGCTAGAATAGCGGGGCTTAAAGGGGATAACCTCATGGCTATGCCCCAGATATGTGATGTAGGCGGTGAAGTATGGAGAGTTAAAGAAGCCGTTGCTGACGAGGACATTCTACCCGGCTGGGGTAAACTCTCGAAGCGCGGTCCGTTGTGGGAAGCAACCTGTGCAGGCGTATATATGCATGCAGGTGCGGATATTCTGGTGATGGCACATCCTGAAGCCATAAGTATTGTGAGAAAAATAATAGAAAAAACAGAATAAAGGAGAGCTTAAATGATATTAATCGGTGAAAGAATAAACGCAGGATTCAAAGATATCAAAGAAGCAATTGTAAATAAAGACGGGGATGTAATAAGAGAATGGGCGAGAAAACAGGCCGATGGTAAGGCCAGTTATATAGATGTTAATCTCGGTACTGCCTCCAACAAGGCCGAAGATCTATGCTGGATGATAGAACAGGTACAGAAGGAGGTGGATGTACCCATCTCCATAGATAACAATAAGCCTTCCATGCTCAAAGAGGCTATCCCTGTGTGCAAAAAACCACCCCTGGTTAACTCCACCACCGCAGTGGAGGAAAAGCTGGACGAGATTCTTCCAATAATAGCAGAACACGGGGCATCCATAATTGGGCTGGTTATGGATGAAGCGGGAAGTCCGAAAAGCGCAGATAAAAGAGTAGAAAATGCGGGCAAGATCGTTGCAAAAGCCATGGAGTACGACATAACACCGGATAGGCTTTACCTCGATCCCATAGTAATGCCTCTTAAATACATGCAGGATCAAGCCAAAGAGATTTTAAGTGCCGCAAACCAATTCCAGCTCTTCTCCGATCCTCCCTGTCATGTTGTCTGCGGGTTAAGCAACATCTCCAACGGTGCAAAGCATAAAAGACTCATAAACAGAACTTTTGCCGTTATGATGATAGCAAACGGGATGGATGCTGTAATATGTGATGTGCTTGATGAAGAACTTGTAAATGCTATTTTGACGGCAGAACTTGTCATGAACAAAGAAATATATGCAGACGCATATCTGGAGGCATTCAGAAAGTAAGGAGTATATAAGCTTATGGACAGATACTATTATTTCTCGGTTTTTCCTATAGAAGCGTTGATAGCTTCACAATTGGAGCCCGAGGAGTTTGCCACCTATATGGCTCTGGGTTCGGTTAAAGGTGCATCTGAGAGGATTATTTTTATCCAGGTAAAAGAAGAGTTCGGTGATTATTTTGACTGGCAATATGCAAGGGAGAAATGTATACCCCACGAAGACGGAGCGCCCAAACACACACTGTACCTTTCTGTTTACAGAACCCTTGAACACACCGACTTAAATGTTCTCGGTTCCATGTATCTTACAACAAGAGACGGACGATCTCTGGAACTTAAACCCGAAGAGTACTCTCCACCTGCCGAAGACAAGGGTTACTATCTTTACCAGGAACTCTGCCCCATCACTCCTCTTGTAGTGAGCACCTTGAAACCGAAAGAGTTTGCTGTGTTTATCACCAACCCGGATGCAAAAATTTTTGTACCCAAAATCGTTTTTGCGGATCTTAAGGTAATAGACTTCGACAATCCCGAGAAGACCGGGAACATAGGCGCACGCTACGACAGACATATAGAACATCTTAAATCATGCATATACGAAGTTAAGACTATTACGAATAAAATGACGAAAACTCTCGACCGATCACACGTAGAGCAGTTCGGTTACCAGATAATAAACCACGGTATCTATATAGGTGAGGGTGATAATATCATCCTGTACAAAATGAAAACCTTGGATGAACTGGATAAATACCACAGAGAGTGGGCTCGCTCTGCAGAGATTCTCCCTTAAAACTACCTCTCGGCTTGAGGTGCAGGGACTCCCATAAATACCCTTATCCTGTTAGAAGCCCAATTTCCGCCGGACTTATAACCTTTCCCACACCGCAGGAGATAAATCTATCCTTAAAGCAGGAGCTAAAAAGCTCCATCGCCTTTTTCCCCGTACAATGAGTAGGTGCTATTTTATCGACCAGCGGATCGAGAAAGGTAATCGTCTCTTCTACCTCCCGCTTCTTTTTATTGGAAAGGTGGAATCCGCCAACTGCAAGTAGGATTCTATTTCCAAAAAGTTCTTTTGCTTTTTTTACTATATTTTCTATCTTTGAGTGGGCGCAACCGGCTATTACGACAATTCCTTCATTAGTATTCAAAAGCATACTCTGCTCGGCAATTTTTATCCCTAAGTACTCACCTGCAAGTTCTCCGGTAGTGTAGACATTTTTGAGCAGCTCTTCTTCTCTTCTCACAATTACTATCTCCGCCTTTGAGACCTCTATCCTCTCTTTAATATCGTGGCAGAACGAATCCGGTATACAGACCCTTAGGCCCTTTTTCTTATTAGAGAGAATAGCAGATAATGCTCCGATATGATCACAGTGCCTGTGGGTAAGAAAAAGCATATCTATTTCTTTTGGTTTTATCTTAAGTTTTTCCATATTATGTTCAAGTATCATTATATCTGCACCCGTATCAACAAGAATCTTCCGTCCGGAAGCTTCCACAAGAATAGAAAAACCCCATCCAGGAAGCAGATTGCTCGAAGCCCTTGTATTGTCATAGAGTACGGTCAGTTTAATAGAATTGATGTCCACAACAGCTATCTCCTTTTTTCCTGTCTCAGCGTAAGTTTATAGAAATTATTGATAAATTACAACAGGACAGAGTGCCGATAATAAAATCTACACTTCAGTAATATCTGCCACACTGCCACCTTCTAAAAGGATAGAAATCACCAGAAAAATCGAGTATAATATGATTATGATTGATTCCTATTCTTTCGGCAGAATCACCGTAAGAGAGAAAACCTATACATCAGACGTAATCATCTACCCGGATAGGGTAGATGATTCATGGTGGCGGAAGGAAGGGCATAATCTTTCTCCGGAAGATCTTGAAGATATACTACAATTCAAACCGGATGTCCTTGTAATCGGAACCGGTAGCTATGGTGTTATGCGAGTACCGGAAAACCTTAAAAAAGCAATAAGGGACAGGAGCATAAAACTATTTGTGGATAAAACGGGTAATGTAGTAGAAATATACAATCAACTGGAGAAAAAGGAGAAAGTTGTCGCTGCCCTGCATCTAACCTGCTAAAATGGGGTCAGGTCTTGAAATTTGACAATTTATGATTATACTTACTTATGCTTTTATGGTTCCATGAAGATCGCGCTTTTAACCAAAATAAAGGCTCGTAGCGGGAGACCTGACACTTACAAGGAGGTTAAAGATGAGTGTAACTGAAAAACTTAAAGAACTCGGTATCTCTATTCCACAGGCACCCAAGCCTGTAGCTGCCTATGTCCCTGCCGTGACTTCCGGTGATATTCTTTATACATCCGGACAGGTACCTGTAACGGAGGGTAAACTCCAGTACGAAGGAAAGGTAGGAACCCAGGTAACTCTGGAGCAAGCCCGCACATCTGCAAGGATCTGTGCAATAAACTCCCTGGCTGCAGCGAAGAGTATACTGGGGGATCTCGATAAAATCGATAGAGTGCTTCAGGTTCACGGGTTCGTAAATGCAGCAGAAGGCTTTTACGATTTTGCCAAAGTCATAGATGGGGCTTCTTTATTCCTTAAAGAAATATTCGGTGAAGCAGGCGAACATGCCAGGTTTGCAGTAGGAGCCGCAGGACTTCCTCTTAACGCACCGGTAGAGATAGAAATTGTCTACAGGATAAAATAGGGGAAGTTACCTAGTAGGAGTACTTCCGCTGTATCGATTCTAAAACATTCGGTATGGATAAAAATACTCTTACAAGCTCAGGATCGAAATGTTTCCCGGCATTTTCTTTCAAGTAATTGATTACTCTCTCTTTAGGCCAGGGCTCTTTATAGGCTCTTTTCGAGAGAAGCGAATCAAAGACATCGGCAATAGCCACTATACGGGCACTCCAGTGTGTCTCCTTACCTTTTTTCCCGGGACCGAATCGAATATTTTTTAAACTCACTCTATCTATCTTTCCGGGGTACCCCTTGCCGTCCCATCGTTCATGATGATTAAGCGTTACTTCGGAGGCCAGATAATCCCACTGTGAATCGGTGTGTCTAAAAAGACGGCTGCCGTAAACTGTATGTAACTTTACCTGATTGATCTCCCCTGGTGAAAGGGAGGATTTTTTCTTAAGAATAATATCGCTCACAGCCACCTTACCTATATCGTGTATCATGGCTGCGGTCTTAAGAACTTCCCTCACTTTTCTTATTCTCGCTTGGGAAACACCCTTTAAAGTGGCCCACTTTTCGTACAACTCAACGGCATAAGCACCTACCCGTTTTGCATGTTGACTGGTTTCGTAGGGGTCTCTGAGTTCGGATATCTCTACCATCCGTAATACCATTTCCTTGCTGAGCCTCGACTTCTCAATTGCATTTGCGGCATGCCTGGCAAACTGATTCAGATATAGCTGATCTTTCCTTGAAAATGGTATCACATTGCCTGCAGGGTCCTTTGCATTTATAAGTTGCAGCACCCCCACTACCGTACCGCTCCCTGTCTTTAACGGAACAATTAACATTGACTGTGTATGATACGAGGTCTTCTGATCAAAATTCGGGTTGAAAGAGTAATCAACATTACTCTGAATGTCGTATACATCATCTATCAGCAGGCTTTCTCCTGTTGTAGCCACATATCCGGCGAGGGAGGTCTTATCCAGGGGCAGGTTTCTGCTGGAATATACATAGCGGGTCTCGGCCCTATCCAAGGTAAAGAGCGTATCGTTCTGAATAAAGCTGAAGTATAATCTTCCCTTTGACTTTAAATAGAGTGTACCTGCATCTGCATTAAGAAAGGTTCTTGCTTCGAGAAGAACATGTTCGAGTAATACATCAAGTTCCTGAATCCGATAAATCCATTCGATAATGTTAAAAAGACTTTCAACATTTCGAGCCCCTGATCCGAATGTTAGGTTTTTAAAATTCTCTTCCATGCACTATTAAATAATATACTCATTTGAGTCTCGATACAAGATAAATGAGAAAATAATGGTAATGTTTTCTTCCTGCTTTAATCCTGCAATGGATAATTGTAAGCAAGTTGACCTTAAGAAGTACTACCTACTAAAAGCTATTTCCCTCGGGCGTTATGGTGATTGTAACAGGCCGGCCGCCAAAAAATCTCATATAGATTCTGCAGTCCCAGAATGAGACGGGGTCGTATCCGTTCGTCTCCTTGTGTCAGTATTCGTAGAGTTTCTTCGTGAGTGAATGCTTTACGATAACTTCTTTACTTTAACCACTCTTCAGGCATATCAATAAAAAGGGTATTATTCTCTCTGTCTGCAATCCTGACAAAGAAAATCTCGTTACCTGAGATATTTTTCTCCATATTATTTTTTTTAATAAATCTAAACCCACGGTCTGGTGTGCAGACAGCCGCGCGCACCCCCAAAGGTTCACAGAAGTCTAAATCGCATTTCTTCCTGAATCTCATTCTTTAAAAATGTATCCAGAATAAAGTAGATTATAACAAAAAGGGATACTGAGATCAGAAAAAAACTCCTGTAAACAAAAAGGCAAGCTTAAAATTTGTAGAACGGGTAATTATTTTAAGACTTCCGAAGGGCATACCCAACTCCCCGAATGGTATGAATAAGCTTAACAACGAATCCCCTATCGATTTTATTTCGTAACCGGTGTATCAACACATCTACAATATTTGTTTGAGGGTCAAAGTGATAGTCCCAGACATGCTCCAGTACCATTGTCTTTGATAGTACCACTCTCTTGTTTCGCATCAAATATTCAAGAAGGGAAAACTCCCGAACATTTAATTCTATTTCCTTCCTCCCTTAGATGACTTTCCTGGTCATCAAGTTCATGGTAAGGTCTGCAACTTCAAGCTCGGTAGTTGCAAAAGGTTTCATACCGGCACGCCTTATTAAAGCCTGCATTCTTGCCAGGAGCTCTGAAAAAGAAAACGGCTTGGTTATATAGTCGTCCCCACCTTTTTGTAATCCTGTTATCCTGTCATCAACCGATCTTTTTGCACTTAGAATAAGAACAGGAGTATGATTGTTTTTTCTCCTTATATTTTCGATTAAAGTGAGCCCGTCCATCTGGGGAAGCATAAGATCAATGATTGCGACATCGTAGAAAGTCGAAAGGATCATTCCCAGACCATCCTCTGCGCACGTAACGGAGTCAACGGCAAAACCTGCCTGTTTCAGTCCCTTTTCGAGGAAGGAGGCAATCAGCTCATCATCTTCTACAATCAAAATCCTCATTAATTTATTCCGCCGAAAATTCAATTTTTACCATTTGTAGATATCCTAAAACGGGATATGCTGACTCCTATATTACTAAAAAATAAAAATAATTTCTTTCAGTTATCTTAAAGAAAGATTAAATATCTGTAATGTTCGGGAAATACTCCTGTAAGAATTGGGTGGTATTTTAAGCTTAAAAAAAGAAGGGAAAAAGAGATGAGCCTGCAGAAGCTTTTCGTTCCAAGAGAATCTAAAATAATTCTTTTAAGTTTAGGCATTTCGACCATTTGTATTTTCCTTCTCACATACTGGAGTCATACGGATATAAAAAAACTAGATAGTAAGTCCTATGAGATCGGGATAAAGCGTTACAGGGAAGAGCTGCTTGTATCGGAGCTGGAAAACGCTTTTTTTGAGATGGAAAATGCATTCAAGGATTTCCTGTTTACAGGAGAGGATGTATATCTGCAGAAACTGGATGAAGAGAAGAGAAAATTCAAGGATATACACAGAAGCATTGAAAGCGGATTTCCCGACGACGCTTTGCTCATGAATAAACTTACCGAATGTAATTCTGTTGAACAAAAATGGTACAAAAATACAGCACTTCCCCAAATCCAGGCTTCACGAAGACTCACCGGAACAAATATGGATATCAGGGATTTTAGAAAAATATTTGTATTTGCAAAGAATATAGAGGGGAGAGATATCATCAATAGTTTCGATTCAAAAATCGGAGAGATCGAAAAAACTCGAAGGACGAAGAGAGAAAGATGTCAGGCAAATAGAAATAATGAACCGGAGAATAATGATCAGGTCATGGGTTTCCGTTTTTTTGTTGATCCTGATTATCTGGCTTCTGGAAACAATTGCCTTTTGCGGAATGAGGGCGTTGGAGGAAACGAAAGAAAGACTGGCTTCAGATGAGATTAAATTAAAAACTATGGTTGATGA
>QNBH01000009.1 GCA_003645645.1 Spirochaetota bacterium | reverse complement strand
TCTGCAAGACTTGCTGCATCCAGATATTTTCTATTTTTGAGATACTCTCTAAACTTGAGATAACTTTGGGAATACATTCAAGAGAAATGTACATCCATAATGCAGAAACGACAAGGGGAGGATCATGTACCTTGAGAAACGTGGCTTAAATCTCTTAAATAGGGAATTGTCTGTGGTCCCTCTGGTAACACACAGATACGGGCTTTATTCCCATATTTTTTTAAAAGCTCTTCAACCGTCTCTTCAATACTATGGCTTGGGCGTAACATCGCCTCTCTTATCTGCTTATCTGTAAGACCGTCACTGTATATGTAGACATCGGCCTTCTTGCAGACCAGGGCATGAATCTGTGCTTCCCAGGAATCAACCTCGTGAAACCCTGCACTCCTTATCTTTTTAAGCAGAGCGTCGGGATTCTCCGCTTCTCTCAACAATTTACCGTAGGAGCCGTGTTCGGGTATCCCTTCCCTGCACTCAGAGGCTACTACTATGGCCCCTCCCTTTTTAACGATCTGCAATGCTGTACTCATCCCCTTTACGGTCTGGTAAAGATTCAAATCCAGGGGGTAACCGGAGTTTGTAGTGATTACAATATCAAAGGGGCACTCTGCCTCCATCATAGCAGATTCTCTTGCAAACAAACATCCCCTTGAATGCGCCTCTTCCATCTCTCCTGCAAACACCCCGGTTATCTCTTTATTCCGGTTAAGGGTTACATTTAAGAGAAATCTGCGAGGTACCATACGCGCAGCCTCAAGCATCTCCTCCCATATAGGATTGCCTCTGGTTATCCCCCAGGTTGCACCTGGATGATCGATGTTCGCAGGGCCGTGGTTTGTTATGATAGTCTCCAGGGAGGCCATCCCCGGCATGATCGCCTTTGGTCCTCCGGAGAATCCTGCGAAGAAATGAGGCTCGATAAAACCTGTGAGTATATGCATATTGCAATCCATAAACTCGCGGTTAAGCCTTATTTCCGTGCCCCTGCTGGTTGTGCCCGCTTTTACAAATGTAGCCTGCTCTCCGGCGTTGTTCTGTACAATACGGTAATCCGCGGCAATTTTTTCTCCCAGTATGCCTGTTAGCTCCTCTTTCGTGTTCAGCCTGTGAGTTCCCGTTGCGTTGAACAGGATTATATTGCCTGAGCTTACCCCGGCATTTTCAAGTTCTTTAATAAGCACCGGAAGAATGATCTCATTTGGAGTTGCCCTTGTTATGTCGTTAATAATTATGCCTACCCTGTCTTCCTGAGAAACAAGTTCTCCGAGAGGAGGTGAGCCGATGGGTTCTCTTAAAGCCTCAAGCACCATTCCCGCCTGATCCCTTCCTCCTTTCCTGTAACGGGGTTCTATGATCTGGATTTGCCCCTGGGGGAGTTCGACTTCAATACCCTTCCTTCCGTAGGCAAGTTTGACCTTTACCACTGCTGACTAACTCCTTAGATTAAGACCATAAGGTTAAAATACGATCTAATCTTCTATGTTTGTTTCCTTTTCCGCTCTTTTTTAAGCACTCGTCGTATTACTTCTGCCCGGGACACATTTAAGCAAGCTGCAAGAGTTTTAAGTCTTCTTTTAGCATCCTCATCAAGAGAAAAAGTTCTCCGATACTTTATAGAAAGCATACCCTAATTATGCTATTACGACGCCAAGTTGCGTTATTTTAACAAAATTTTTTATTTGGTTGCGGCCAGCCGCGCCGGGCAGTATCGGAAATTTTCTATCAATAGGTAATATTCAGGAAAGCCGCAGCATCCACTCGAACCAATAGGAACCTCCTATCCTTCTCCAGGGGATAGCACATCAACCCTTTTCTTAAGACCTACATTCTATATCTTCCTGCTTTGCTTCTAAACTGCTATATTGCATTGAGGAGACACCGTATGGATCGTATTGGCATTGGAATTGCAGGTTATGGAATGATTGGGAAGATTCATGCAATGAATTATACAAGGCTTCCCTTTTTGTATCCAGGAAAGCTTCCACGAATCGAACTTGCTGCTGTGTGTACAAGCCGTACCGAGACGGCCTCTGAGGCGGCAGATTATGCGGGATTTTCCGCATGGTTTACCGATATAAAGGAGATGGTGCACGATGAAAGGGTGGATGTTATAGATTGCTGCCTTCCAAACTTTCTCCATAAGCAGATTCTTTTGGAAGCTTTTACTGCAGGTAAGCCTGTACTCTGTGAAAAACCTCTTGCCCTGAACGGAGAGGAGGCGAGGCTGCTTGCCGAGAAAGCTAAAGAAGCGGGCGTAAAGGCAGGTATTACCTTCAATTACCGTTTTGTTCCTGCCATCATGCTTGCAAGGAAGTTGATCGCAGAAAAAAGAGCTCTTGGCGAAGTTTACAGCTTCCGGGTGGAATATCTTCACAGCGGTTACCAGGATCCCAACAGACCGATGAGCTGGAAACTGAGAAAAGAACAGGCAGGCGGGGGTGCACTTGTTGATCTCGGCTCACATCTGATAGATCTGGTGCGTTATCTCCTGGGAGAATATGAATCTGTACGTGCCTCCGTTAAGACATATATAAAAGAGAGACCCGTCAAAAAGGGGGTCGATGAAAAAGAGCTGGTAACGGTGGATGATGCAGTCTGGCTGGAAGTTCGTCTTAAAAATAACGGTGCTATCGGCACGGTAGAGGCATCCCGTTTTGCCACGGGAAGTCTGGACGATCTTAACATTGAGATGTACGGAAGCAAGGGAGCAATTAGATTTTCGCTTATGGATGCAAACCGGCTCTACTTCTACGATGCAGGAAAAGGCAGAGGATGGGAAGGTGTGCAAACCGTTCAGGATTATCCAGGCGCTTCTCTTCCCCCTTCCCGTTCTATCCTGGGATGGCCCAGAACCCATGCAGAAAATCAGTATCGGTTTTTAAGGGCAATTCTTAAAGGTTGCAATCCGGAACCGGACATAACCGACGGGGTGTATACCCAGATCGTAATGGATACAGCCTACAGGTCTGCCGAAAGCGGCGGCTGGGAGAAGGTTCTTTACACCAGCCCCTGATCGAGCATCGCCTCTGCGACCTTTTTAAATCCGGCGATATTCGCCCCCATCACATAATTTCCGGGATGGCCATACTCTTCCGCTGCTGAGGCACATGCCCTATGAATCGCCGTCATAATTTCCCTTAACCTTCTGTCCACATCATCTGCGCTCCAGGAAAGCCTCATTGCATTCTGACTCATCTCCAGCCCCGATGTGGCAACCCCTCCGGCATTGGCTGCTTTTGCAGGACCGTAGAGAATTCCGGCATTCAGGAATACATCTACTCCCTCCAGGGTTGTGGGCATATTGGCACCTTCTGAAACCAGAATGCATCCGTTCCTTACCAGTGTATCTGCATCGTCCCTGTCAATCTCATTCTGTGTTGCACTCGGAAAGGCCGCATCACAGGCTATGCTCCAGGGTCTCTCTCCTTCGTAATAGGGGACTCCGTACTTCTCGGCATATTCTCTTATGCGTCCTCTTTTGATGTTCTTAAGTTCCATGACAAAAGCAAGTTTCTCCTCATTAATGCCGTCGGGATCGTGAATGAAGCCGTTTGAATCCGAAAGGGTAACAGGTTTTGCTCCCATATGGATGAGTTTCTGTGTGGTAAATTGTGCAACATTGCCTGAACCCGATACTACGCAGGTCTTCCCCTTAATGGAATCACCCCTGGTTTTAAGCATTTCTTCGGCAAAATATACAGCACCGTAGCCCGTAGCTTCTGGCCTTATAAGCGACCCACCCCAGCCTACAGATTTACCGGTAAGAACGCCGGTGAACTCATTTGCGATTCTCTTATATTGGCCAAAAAGATAACCTATTTCTCGTGCACCTACACCGATATCCCCTGCAGGAACATCCGTATCCGGCCCGATGTGACGGTATAGTTCGGTCATAAAAGACTGACAGAACCGCATTACCTCGTTATCGGACTTGCCTTTTGGATCAAAATCGGAACCGCCCTTGCCTCCCCCCATATTCAGTGTTGTAAGAGAGTTCTTAAAAACCTGTTCGAAAGCAAGAAACTTCATTATCCCCAGATTTACCGTGGGATGGAAGCGCAAGCCACCTTTATACGGGCCGAGAGCACTGTTGAATTGTACCCTGAATCCTCGATTTATCTGGTACTCGCCTCTGTCATCCATCCAGGGAATACGAAAAATAACAACCCTTTCCGGTTCTACAATCCTTTCGAGGATTTTCTCTTCCCAGTATTCGGGATGTCTGTCCAGTAAAGGCTCTAAAGAGGTGAGAACCTCTTCTACTGCCTGATGGAACTCATACTCACCGGGATTTCGTTTTTTTACCAAATCAACAATTTCTTCTATATAAGACATGCTTTCCCCTTTCTCAATGAAAATGATTTTAGCCCACAGTGTCGTTATTATGTTCTAATAAAAAGTTTAATTCAAGTAAGAGGATAAATATTTTTTTAGTATAATTTCATTATATAAAATTTATCTATCATAATTCAGAAATTATATTACGGTCTCCTCTCAGCTCAACCACACTGCCCTCTTTGATTTGTTCGAAAACCCCCTTTGCATCGATAAATATTGGTATGTTATAGGCAATGCCCAAGAGGCTCAAATCGTGTTCGTATTTATAGGTCTCCATTACAATTCCTGCCACCAACTTTAGATAGGGCACATAATCCTTCTTGAAATCCGAGAGAAAAACTATCTTTCCGGAAAGATCCTTTGTATTTATATCAGCATCCTCTTTAACATAAACAACAGAGCCCGAAACAGTCTTTTTGTTAAGTGCTATTCCTCTAACAGGCTTTTTCCCCACCGTCTCGACCCGCACCATGTTGGTAGTTCCGTGTCTCCCCAGAGGGAGGCCTGCTATAATAACGATCCTGTCGCCCCTTTCGGCTACCCCCCTCTCCAGACATATCTCCCCTATTCTCTGGATGATCGATTCAATGGAGCTCTCCTCTTCTATCATTTCGGGATTCACCCCCCAGTTTAGTTCAAGTTGATTGTAGGTTGTATCCTGGTAGGTCATGGCCAATATAGGTATTTTTGATCTTAGACGGGAGACCATCCTTGCAGAGTAACCGGTCTTTGTAATGACCACCAGAACTTTAGCTCCACACTCATCTGTAATAGAAATCGCATTTCTGCATACTATAGAAGTTAAATCTGCTTCAGAAAAATCCGATTCTCTCCTTAACCGGAAAATCTTATTATAATCGATACCTTCCTCGGCTTTCTCTATAATCCTGGACATGGTTTTCACTACCAGTTCTGGAAAGCTTCCCACTGCCGTCTCTCCCGAAAGCATCACCGCGGAGGTGAGATCGTAACAGGCGTTGGCCACATCGGAGGCTTCAGCCCTTGTCGGAATGGGATTGTTGATCATGGACTCCAGCATCTGGGTCGCCGTAATAACAGGTTTACCCCGAAGATAGGACTTCTCGATTATACGTTTCTGCATAACAGGCACTTCTGCCATATCAAGCTCTACTCCCAGGTCTCCCCTGGCAACCATGATCCCATCTGCATGAGAGATGATCTCATCGAGATGATCAATTGCAGCCTTATTTTCTATTTTTGCTATCAGTTGTATTGCCGATCCCGGAAAACGGTCGTGAATCAGATTTCTAACGGTAAAAATATTGTTTGCAGAACCCACAAAGGAGAGTGCTATATATTCCAGCCCTTTTTCTGCGGCGAAGATGATATCTTCCCGGTCTTTCTCCGAGAGAAAAGGAAGGGGATATTCAGTCCCCGGAATGGCAAAGTGAGCCTTTGTCCTGAGAAGCCCGCTGTTTCTGATTCTAACCTTAACGCAGGTCTCATTCTTATCTATAATTTCCCCTTCAATGAACCCATCCATGAGGAGTACTCTCGAGCCGATTCTGCAAAGGCTGCCGGCCGAGGGAAGATTTGTGTAGAAGTGAAATTTATTCCCTGTTTCTTTTGAATGTAAATCCGGTTTTTCATAACTTTTTATGGTGATTATATCGTTCTGGCTTAAAGGGACCGGTTCTCTGTAACCGTAAAGCCTCACCTCAGGGCCCTTTGTATCGAGCATAATTGCAAGTGGAATGTGAAGCTTACTTCTCAAGTTTTTAAGTAAAGCGATAATTCTATCGGCCTCTTCTCTTTCCATGTGGGAAAAGTTAAGACGAGCCACATTCATTCCGTTCTCAATCATCCCGCGCAGTACTCTTTCATCTTTACAGGCGGGTCCTATGGTACAGACAATTTTTGTACGCTTTCTCATGATACATTCCTCGAAACCGTTTTCCTGTAGGGCATCATTTTCCCTGCTCTTATTTGTTCTGTAATATTGGAACATATCTTTTGATATATCTTATTAAATGTCTCAAGCCTCCCAAGTTTCATCCTGGCATCCGCAGTCCATACACTTTCCGGGTAATCCTCCACAACACGCAGGAAGTAAGAGTATGATTTTTCAAAGTACTGAAGCGAGGAGAGAGCCAGCTTTAAAATATAGTCGAATGTAAACAGGAACCTTATTTTCTGTTCATGTTTTAGATATCTGCGGTAAAAAATCCGGTAGCCTTCTGTGTAGTATTTAAAGCCTCTCTTGTAATACACGTATGCCGGGTCTTTTAGACTGCCCACTTCTCTACTTTCACTCTTTACTTTCTGTTCTCTAACGGGAATTTCGCTTCTCTTATATCTCGTACCCGAAAGATAGCTTGTAATAGCAATATAGGCTTCATTAATCTTCATCATTCTTAGTTCCCTTTGGCTTCTCTCGCTTTCAGGAAACAGATCGGGGTGATTTTTCTTTGCCTCTCTGTGATAAGCTTCTTTTACCTCGGAGAGACTTGCATCGGGTTTAAGATTTAGCAATTTGAAATACAAATCATATTCCATTTCAAGTAATCCTTGCCCTGGTTATAATTCTCTCAAAGAGTACAGGAGAAAAAGAACTTACAAACAGCGCTGTCCTTGCCTTAAAGTCCATGCCAACATAAACTTCTCTCTTTTTCTTTTCTATGCTATGCAAAATTTTTCTGGCACATTCCCCCGGAGAAATACCTCTCTCCTGGTTCTTATCCATCGCTCCGTAGGGGCTACCATCTCCCAACAAGGCATTTACCGAAATGCCGGTTTTAACAAATGCAGGAACTATCAGGGTTACATCTACCCCCCCCTCCTTTACCTCTGCACGCAATGCGTTGTAGAAACCGTGAAGAGCATGTTTTGAGGCACAGTAAGCTGCCCTTAAAGGAGTGGAGAACTTTGCCGCTATGCTGGATACTGCAACTATGTGTCCAGCCCTGCGGGCAAGCATTCCTGTGAGCACCTCTTTTGTTAACACTACACCGCTCAGGAAATTAACATCAATTATTTTTTTAATTACCGTTATTTCTGTTTCGCTTACTTTTGAGCGCTGACTCACACCCGCGTTATTGATTAGAATATCGATTCGACCGAATGCTGTCTCAGCCATTTTAGCTTTCTCGGGAAGGGAATCGATATCTGCCAGATCCAGAGGAAGCAGAAAGAGCTTCTCATCTGCTATTCCGCATTTACCCCCCACTTCTATCAGTCGATCTCTTCTTCTTGAGGAAAGAACGAGGGCCGCTCCTCTTCTGCCCATTTCAACAGCCAGAGCCTCTCCTATACCGGAAGAAGCTCCCGTTATCCATACAACTTTATTCTCCATATCCATTCTACGAGGCCAATCTCTATTCCTTTGATGCAGGTTTTACACGAACTTTTTTTCTCTTTAACTCTTTATAAATAGCCTTTGGAATAATCATTCCAATACTGGAAAATATTTCTTCCGTGTGGGGGTCATCCGGTTTCTGGGTATATATGTATAAAAGACTCTTCATTATATCCACCATTTCAAATCCGCTTACCCCTTCCAGAGTCCTTATCTCTTCTGTCATCTCACCCGATAGATCGATTATATCTTCTACAAGTTGAAAAAATCTCAATTATCTCTCCTGTATGGTAGTTTTGTCTTTTTCTATTTTAATTGTTTTAAACCAGAAGTGGAAGGGGCTCATCAAAAAGGGTCATATCTTAAAGTTTAAAAATACATTTCTTAATTTGAATCGAGCCGATTTATAAGCTGGCTCAGGGTGTGGTAATCGACGTTTTTAAACTTTGCACCTATCCTTTTTTTTGCTCCCGGCCTTACCTCATTAATCCAGACAATTTGAGCAGTTATTTCATATCTCTTTCCAATATCAGGTATTTCTATAATTATTTCGATTACTTTGCCTGGCTTAATTTCTCTGTCTGTTTCGAATGCCAGCCCTCCGAGGGAAAGGTTTTCTGTAACTCCTTTATCCTTCCCATGCTTGTTGTGCTTATAGATTATTTCTAATCTGGCATCATAACGAAGATCCAAGCGCTTCTCCTGAAGGCAGGTAACCTGATTTTTACCCCTCATCTTTGCCATGTACAGACCTCTATCCGCTCTCTCTATAAGAGCTTCGAAAGAGACACCGTGTTTCGGAAAACTGGATATACCTCCCGAGAAGGTTATCCTTAAATTGTGTGAGAATCGATGGTTTCTCGCTTCCCGCAGGAGTCTGTCTGCAAGAATTTTTGCATTATTCGTACCGGTTTGTGGCATTAGAATAACAAACTCCTCTCCCCCGTATCGAGCTGCAACATCTTCCTTTCTTATAATACCTTTTAGCATGCTAGCAAACTCCTTTAATACACTGTCACCCACCCGGTGACCATGATTGTCATTTACTGCCTTGAAGTCGTCTATATCCAGATACATTAGAGAAAACTCTATATTATACCGCATGGAGCGTTGCAGTTCTGTTTCTACTGCATGTTCTAAGTAGCGCCTGTTATAAAGACCTGTAAGCTCATCCACATGTATAAGGTATAGTTTTGATTCGTAAGTTGAAACTTCGATTATTTTGGGGTTTTTTAGCATGGGAAGTATATTGTAGAAGTAATCCATCATACTGACTCTGAACCCGACTTCCCGACCAAGGGTTTGCTCCAGCTCTTCCTGATGCTTTTTTATGTTTTCAAAGTGTTTCTCGGCAACCCTCGAATCGACTTCGATATCACACAAAGTGTAGAAAAGATAGGCATAGAGTTGATCTACACCAAACCTATTATTATCGTGATGCAGTCGTTCAATAAACTCTTCTCTTATATCACGATTTTTATAGAGCTCTTCTATGATTTTGTCTCTTATAAAGCTGTATTGATTAAGTTTACAGGCCATGTTTACTTTCTTATATTGTAACCAATTTTATAAGATTGTCAATAAATTTCTTAATCATGCATTCAAGAACACCCGGGCTGCTTGGATTGCTGAGCGGGTGGTGAAAGGATTGTTAATGAATTTTCTCACTAATTCGTGCAAGCACATCCCGCGCGGCCTGTTCTCCAAGGTTTATAAGCTCATTTCTTTTCTTGAGATCGTAGTAACTATACCCCTTTAAATCCGGCCGAATTACATAATCTGCCTGTTTAACGGCGTGCTGTGTAAAATTTGTCATAAGGATCAAGAAGCTGTATACAATAACATCGAAAATGTTTCTCGGCGGCTCGTTCTTTATTCTGTCGGCGTTAAGATCGACCGCTATTACGAGCTCCGCTCCCATTTCGCGAACCACCGAAGCAGGGACATTGTTGACCAATCCGCCGTCAACCAGAAGACGATCCTCCCACATAACCGGTTCGAAAATTCCCGGAATACTACTGCTCGCTCTTACTGCTCTGGCAGCAGGTCCCTCCTTCAAAATAATCTCCTCTCCTGTGGTTATATCTGCTGTAACCACACTCAAAGGAATATCGAGCTCTTCCAGATTTCTACCCTCTACCAATTTATTGAGTTTGTTTTCGAGTTTCTCCAATCTGAGCAATCCCTTGCCTGGTAGCATTGGCTCTACCAGATCTTTCCATGCTGTTTTACCGGAAAGTTCATTTATCTCTTTCCACCTGAAGCCTGCACAAAAAAGAGCTCCTATAAGACTGCCCACACTTGTTCCTGCAACAAAATCAATTTTTATCCCCTCCTCCTCGATTACTTTTAACACACCAATATGAGCAAGACCCCGTGCGGCACCTCCTCCCAGAGCAAGTCCAATCTTCTTTTTAATCAGTCTATCCAGAATATTCATACAAATAACTGTATCAGATATTTCTATTATTGTCTCCGGTAGTCGAAGAAATTTACGGAATCCTTAAGAATTACCATTATTGCCCCTCATGTTCAGTCTCTGCTCCTCCTCTATCATCTCCAGAAGTCTTCTCTCCACTTCATCAATTATCCAATCCGGGGTAGAAGCACCGGCAGTTATCCCTATCCTATCGTAGTTATTTATTTCTAAAGGAATTTCCGAAGCCTCTTCTATATGCCATGCCGCATTTATCAATTTCGAAGCCGTTCTATAGAGATGCTTTGTATTTGAGGAGTCCCTTCCACCTACAACCAGAATCGCATCCACTTTTTCTGCCAGCTCTCTCAAGGCCTCCTGTCTCTTCTCTGTGGCAGGACATATACTCCTGCATATTTTTATATGGGGATTCTTCTCCTTTAGAATATCGCATATTCGGGCATACTCATCTCTTCTCAAAGTTGTTTGCCCGATTACCATGGTTTTTGCAGGTAACTTAAGAGATTGTGCTTCCTTCTCATCTTTTATTACCCGATAATTGCCGGCATACCCGGCAATCCCCCTTACTTCTCCGTGATCTTTATCACCAACAATAACAATATGGAAGCCCTGATCGCTATGTTCCTTTACTATTCTCTGCGATCGTAAAACCCTGGGGCATGTCGCATCGACGAGTTCTATGTTCCTCTCCAGAAAGAGTGCTCTTACCTCTGGATGAATCCCATGTGCCCTTATAACAACGCTCCCCTCCGCCCGATCTGGATTTTTTATTACCGTAACACCCTTCTGCTGTAATTTTTCCAGTACATGCCTGTTATGAATAAGGGGGCCCATCGTATGAATTGTTGTGTGTTTTCCCGAATCGAGCATATCGTTGACTATCTGCACAGCACGCCTCACCCCCATGCAATAGCCCATGGTTTCTGCTCGAATAATCTTTCTCTCCCTGTTTTTTTTCATAACGTATCTTTAATATAAAAATAAACAGATATTTGTGGAACAATTATCTGTAACCGGAAAACTCATCCTCACCCAAGGGTCGAATAAACTCAATTATATCACTAACCTTACCCCTATGATCAAGTAAAGGATAACCGTAGATTTCAACTTTACGTTTCTTTCCCGTCCGTAGCGGTCGATTGGAGATATGGGCAGTCCAGCAGGCCGTTTTTTTTATCTCCTCAAGAGTACAGGGGAACCCGAAGGTGTGGCAGGGTCTATCTAGATTAAAATTAAAATCATAGCAGGTTATAGATTGGTTTAAGAACTTTTTATCGGCCACTTTAACCCTGAAGCTTGCGGCTTCGATTATGGATAATCCGGATGGAATATCATCAATTACAGAAGATAGGGGCTCTCCTGCCTTAAGCTTCTTCTCAAGTGCCGAAATGGTGAGAGTTCTTAATACAACATTGAAAAGTGCCCTGTCGTCAAATGGTTTCTGGATACAATCGTAAAAACCAGGTCTTTTGGTCAAAGATAATATATTCGGTGCAGAATAGGCGGTAATAAATATTATGGGAATATTGTAATTGTCATTTATATGTTCGGCTGCTTGAAGCCCATCTGTCTTACCTTGCAGAGCTATATCCATTATTATGAGATCCGGCTTTCTCTTTTCTGCATATTCCAGGGCTTCCTCAGAACTTGTAACCACATCACAGAGGCATTCTCCGCGTTTATCAAGCCGGGTTTTAATATCAATTCCGATTATGATTTCATCCTCAACAATAAGAACTCTCTTAGGGTTAACCTTCAATAAGTGTTATCCTCCTGGCTTTAAAAAGAGCTTTCTAAAGCCAAAATGATTATATTAACGAATTATGCTATTATTCATCATATCGCAATCTTCGATCGCAACTTAAAATGAAGATTGCGATATGATTATAACACAATAACAACCAGATGAAAATAAAGAAATTAGAAATTACAGAAATTTCTTCTAATTTTTAAAAAGCATGTGTTACCATTTCTGCACTTGACTAATCCTGGGGAAGAAGTAAAATTCCACCATGGCTAGCATTCCCGCTATATTGAAAGAGCGTTATTTATGGATAAAACAACATTCCGCACCCGAGGAGAGTTCCGATTTTGCCATAGAGGTTCTTGCCGAGGACAGAATTGGTCTTGTGGCAGACATTACTTCCATGATCTCCTCCTATAGCGGAAATATAACTTACATTCAATCGTGGATCGAACACAACGGCTTGATTCATATCCTCGTTCAGGTAGATAAGCAATCGATAAAAGAAAAGATTTTGCTGGAAACTCAAAAAATCAACTCCGTAAGAAGTGTATTCATACGGCCTACCTATATAAAAACTTACGGGAAGAGAGTAATTGTAGTTGGAGGGGGGGCTCAGGTCGCCCTTGTAGCTTCAGGTGCCATAGCCGAAGCCGACCGTCATAACATCCGCGGGGAGACTATTTCCATAGATACCATGCCGGTAGTGGGAGAGAGGGAGCTTTCCCAGGCCGTTCGTGCCGTTGGACGACTTCACAGGGTGGGAATACTGGTACTTGCCGGTGCTCTCATGGGAGGTGATATTACCAGGGCTGTGGTGGAATTACGCGAGACCTACGGAGTACCGGTTATTTCTCTTAGAATGGCGGGCTCTGTAACTTCTGTATGCGATCTGGTTATAACCGACCCGACGGAAGCCGGTGTAATGGCAGTAATGCTTATAAGCCATATAGGGCAGTTTAATTTACTTAAAATCCACGGGAGATGTTTTTAACCCTCCTATTTTTTCTTCTTTTTCCGTTTCTTACCCCTGGGCTTACGTTCTTTTTGAGCAGGAACTATAACCTTATCTTTTTCTTCCTTTCTGGCGGTGATATTTTCCGCCGAAACACTACTATTTGCTTCCACCTTTTGCAGTGCAGACTCCTCCTTTTTAATACCGTACTTTTTTCTCTCCTTATCCTTCCTTAATCTCTCTCTTGAGCTAATCCAGCCGAGTAAAATGGGGGATGCTATAAACATGGAGGAGTAAGTTCCCACAAATACTCCCACGATAAGGTTTAGGGCAAACAGCTTTATTGTACCTATGGCAAAGAAATAGATCGCCAGTACAGCCAGAAGTGTTGTAAAGGAGGTCATCAATGTACGGCTTAAGGACTGGGTAATGCTTGTATCGATTATATCTCGAAAAGGAGAATCTCTTAAAATAGCGTTATTTTCCCTTATGCGGTCAAAAATTACGATTGTATCGTTTAAGGAATATCCTATAATTGTAAGTAATGCTGCTATTGTTGCGGTGGATATCTCTAATTGAAACACACCTATAAAACCCACCATCACAGAAACGTCATGAATAAGTGCCACAATAGCAGATACGGCATAGGGAAGCTTAAAACGAAACCATATATACAGAAGAATCAAGGCCATGGCAAAACTAATGAGGTAAACAGATTGACGGACCAGGGTTTCTGAGAATCGAGGACCCACATAGTCGGTTTGTCTTACTATCACCCTGTTTTCCCCGAAACGGTTCTCAAGATACTTAAGGACCTCTGAAGAAACGGATTGGGTAAAATCTCTCTCCCCTTCTCTGTCTTCGACCCTGATAAGAAACTCCTGATTGATCGGCTCTCCCGCCATTTGAATTTGCACTCCTCCTACAGCTTCAAGTGCATCTCTCACCTCCTCTATAGATGCAAATATTTCGTTTCTATCGGTTAATCTCAGGTTACAGACCGCCGGTTCTTCTCCGAGATTGAGGGGAAAGTCCAGTGCAAGAAGTCTTTTTGTGGCAGTGCTTTCCGGAACATGGATGGCTACATCTATACCGGGTATTTTAGTAAGCTCTGCTCTAAGATCACCGATTGTTGGATTCTGCTCGATGAGAATCTGATAACGCTCCTTTTCTTCTCCGGGCTTATCCACTTCTATTGTAAGGGCGTTTTCTGATATGTTGAGAGTAGCCTGCCCTTCCCCGATATATGTTACCGAAAATGCCTCGGGGGCAACCTGAATATGCATCGATAGGCCCGATTGAAAATCTATCCCCAGGTTAAATCCGCCCTGAAAAACAGTGCCCGTTATACTTACTGCAATTACAAGGAAGGAAATTATGGGCATAATGTATCTAAAACGGGTAAATCTAATTACTCTCTTCATCTTACTCTCCACCCGATGCTGAGCCTTGAAACCTTAACCGATTCTACCAGAAAATCGAAAACAAGCCTTGAGACTACAAGAGCCGTAAACATGGAGGTTAGAATACCTACTGCTAGAGTATAGGCAAACCCCTGAATCGGACCTGTACCCAGTTGAGAGAGAAATATTGCCGCTATGAAAGTGGTAATATTTGAATCCATTATTGTCCAGAATGCCTTTCTAAAACCCGCCTTAACCGATGCTTCGGGTGACTTGCCGATCTTATACTCCTCTTTAATTCTTTCGAATATTATTACATTTGCATCAACAGCCATACCCACAGTAAGGATAATTCCTGCTATACCTGTGAGGGTAAGAGTAAGATTGAAAGCAGTCAGAATGGATACCATTATAAACAGGTTTAGTACGAGTGCCAGATCGGCAATCAATCCGGACATTTTATAGTAAAAAAGCATAAAAACAATTACCAGTAAAAAACCGAGTAAGATTGCCCTTATACCCATTCTGATCGCATCTTCTCCCAGAGAAGCCCCGATTGCCTGCTGACTGTTTATGATTAGATCTACGGGCAGGGCTGCCGTCCTGAGTACAAGAGCAAGATCTGTTGCTTCCTGCCTGTCGAATCCGGTCATCTGAACCGATTCTCTAATAGGTTCAGAAATCCGAGCCCCCGCCTTTACCTTATCATCAAGCACAATTGCGAGGGTTCTTCCTACATTTGCCGAAGTTACCTTGAAAAAAATCTCACCGCCCCCTCTGTCCAGGGTAAAGTTTATTACAGGCTGACCGGTTATGGGATGTGAACCCACCTGCGCGTCCTGAATATGGTTACCATCGAGAGCTACCTCCTCTTCTATAACGATATACCTGATACGTTGATCTATCCCGTATTTGTCTTTCTGGTAAAACCCTCTGATTACATCTCCTGCATCGAGAAAATCCGGTCTGGTGATATTCCCTCCAGCAAACTCTCTGGGATTCTCCTTTATATATTCCTGAAGTTTGGCCGTTGCATCATCATCAACCAGATGAAAGGTAAGCCTCCCCTTACCCCTGAGAAAGGTTCTGATTCGTTCGGGATCTGCCTCTCCAGGAATCTGAATGGATATCTGATCGGTCCCCTGCCTTCTTATGGAGGGTTCGCTTACTCCAAACTTATCGATCCTGTTTGTTAAAATCTCCATTGCCCTGTCTATGGCAGATCTTCTGTCTTCTGCTGCAGGTTCATGCCCCAGTCGATCTTTCAAGCTCTCCATATCGGCTTCGAGGAGTACGCTCATTCCTCCGGAAAGATCGAGACCCAGTTTTAAAGCCTCGTTGCTGAGTTCCTTAAGCTGAAGGATTTCCTCCCTGTAGTGTTCCTCGATTGCTTCGAGTGCTTCCCTGGCGTTTCTGAAACTGGCAAGTACTTTTCTGACTGTCCATCGATCGGGGAAAGGCCTATCTGCCAATCTATAATTCTCTTTTGCCTTATTCAGGATAAATTTATACTCCGTGGGGATTTGGGCACCGGGGTTTTCCCTCGTCAGAGTTTCGAGTTCTTCCAGATCTTCCGATGCTTTTCTTTCTGCAAAATCTCTTATCTGCTGTCTGGATATCAATGCCAATTCCCGCTTCTCCGCCGGTATGAGAAAATACCACTTGAAAGTTGGATAAAGAAAAAACCCACATGCTCCGATAGAAAAGAGAATTAGTATTAGTCTAAAGCGTTTACTCATAGTTTCTCTCCGGCCCGTGATGTTTATTGAAGGAAGGAAAGGGCTATCCTATTCCTGGCTGTTTTCGTCTTTACCCGGATTTACAGAAGAATCCTGTTTTGAGGCTCTCTTTTCCAGTATGGTGGAGACTGCGCTTTTAGAGAACTCTAACTTGACATTATCGTCGACCTTTATGACTACAGTATCATCCTTTACTGCCTGTACAATGCCCCTGATACCTCCTATGGTTACCACTTTATCGTTTTTAGATAGAGACTTAAGCATATTTTCTGCTTCTTTTTTTCTCTTATTTTGTGGCCGTATAATGAGAAAATAAAAAATTAATATAACCAGCCCAAAGGTTATAAAAGTCGTTACCAGTTGGCCAGAACCACCCGCGCCTGTTGCAGTGCCACCCTCTACACCTCCCATCAAGAGAGGTAAACTCCAAAATACATTATTCATAATTTTAATCATCCCCTTATTTAAGTTTGAAAAACCGTACCATGGATAAAATCACAAGTCAAGAGCTTGAGGTTATATGATCTTCACTCTCTCTATTTTGGATTGGACATCCACTCCCCCGAAAAGACGTTTCAACGCCTCAATCGAAGAGTAATTGGAACCACTTTTTTTATTGTAGATGGCCAGGAACTCTTTTATCTCCTCTTCGTTCTTTGAATAGACAGCCGAGTTAAAGGCCGCTTTTAATAATCCTTTCTCTGCCAGTTCTACCGTTGAGAGATTCTTAAATTTCTTCATTGCAGATCCGTCAACAATGGCTGTGTTTCCCTGGTATCCGATGGTAAAAACAAACTCTTCCCTTTTCATGAGCTTTTAACCGAAACGGCTCCCATGTTTTGTTCCATGAGAGCCGTTTTCAAGATCCGTGATTTAACTTATCAAAGGCGGGTTACATCATGCCACCCATGCCACCTCCCGGAGGCATACCGGGTTGTTCCTTCTCTTTCTCAGGAATCTCTGTAACAACACATTCAGTAGTAAGCATAAGACCTGCAATTGAAGCTGCATTCTGCAGGGCATACCGGCATACTTTTGCAGGATCGATAATTCCTGCCTTAACCATATCGGTCCATTCCATTTTGGCTACATCAAACCCTATGCCCTTTTTCTCGCCCTTCGCCTTCTCAGCTATTATAGAGCCGTCCATACCTGCATTTTCTGCGATACTACGAATGGGCTCTTCCAGAGCGCGTTTTACAATTTTAAATCCTACTTTCTCATCCTCTTCCCAACCGGAAATATCGGTTTTATCGAGCGCATGTACTGCCTGGAGTAAAGTAACACCGCCGCCGGGTACAATACCTTCTTCGATTGCAGCTCGTGTGGCGCTCAAAGCATCTTCAACCCTGTGTTTCTTTTCCTTGAGCTCGACCTCGGTGGCTGCTCCCACATTGATAACAGCAACGCCTCCTGCAAGCTTGGCGAGTCGCTCCTGTAATTTTTCCCGGTCGTAATCGGATGTAGTCTCTTCTATTTGTGCCTTTATCTGGGCAATTCTGTCTTTAATATCCTGCTGTTTACCCGCTCCACTGATGATTGTAGTATTCTCTTTTTCTACCTTTATACTCTTGGCACGACCAAGTTGAGACATATCGGTTGTCTCAAGTTTTAATCCCAGCTCTTCTGAAATAACCTGTCCACCGGTAAGAATGGCTATATCTTCGAGCATAGCCTTTCTCCTGTCTCCAAAGCCCGGTGCTTTAACAGCGACGGCACTCAAGGTTCCTCTGATGCTGTTTACAACAAGAGTAGCAAGTGCTTCACCCTCAACGTCTTCGGCTATGATCAGTAAAGGTTTCCCCGACTGTGCCACTTTCTCAAGAATAGGCAGTAAATCTTTCATGTTGGATATTTTTTTGTCATGTATGAGGATATAAGGATCTTCAAGCACGGCTGTCATGTTTTCACGATTTGTGGCAAAGTAAGGAGAGAGGTATCCCCTGTCAAACTGCATTCCTTCCACGAATTCAGTGTAGGACTCGATAGTTTTGGACTCCTCAACGGTAATTACACCATCCTTCCCCACTTTTTCCATTGCATTTGCAATCTCTTCGCCGATTTCCATATCGTTATTGGCGGAGATGGCTGCGACCTGGGCTATCTCCTCTTTGTCTTTTATCTCTTTAGATGTTTTTTTAATGTCTTCCACAGCAATCTCGACTGCCTTGTCGATCCCTCTTTTTATTCCCATGGGATTGATTCCGGCAGCCACACTTTTAAGCCCTTCTTCAACAATCGAATAGGCAAGCACCGTGGCAGTAGTGGTACCATCACCGGCAACATCGTTGGTCTTGGTGGCAACTTCTTTAAGAAGCTGAGCACCCATGTTCTCATAGGGGTCTTCCAGTTCGATCTCTTTTGCCACAGAAACACCATCTTTAGTAACAGTGGGAGCACCGAATTTTTTGTCCAGAAGTACATTTCTGCCTTTTGGACCAAGTGTGACACTTACGGAATCGGAGAGCTTCTTTACACCTCGGAATAGAGCTCTTCTTGCTTCTTCGTTAAACTGCAATTGCTTAGCCATTTTTAACCTCTCTTTTCTTATTGGTATTTTATATCCGTTTTGACTTGATTCATTAAAGAAGATACAAATACTTTTCTAAATCGCCAATAGAAAATTTCATTTTTTTTCTCAAACAAAGTGTTACCACTCTTGACTTTTACTCATGCTAGGCATTAAAAACTTAAACTAAGTGAAAGGAAAAAAACACTATCAAATTGGTGTTATTCTCAGGTTAAACCAGTTCAAAGCAGAAGAGACTCTATCTCTAATGGAAAAAGCCTTAAGCTTACTGGAAGAGCACACTATGAGTAGTGAGCTTAAGGTTCACTGGAATCTTCCCTGTATCCCTCTTTTAGAGCATTCTTCTTTAAGAGCAAAGGCATTACTCACCAGACTAAAGAATCGTATAGACACAAAAGGTGATTTACTTCTCCCAATGGGTTATTCCGGCGCCCACCATCCTTTTCTTTTAAAAGAAGAACTTAGATACGAGCTCGATTGGACATTTGTAAACCGATGGAACTCCGGATGGTTCGAGTTTTTATCATCAAACTCCGCCGCATTGATGCCTCCGAGCATGGATTTTTGCAGAGAATCGTCAAAACAGCTCTACAGAGAAAAAAATTATCTCTGGCTTGCGATTTCTTCCGGAGAAAGAAATAGAATATATTTAATAAGAGGCGAGAAATTGCTGGTCCTTCCTTTTATAGATTTTTCTAAGCTTTCTGTAAAAGAGATATCAAAGGCGCTTAAAAGTTCTTTTAAGAAGATAGATACACCACTGGTTCTTCTTTTTAACTTATTCAACAATAATAATACATTCAAAACTAACAATTTTCTAGATTCGCTCTTATACCTTAAGAGAAGATACAATATATCCTTCTGTAAAATACCTCAGTACTTTCAAGATGAGGCAGAGCTAAACATATACTCTTTTTCATATTCTGAAAATGGAGATATTCCGCTGGAATCAGTTTTAACCTCTAAAGAGTTATCCGATTCTCCGGTTGATAGAGTTTACCGGATTGAAGCATGTAAAATCAGAGAAAATCGAGACTATCTGAATAAGCCAGAACTTTTAAAAAAGATTTTAATTATAAATTCTCCCCAATATCTGCGATCTAAATACGCAAACGGAAATTTCACCCTGCAGACACCTCCCATTAAAGGAAGAAGTTTTATCGCCAATATGAGTGGTACTGTTAATCTTGGAGAAGCCGATATGGAAACGGTAATATTTGAAGGTAAACTGAAAAATTTTTCCGTTCGGGGAAAAGAGGTTCTTATAGATGAATGTTCTTCTTCCTACATTTCCTATCCGAAAAGGCAATTTTCTTTCGAGCAATCCGGTATTTTTTCCTTCGAAGATGAGATGAGTAGAGGTTTGAGGGAGATATCGGGTATCGATTTACCCGATTCAAGATCGCCCGGGAAACTTATGATAGATTATTACTTGTTGAACGAGTTTCCAGCACTTTTTATATCGGTCTTTATCACCTATCCTGAATTAAGAAGCGTACAGACAATCCAATCCTACTCTCCTCTGGAAATACCTCTCTTTCGAATAACTCCCGGTCATACGGTTATGCTCGAAGCGCTGTTCCCCGACGGAGAGAAGTACAGTCAGAAATTACCGGCTATTTCCGGATATTACCGGTTTCCGGGAAAAACCTTTATTCTTACCTGTGGCGAATCCAACCTGCTGGTAGACTTTACAGACTACGAATGCAGAAGGGTTAATCTTCTTCCTGTGAGAATCAGAAAAATAAAAAAGGATTATCTTTTATACATTAATCCGGGAGGAAGCTACTGCTCCTGTCCATCGACTCTTATAGAAGGAGTGGAGGAACACTTTACCCTCATGTTAATAGCCGGTATAAACGAAAGGCTCTCTCCTCCTCCCATTCCAGCCTCTGTAGTAAAAGAACTTTCTCCTGCCTGGATAGGCAGGTACTCTGCTCCTGTTAAAAAGAAATTTATCTGATCTCTACGATTTCTCCGCTTACAATTTCTTCCGGGTACTCTTCTCCCCGGGGAAGAAAAAGAAGGGCTCCGGAAGGAGCAATTCCTTCGATCCTGCCTACCACCGTTTTACCTGTTTGTGGACACCCGAGGAATATTTTCACTGTTGCGCCTTTAAGATAGAGTAGGCTCTCGAGCCTTTCCCTCCAGTCTTTAGAGGAGAAGATGGTTTTAAAACGAAAAAGCAGAGCCTCCAGAAGCAGCCCAAGGTCAACATTCACAGAGGTAAGACTACTGATAGAACACACACTACCCCTGAGTCCTTCTGGGAAGACCACCTGATTGCAGTTTACCCCCACACCTGCAAGCAGATATTTTCCCGTAGCTCTGCACAGAACTCCTGATATTTTCCTCCCCTCTACAACTACATCGTTGGGCCACTTCACCTTGGCCGGCAATGAAAATCTCTCATTAAGCTCCTCGGCTATTCCTATTCCAGTAATCAGGGGAAAACGTAATGATCGTGTCTCCCATCCGTGAGTCAAGTTAGATTTCTCTATTGATATATCCTTCTCAAGCTCAAACTTATGTAATATCAATGTAAATAGAAGATTCTCTCCCGGAGGAGAGAGCCATCTTCTTCCCGATATCCTACCCCTTCCCTCTTTTTGATACCCTGCCCAGATTACCGTTCCCGAAGGGCATCCCCCTTCAGCAATCTTGCAGGCATCCTCCATTGTTGTTGTAGTTTCTTTTTTATAATATACCGGTGCTCCGTTAAAGGGATTGTTTAAATCAACTTTTATCATGATCGAGCCTGCTTATTATTCCTCCTCCCATTACAAGGCCATTATGGTAGAAAACTGCAGACTGGCCGGGAGAAACTATCGTAGACTCTTTAAGCCTTACAATTACCGAAGAGTCATCAATAGGAAAAACAGTACAGGGTATTTCCGGCGAGTTATAGCGTACTCTCACATTGCAGTTAAACTCCTTGCCATGTTCTTCTATAAACCAATTAGTCTCTTCTACAATGAACCGGTTGCTCCTTGCATCCTTTTTTCTTCCCACAACTACTCTGTTTCCCTCAGGATCGATATCGGTTACATACCACGGCCCGTTGCCCAGATCCAATCCTCGCCTCTGCCCAATGGTATAATGGATGTATCCCTTATGTTTCCCGATGACATTACCCTCTGTATCTATTATATCTCCTTCTGTGCTTAAATCCCTCCTGCCCGTGTAATTCTTAAGAAAATCCACATATTCCCCCTCTACGAAACAGGCATCCTGGCTCTCCGCACCGGAAGCAGAGGGCAAATCCAGCTTACGGGCAATCTCCATAACCTCATCCTTTCTGTACTCTCCCAGGGGAAAAATAAGATATTCAAGCATCTCCTTGGATATTCGGTAGAGCATGTAAGACTGGTCTTTGTTGTTATCTCTTGCACGTTTAATGAAAGCTCCGTCAGCGGTGTTCTCCACCCTTACGTAATGGCCGGTCGAGAAGTAAAGGGGCTCTTCATCTCCAAGAAGCCCATTTTCTCTCATTCTTTCTGTTAAAAGATTGTAAAATGCCTTAAAGCGAACCCACTGATTGCAACGAATGCAGGGGTTGGGAGTCTTTCCATTTATATAGGTTTGTGTAAAATCATCTACCACTTTCTCCTTGAAAAGAGAGGTTAGATCCATAATATAGTAGGGTAGATTCAACAGCCGGCATACCTCCCTTGCTCTATCAAGAACCTCTGTATTACAGCATCTGGAGTCGGGCCATATATAGTGGCTTGCTCCTGCCATCCGCTTTTCGGCTCCTTCTCCTGAATGCGAACTTAGACCCTCGTATAGTAAATAGGCGGCTACACTGGAATCCACCCCACCGCTTAAGGCTACGGCAAGAAAGTTTTTCTCTATTCTGGCAATATTTCCCTTTAATTCTTCCCTTATATCGATTATCATGGCTGCGGATGTTTCTCCTTATTTTAATAATATAATTTATTTTAAGACCAGGGTCATGTCCTATCCCGTTGCCATTAATGTAATTTTATGCAAATAATATAGTAAAAATATACAAGAGGTCTTCCGGTGAAAGAAAAAGAGGCCAGATTAAGAGCAATAAAGAAAATAATTAAAACCTATAAAATAAAGAGCCAGAGAGATTTACTTAAGCATTTACGCGAAAACGGATTTAATGTAACACAGGCAACCCTTTCAAGAGACATGCGGTTTCTCAGGGTAAACAAGATCTCCGATGGTGAAAACGGCTATTATTATTCTCTGCCGAGCCTGGATATGCGAATCGACTCCGAGAAGAGCTTTATTAAGGATATTATTCGGGGCTTCATATCCATTGACTATTCCGGCAATATGGCCATAATGCACACTATACCCGGACACGCCGACAGTGTTGCCTTTGCGATCGACAATCTATCTCTTGATGAGATAATCGGCACCATGGCAGGAGATGATACGGTTCTCATAATACTAAAAGAGAACCTTGAAAAAGAAGAGTTTAAGAAGATGTTAAAAGAAAAAATACCCGAACTGGAGTTATAAAGTAAGTGAAAGCGGCAGTATTGGGAACAACAGGTTATACAGGTATGATTCTGTTACGACTCTTAATCGAGCACCCGGAGGTAGATAAAATTATTCCGGTCTCTTCATCGAAACCCGGAGTACCCTTAAGTTCTATTGACCCGGGATTGGGAGTCTCCGGGATGGAAAAAACCAAATCTGTTGGAGGAGAAACCGTAAGCATAGAAAAGGCCACTAAGCTCAATCCCGATGTGGTTTTCTCCGCCCTGCCCCATCTTGCCTCTGCAAGAACATGCGAGCCTTTTTTCGGAAAATCTATAGTTATCGATCTTTCGGCCGACTTCCGAATAAAAGATGCAGAGCTCTTCAGAAAGAGCTACGGAGAGCCGCCTCCCAGAGTTGATCTCCTGGACAGGGCGGTTTACGGACTGTGTGAGGTTTACCGGGATGAAATACGCAAAGCCGATATAATAGCCAATCCGGGCTGTTATCCCACAGCCACTCTTCTGCCGCTGTATCCTCTTTTTAAAAACAACCTCATCGAAAAAGGCCGAATTGTCATAAACGCGCTCTCGGGAATATCGGGAGCCGGTAAAAAGGCTGAACTTAAGCTTCTTTTCTGCGAGCGATCGGAAAATACCTCTGCCTATTCACCCGGGAGTACCCATCGTCATGCAGGAGAGATACAACAGAGAATCAAAGAGTTTGCAGGCATCCCTAAAGGTTACTCCCTTGCCGCGGATAGCCATGACTTTGAGGTGCTTTTTACCCCGCATATGGTTCCTCTCAAACGGGGGATGTTCATAACAACAACCGTCTCTCTGGCAAGAGAAATTGAGAACAGTGAGCTTAACTCTATCTTTTTGGATGCCTACACCTCTTCGCCTTTTATCTCCTTAACTTTCGATTACATTCCGCAAACCAGAGATGTGTGGGGTTCAAACAGGTGTGATATCGGCTGGCACCTGGAAGGCAGAACTCTTATCTTATTCTCCGTTATCGATAATCTCATTAAGGGAGCTTCCGGGCAGGCAATTCAAAACCTGAACATTCGGTTTGGCTTTATCGAAACTGCAGGACTTAGAAGTTACGGGGAGATATGAAAAAAGAAAGCATAATAATTAAAATCGGAGGAAAAGCGTCTTCGGATAGATCTTCTCTTGAGAATCTGCTTGGAGAGGTTTCCAGGCTCGCAGAGAGACATCGTCTGATCCTTGTTCACGGGGGAGGTGCTGAAGTCTCGAGAATAACAGAGTTATTTGGGCTTAAACCTGTTTTTCGTGACGGTATTCGCATGACCAGTCCCGCAGAGATGGAGATTGTAGATATGGTACTGGCAGGTAAAGTAAACAAATATCTGGTAAGAGTTCTCAATCGTTACTGTAATGCAGTGGGATTGAGCGGCTCCGATGGCAGGGTTTTTGAAGGAGAAAGCCTGAGAGATGATGAAAATCCCGAAACTCATACCGGAAGAGTAACTTCGGTTAACATCTCCTTCCTGAACCTGCTTATGGATGCGGGTTTCCTGCCAGTTCTTGCCTCCACATCGATGGATAGCACGGGAATGCCTTTAAATATCAATGCCGATGAGGTTGCCTTTGCCGTAGCCATGGCTCTACCGGCTTCTGTACTTCTTTTTCTCTCAGATATACCCGGAATTATTCGACAGGGGGTTACACTTAAAGTCGTCAACAAACTGGATGATATAGAGAGATATATAGACGAAAAGACAATTACAGGGGGGATGATTCCCAAGGTAAAGAGCTCACTGGATGCACTAAACAGAGGCGTTGATAAAGTGATAATAGGTCAGTATAGTCATCCCGGCGATCTGGAGAAACTCCTTTCGGGGCAAAGGGGAACAATAATCAGAAGAGAGGCGGAAAATGAAAACTAACGGAAGAGCATCTGTCGTCACAGATGCACCTTTTCCTAAAAACTACTCGCAGGAGCTCCTGCTTGTATCCAGAGGAAAGGGCGTTTATGTGGAGGATTCATCCGGCGAGAGGTATTTAGATTTCGGCTCGGGTATAGCAGTAAATGCCCTTGGTTACGGAAGAGAAGATCTGGCGGAAGTTGCCTTTAACCAGATGAAGAAGCTCATCCACATTTCCAATCTTTATACCACCGCACCCGCAGTTGAACTGGCTGAGAGACTTATCTCCTTCGGTTCATTTTCAGCCGTTCATTTCGGAAACAGCGGGAGCGAGGCAAACGAAGCAGCAATCAAGTATGCGAGGCTCTATTCGCTTAGAAAAAGAGGAGAAGGCTGTCATCGGATACTGTGCTTCGAGGGTGCATTCCACGGAAGAACCATGGGGGCCTTATCCTGTACTCCGAATCCTGCGTATCAGAAACCCTTTGCTCCTCTCCTTCCAGGAGTCGAAACAATAGAGTACAACAATGTGGAGAAGCTTGAGGAGACTCTTAACGGCAGTTTCAGTTGTGTAATAGCTGAAGTTATACAGGGAGAGGGCGGGCTCGAGGTAATGACCAAGGAGTTTGCAGAGGCCCTTAACCGGGAATGCAAAAAACACGATGTAATACTTATAGTTGACGAAATACAAACCGGACTGGGGAGAATCGGTTACAGGCTTGCATCCGACTGGGTGGGGCTTGAACCTGACATTGTAACCCTTTCAAAACCTCTGGCAGGTGGTCTACCCCTATCTGCAACTCTCATTCCTGCTAAAGTAAATAATCTCTTACAGGTAGGTGAACACGGTTCCACTTTCGGAGGAGGACCCGTTACAACATCGGTTGCAAATAGAGTTCTCGACATAATCCTTGACCCTGTTTTTCTCGATCAGGTCAGAAGCAAGGCTTCTGTACTTCATGATGAACTTACAAGGATTTCAGAGGAGTTGGATTTTATCGGAGCCGCGAAAGGAGCCGGAATGCTCAAAGGTCTGGAAGTTAAGGCTCCTAAAGAGAAAGAGTCGGAAGTAATAAAAAAATTGATCGAAGCCGCCAGAGATGAGGGAATCCTCATTATAAAATCCGGAAGAAACGTTTTAAGAATAGCGCCTCCCCTCATAATAACCGAAGAAGAAATCAGGGAAGGGGTGGACATACTTCGCCGGGCACTTTCCGGATTCCAAGGAAACATCAGCTAGCAGAGATCTACAAAAGGTAAGAAAAGAAATTTCAGGAGGAGTGTTTATGGAAAAAGAACCGATTAAAAAGATTGTTTTGGCCTATTCGGGTGGTTTGGATACATCCATTATCATCCCATGGCTTAAGGAAAATTACCCTAAAGCAGAGATAGTTTGTGTATGCGTAAATGTTGGTCAGGAAGAAGATTGGGATAAGATGGAGCAAAAGGCACGAAATTCCGGTGCATCCAGGTTATATACAATCGATGCCAGAGATGAGTTTGTCGAGAAGTTTCTCTTTGTTATGCTCAGGGCAGGCGCTATATATGAGAACAAGTATCTTCTTGGCACCTCCATAGCCAGGCCTCTCCAGGCAAAGCATCAGGTAGAGATAGCCTTAAAAGAGAACGCCGATGCGGTTGCCCATGGATGTACCGGTAAGGGCAACGATCAGGTGCGTTTCGAGCTCACCTATAAAGCTCTTGCTCCTCATTTGAAGGTTATTGCTCCATGGAGATTGTGGAGCATACGTTCAAGAGAAGAAGCCATCAAATATGCAAAAGCTCACAATATCCCTATCGGCAACATCTCCAAAAAGAATATCTACTCCAGAGACTGGAATATCTGGCACATGAGTCATGAGGGTGGTGATCTGGAGAATGCATGGAACAAGCCTAAAGAGGAAATGTTTCTACTCACTAAATCACCACAGGAAGCCCCGGACAGGGAAACAGAGCTAATCCTTGACTTCGAAAGGGGTATACCCGTAAGCTTAAACGGGCAGAAGCTTAAACCGGTGGAATTACTCAATACTCTCAACCAGGTGGGAAGGGAAAACGGCATAGGCCGCTCCGATGTAGTGGAAACTCGAGTTGTAGGAATGAAGAGCCGCGGCGTCTACGAAACTCCCGGCGGTACAATTCTACATACCGCTCTCCGGGAACTGGAAATGATGACTCTTGACAGCGATACTCTACATTTTAAACAAACCCTGGCAATGAAGTATGCCGAACTCATCTATCAGGGTAAATGGTACACCACTTTGCGTGAATCGATTGAAGCTTTCATGGAGAAAGCCTGTGAGTTCGTAACTGGTACGGTCAGGCTTTATCTTTACAAGGGAAATATAATCATAGGAGGGAGAAAATCACCCTATTCATTGTATCAACAGGAGCTTGCCTCTTTTGGAGAAAGTAGTTATAATCATACAGATGCATCCGGTTTCATCAATCTATTTGGACTCTCCACCGGAGTTGCCTCTATTGTCCATAAGAGTATAACTTCTAAAAAAGGTCAGACTCAGGAGATAAAACAGTTGGCTTCCTTTCACGAAAAATAGAGGAAACGGTACCGACTCATGTTAAAGCTGTTCAACAAAAGCTGTGAATATGCACTGCAGGCGGTTCTATACCTTGCACATCAGGCAGATGGTAAACCTGTTTTTCAGCGAGAGATATCGGAAAAGTTGAATATCCCCTCATTCTTTCTTGGAAAGATTCTCCAGCAACTTTCTCACAACAGGATCGTACTATCTCAAAAGGGCAGAGGGGGAGGATTCCTTCTGGGTAAGAAACCTGAAGAGATAACCCTCTACGATATTGTCGAGGTAATGGAAGGTCCCTACTTTTTTGATCAGTGTGTGCTGGGTTTCCCCGGTTGCAGTGATGAAAATCACTGTCCTGTACATTTCGAATGGCAGAAGGTAAAGGATGAAATCCTTACCATGTTGAAAGAAAACAATATAAAGAGTTTAAGCCAAAAATTGGGAAATAAATTGGAATATCTGGATAGTAAGAGATAACTTCCTGTCGATTATAGCAAAATGCGAGCAGGCATTTACACTTGACAAAGCGAAATTTTTTCGGCAACTTAAATAAACAATAGAAGTGGTGGGTATAGCTCAAGAGGTAGAGTACCAGACTGTGGATCTGGCCGTTGCGGGTTCAAGTCCCGTTACCCACCCGGATATGCGTCCGTAGCTCAGCTGGATAGAGCGCCGGACTTCGAATCCGTAGGTCGCAGGTTCGAATCCTGCCGGGCGTGTCCTTAAAGAAATATGGGCCGTTAGCTCAGCCGGTAGAGCAGCAGACTCTTAATCTGCGGGTCGAAGGTTCGATCCCTTCACGGCTCATATTTAATTGACAGAAAATGCACCCGTGGTTATAATTGGATGCGAGAGTGGTGAAATTGGCAGACACGCCAGACTTAGGATCTGGTGCCTTCGGGCGTAAGGGTTCAAATCCCTTCTCTCGCATCTATAGTTTAGAAGCTTGCAAACAATGCGGGAATAGCTCAGTGGTAGAGCTCCACCTTGCCAAGGTGGATGTCGCGGGTTCAAATCCCGTTTCCCGCTTCTGCAATAAATGGCGATCCGGTGCTTTCCGGATCGCCGTTTTTTTACTTATATTTACACTTGATTTAAGCTTATTAAGTTCCCTGTCTCATTCGAGGCAAAATACTCCATAATTTTAAGAGGATACCGTTGTGATCAAAGAAAAAATAATAGAACCTCAGGAACATTCTTCTGTTAAACTAACCATTACTGTCGATAAAGAGGCTCTTAAAAAAGAATACGACGATCTGGTAAAGAAATACTGTAAAACCGTGGAAGTAAAGGGGTTTCGTAAGGGTAAAGTCCCTCCTTCTATTTTGATTAGAAAGTTTGGTGATACCATAAAAAATGAAACCTTTTTAAATGTCATGGAGAAAAGCCTCGAGATGGCGATTGAAGATGTGGATAAAAAACCTCTTCCCTTGGATATCCCCCATCTTGAAAATGATTTAAATATAGAAGAGGGAACCCTGGAGAAAGATTTTACTTTTACAGTCACTTACGATACCTATCCGGAAATCAAGCTGGGAAAATACACAGATATTGAAATAGAAGAGCCGGTTGTGAATATAAAAGATGAAGATGTAGAGAGAGAGCTAAAGGCACTGCAGGAGCAAAACTCCGTCATTGCAGACAAGAGAGAGGGAAGCACAGTTGAGAAAGACAACATAATAACCATAAGCTATGTTGAGCTGGATAACGATGGGAACGAAATAGAAGATACAAAGAGGGATGATTACGTATTCACTGTGGGCAGTGGATACAATCTCTACAGGATAGACGATGATGTGATTGGAATGAAAAAGGGCGAAGAGAAAATTATCGAAAAGGATTACCCCGAAGACTATGATTTTGAAGAGCTTCGGGGAAAGAAAAAGAGGCTAAAGGTAAAGGTCAATGCAATAAAAGAGAAACAACTACCCGAGATAGACGATGAGCTTGCCCAGGATATAAGTGATAAATACAACACTCTCAAAGATTTAAAAGATGATATATACAACAAACTGAAAGAAGTAACCTCTTTTAGAGTCCGCATAAAAAATATAGACTCATTATTGGATAAAATTCTTAATGATTCCGAAACCGATCTTCCCCAATCGATGATCAACACCGCACTGGATAACTACTGGTCCAGGTTCATATCAAGGTTGAACACGACAGAAAAGTTGGTACTGCGCGCTCTTGAAATTGATGGGAAAAGTAAGCAAAGCCTCTACGAAGAATGGAGGCCTTCTGTAGAGAAAGACCTTAAAATTGAATTCCTCATCGAAGAGATGATTAAAAAAGAAAAAATAGATGCGGATGATAGTGAAATTGATGAGAAAATAAAGGAATATGCCGAAATAAACAATATAAGAGAAGAAGAGCTTGCTAACGCTCTTTCTAATGAGAGCCTTAGAGAACATTTCAAAAAGGAGACACAGAAACAAAAACTCTTCGATTTTCTTCTGGAAAACGCCAGGATAAAAAAGGGAGAAGAGATAAATCTACTGGACATCGATAAAGAGAATGGTTAAATTTCGGAAGAGGATTTTACTATGACGAAAAAAAGAATGAGTACACTTGTCCCCATAGTAATTGAGCAAACAGGTGCAGGCGAGAGATCATATGACATTTACTCACGCTTGCTAAAAGATCGCATAGTTTTTATTGACGGAGAAATAGTAGATGTAACCTCCGATCTGGTAGTAGCCCAACTTCTCTTTCTGGAATCTCAGGATCCGGAAAGAGACATAAGCGTATATATAAACTCTCCCGGTGGTACTGTAACCGCAGGACTGGCCATTTATGATACCATTCAGTATATAAAACCTGATGTACAGACAATCTGTATAGGGCAGGCTGCCTCCATTGGTGCTCTCCTTCTATCGTGCGGGACTAAGGGTAAGAGATTCGCCCTTCCATCCTCGAGAATACTTATCCACCAGCCTTGGGGTGGTGTATACGGCCAGGCCAAGGATATAGGTATACAGGCCAGGGAGTTTGTAAGGCTTAAGAAGCTTATTATAAAGCATTTCGCCTATCATACCGGAAAAGACGAAGAGACCGTAGCAAAGGATCTGGAAAGAGACTACTATTTTTCAGCAGAGGAAGCCGTGGAATATGGAATAGTGGATAAGATTTTTATAAGGGGAAATAATGGCAAGAAACAAAAATGATGGTCTTAAGGTCTGTTCTTTTTGCGGCAAGAGTGCCGATATTGCCAGAAGGCTGATTGCGGGTCCCGGTGTTTATATCTGTGATGAATGTGTTCATGTGTGCAAGAAAATCCTGGATGAAGAGGATGATGTTTTAACTTCGGAGTTCTTAGAAGACGTCCCCACACCTAAAGAAATAAAAGAGTATCTCGATCAGTATGTAATCGGCCAGGAACGAGCTAAAAAAGTCTTATCGGTAGCCGTTTACAACCATTATAAAAGAATATCCCAGAGAAGCAAAATAGAAGATGATGTAGAAATAGAGAAAGCAAATGTTCTTCTTATTGGCCCTACAGGCACAGGCAAAACCCTTCTTGCAAAAACCCTGGCCCAGAAACTTAAAGTACCCTTCGCAATAGCAGATGCAACAACCCTTACAGAAGCCGGCTATGTGGGAGAAGATGTAGAAAACATCCTCCTTAAATTGATTCAAAATGCGGGAAACAACATTTCCGCCGCCGAGAGAGGCATAGTTTATATCGATGAAATCGACAAGATCTCCAAAAAAGGCGAAAACGTATCCATTACCAGGGATGTCTCCGGAGAGGGCGTTCAACAGGCCCTTCTCAAGATAATCGAAGGCACTATAGCATCGGTACCCCCTCAGGGCGGCAGGAAACATCCCAACCAGGAGATGCTTAAAATCAACACAACCAACATTCTCTTCATCTGTGGCGGCGCTTTCGTGGGTCTGGATAAGATAATCGAATCCAGAATATCCCAGCATCCCATGGGTTTTGGCGCAAATGTGCAGGGCTCACACGAGAAAGATCTGGTGGAGCTGTACTCACACATACACCCCGATGATCTTATCAAGTTTGGTCTCATTCCTGAGTTTGTAGGAAGGCTGCCCATACATGTAACTTTACATAATCTTAGTAAGGATGATCTCAAGAAAATCATAACAGAGCCGAGAAACTCCATAATCAGGCAGTATAAGAGCTCCCTTAAGATCGACAGTGTTGATCTTGTATTCGAAGGAGAAGCCATCGATGCAATAGCACAGAAGGCTCTTGAAATTAAAACGGGGGCAAGGGGCTTACGTTCTATTGTTGAGGATATTATGATTGATATAATGTACGACATTCCCTCTATAAAAGGGAGAAAGCAGGTAACCGTTACCAAAGAGGTTGTTAAGAAATCTGTAAAACCCGACATCACCCTTATTAAAAAATCTGCCTGAACCCCTACTCTAACGTTAGCCTTTCGTTTTTTAAGCCATTTTAAAATTAAAGTCAAATTTAGTGGTGATAAAAAATTTTTTACTTGATTCAGAAGGATAAATAATTATATAATTATATTTCATAAAAGTTTATCGGAGGAAGCAATTGAAGAGAAAAATAATTGCTTTTTTTGCAGTAACAATTTTATCTGTGCTAACTGTAAGTCTGTTTGCAGATACTCGAGAATCAAATCTGTACGTCAAATCGTTGCACATAGTAAGAGTATATCCTCACAAAAAGGGTTTTCAAATTGTATACAGGAAGAATAATATGGAGCTCCGCGAGTTTTATGTACCCAACGATTGGTTTAAGGGTGCAGGCAGTAAGGGAGATCTTATCTGGGGGGATGGCAGAGAGTTCCCCTACTGCTCTATTTTCTGGAAAGATGGAGAGTTTGAACATATTCGGCTGTATCTTCATAAAGACTTAAATCACGAATCCTGGGGGGGCATTTTAGAGAGCAACGAGCAAACAGACGAGATGTTCGAAAACATAGAAACTCTCGATCTGGATTTTTAATGCTATCAGTAGAAACCTATAAAAGAGCCATCCATGAAGAGTCTCTTTCGGGATGGTTTTTTTTTAATATCTTTCACAGGGACAGGATTTCCGATAGACTCCTTGATATAACCCCCAATCAGATGAATACGCGCCCCTGGTTTTATTTTCTTCCTGCAGAGGGGGAACCCACTGCCGTCTGCCATTCGATAGAACCCTCAATTCTTAAACATCTTCCCGGAAAGAAGAAGTTTTATGTTTCCAGGGATGAGTTATCTCTTATTCTCTCCTCCATTCCGAAGGGCAGGGTTGCCGCTCAGTTTTCCGCCGAAATTCCCGCTCTCTCCTGTCTCGATCACGGTACAGCCGTATTTCTTCAATCTCTGGGTTTCGAGCTCGTCTCTTCTCAATCTCTCATTCAGAGGTCGGTGGGTGTGCTAAGGCAGAATGAGATTACCCTCCACGAGGAGGCTGCGGTTCAACTCTACGGTATTGTCGATATTATCTGGAAAAAGATAGAGAGACATTTTGCCGAGGAAGCAGAGATATGGGAAGGAGATGTGCAGGAGTGGATAACAAGTGAGTTTATAGCAAGGGGCCTGGAAACACAGCATCCCCCGATCGTTGCTTCCGGATGCAATTCATCCAACCCCCATTATTCTACCGAGGGGAGAGGAAAGAAGCTTGAGAGGGGGGAGGTGTTGCAACTTGATTTATTTGCAAGAAGATCTGTTTCGGAAGGAATCTATGCAGACATCTCATGGGTTGGATTTATGGATTTTGATGTTCCCGATCGAATAGAAGAGATTTTTCGTATTCTCTGCAAGGCAAGAGATGAGGCGGTTAATTTCATCAAAGAGAGGCTTAAATGCGGATCGGAGGTCAGCGGAAGGGAAGTGGATGAGAGGGTTCGTTCATTTCTTGGAAGCAGAGGCTTTTCTGAGAATATACGACACCGGACAGGGCATGCAATTGACAGGGAAGTACACGGGTTGGGAGTCAACCTCGATTCAGTTGAGTTTCCTGATAACAGAAAAATTCTTGAAGGCTCATGCTTCTCCGTGGAACCTGGACTCTATTTTGATAATTTCGGCTTAAGAACAGAAATCGACGTCTTTATAAAGGAAAATACACCGGTTATTTCGGGAAGCTGCCCGCAGAAAAAGATTCTTGTTTTTTCAAGGTAGAAAGTTCCCATTTAGAAATACTTTGACAGGAGAGAGTTTAACGTCGGATCGAATATATTATGGAAGAACCGGTACCAGAAGATTTACTGCAGTTTTTAAAAGAATACAAATGCTTTCTCATCATAAGCCATAGAGAGCCGGATGGCGATACAATCACCTCCGCGATTGCATTAAGTCTTTTTCTCTCGAGAATGGGGAAAAGAACAAAACTGTTCTCACCGGGGCCTTTTAACCGTCCCGAAATAGCCCAATTCAATAAATACTTCAATACTAAAATCGAAGAGAGCGACCGCCTTGATCCGGGAACCGCTGTAATTATTCTCGACTGCTCCACCGAGGAAAGGATAGGTTGTTTCTCTGATGCAATCAGAGGGCTTAAGGTGGCAGTAATCGATCACCATTCCTCAGGCGATTCCTTCGGAGACCTGACCTTTATCCGGCCCGGATCCCCTTCGGTTACCTATCTCATTCAGCGGATAATAGAGGCTCTGGGTGAAAAGCCTTCAAAGGAGGAGGCAGAGCTCATAATGTTTGGGCTCTGCACTGATACGGGTTTCTTTCGTCACCTCGGTAATAACTCTTCACATATCTTTGAAGCCACCGCCCGCCTTGTGCAATCGGGAGTCTCTCCAAACGAGATTTATCATAAGATTTATGGCCAGAGGTCTCTCCATTCCAGGGTACTACTCGGAAGGCTTCTCTCAAGAACGGAAACTTATTTTAACGGGAAGCTCCTTCTCACCTATGAGACTATTAAAGACACGGAACAGGCCGGTAAGATAAATCGTGATTCCGATACTCTTTATCAGCTTCTTCAAACTGTGGAATCTGTAGAGGTGGTCGTTTTGATTCGAGAAGAAGAGAAAGGAGCGTGTTCTGTCGGTATGAGAGCCAACGGTAGTATTGATTTGGGTGAGCTCGCCTACAGGTTTGGTGGTGGAGGCCACAGAAAGGCAGCCGGATTTATCTGGAAGGGTTCAATGGAAGAAATAAAGAAGAGGCTCTTAAGCACTCTTTCGGAAATGCTTTTACACTCTGCTTAATCCTCCCCTATCGCCGTTAACAACCACAGGCAAAGCCTAAGGCTTTGCAAGCCTTGCAAGGGCTAAGTAATTTCCGCATTGCAGAAATTACTCAGGTGGTTGTATACTCCGAAAGAAGGTAGAAGGCTTAAGCCCGTCTCTCCACCGGTTTTTCAACCGGTGGACCACCACCATAGGTGTTGGCCTTCTTTCGTAGTAGACTCTCCTCTAACACTACACTTTCTTTATTACAAGAACGGAGTTTTTACCCCCGAAACCGAAGGAGTTTTTTACCACCACCTTGACATCTTTTTCTCTTGCCTGATTGGGAACATAATCCAGATCACATTCGGGATCCGGTTCTTCGTAATTGATAGTGGGCGGAATTACTCCTCTCTCTATTGTGAGAATACTCGCAACAAGTTCTACAGCTCCCGCAGCGCCTATGAGATGACCGATCATCGATTTAACAGCGCTTATAGGGATGGATTTAGCCCTTTCTTTAAAAACTTCTTTTATTGTGAGAGTTTCTGTTTTGTCGTTTAAAGGGGTGGAGGTACCGTGGGCATTGATGTAATCGACCTCATCCGGTGATATTTCTGCCTCTTTAAGGGCAAGATTAATCGCTCGAACGGCTTGCTCTCCTTCCGGGTGAGGCATGGTCATATGATAGGCATCGCAGGTCGTCCCGTACCCCAATATCTCGGCATAAATCTTCGCTCCTCTCTTGCGGGCATGCTCGTAATCTTCCAATACAAACATTCCTGCCCCCTCTCCCATAACGAATCCATCCCTGCCTTTATCAAAAGGGCGGGAAGCTTTCTCAGGTTCATCGTTTCTTGTACTCATGGCATGTATCTTGCAGAAGGCAGCAAATATAGGCTCGAATATGGGTGCTTCGCTGCCACCGGTAATAACACATGAAAGCCTACCGCTGCGCAGGTAGTTAAGGCCCACCCCTATGGCATCCAGAGCAGAAGAACAGGCTGTTGAAACTGCAAAGTTTGGCCCCTTTATGCCTGCAAGAAGAGCGATCTGTCCGGCACAGGCGTCTGGAAATGAGTTCAGAGCAGAGAAAAGACTAATCTTCATGGGGCCCTTTTGGTGAACAATGGCATCCTGTTCAAGCATATATCCCTGCCCCCCGACTGCAGTACCTATTATAACGCCCGTATTAAGGGCTTTTTCATCGGAGCTCAAATCCAAGCCTGCATCTTCCAATGCCATTCGGGCTGTGCAAAGGCCAAACTTAATATTTCGATCTACCCTTTTTTCCGTCTTCTCATCGATCCATGGAGATGGATCAAACTCTTTAACCTCTCCACCTATTTTTGTCGGTATCCTGGATGGATCAAAAGATTCTATTTTTGAAATTCCCGATTTCCCATTTATAGTTGCATTCCAGAAGGCCTCCTTACCAATACCATTCGGGGATATTACTCCCATTCCAGTAATAACTATCCTTCGATCGCTCATCTACTCATATGGCTCCTTAAAATATTGTTGAATTAGAATGTCAAAGATAGAAAAAAAGTTCAAGGGTTAATTTTTTTTCGGGCTTTTCCATTGATACTATTTAAATGTAAACAATTGTAAATGTGCCAGTAAAAATCAGTCTTATTTCACACTATTTCTGGCATACTATTTGCATAATAAACTTAAAACAAATTACCTACTTCTTTAATGCTTAAGGAGCGTTGATATGCTGTCTCCCCTAACCAGAGAAATATTGATGTATCAACAAACCGGAATAGGATTGAATAAGGTGGTTAAGCTGGTTGCCACACATGTGTACTCCTTTCCGGGGAAAAAGCACAATCTTTCCGAGGATGACAGAAGTGAGTTTTTGTGCCGGTTTTATCCCAGGATTCCTTCCATGATTTTCCGGTTTAAATATCAAGGCAAACCCTTCGAATCCTACCTTAATGTTACTCTAAAGTGGCAATTAAAAACATTTATCTCCAGAAAGTTAAAAGCCAATACAGAACAAAAAGTCTTTACCTGTCGCAATTTCTGGGCAACCGAAGAGGAGAGATACGGTGCTGTTGCGGAGATCCCGCCTTCTTTTTCACCAAAACTTCGTGAAACTCTTCAAATAGGAAAGAACGATAAGATAAAAGATCCGGCTATAAGCAAGCGTCTTTTATATTTAACATTAAAGGGCCTCACAAAGGACAATATATCTCTGGTAGAGCATGTGGCCAACCTGACAGGATATGATCGGAAATGGCTTTTTCACTGCCTTGAAGCCCTTGAGAGTAAGAGGGAGCTAAAAATTTCACGATTGAAGAAACTTCAAAGTAAAAGGAACAGTCAATTTTTTAAAATATACCGCATCCACAGGAAACTCTTACATGAATCGGAACCTGCAAAAAAATTACTTCTTGCAGATAAATTACTCATTGAGAAGAAGAGACTTCAATTAGCAATATCAGAAATCCGCAGCATTCCCCTCGCTCCTACCCATCAGGATATTGCAGATGTACTCAAAGTGCCTAAAGGCTCAATAGACTCCGGAATTTACTATCTTAAAAATGCGCTTAGAAAAATTGGAATTGAATACAGGCAATCGGCATGAGGTTTAGTTCTTTCGAGGCGCTATAGTGCTATATCCCCCTTTATAACGATGAAGATTTTCGCTATGCTCTTTTTATGAAAATTATACTCGCTACCGGTAATCTCCATAAAAAAAGAGAACTCTCGAAGATATTTGCACCTCATACGGTACTTACACCCGATGATCTTGGGCTTTCTTTCTCTTTTAAGGAAAGGGGGAAGAGCTATCTCGAAAATGCCCTTGGAAAGGCACATGCCCTGTTCTCTCTTGTTCGCGAGCCCGTTCTTGCAGATGATTCAGGACTATCTGTACCTGCGTTAGGCGGAGAACCGGGCATTTATTCCGCTCGTTATGGAAACAGTAACATTACAGGACAGAGCGGTAGGGGGGTAGGTTTTTCCGACAAACAGAGAAACGAATATCTTCTCTCGAGACTCAAGGGTAAAGAAAAAAGGGAAGCCTTTTATGTTTGCTGCATGGTACTCCTCATAGGGGAATACAGGTTTTTCATAGCTCAGGAGACACTACACGGTTTAATTGCAGAGAAGCCTGAAGGAACAGGGGGGTTTGGCTATGACCCTATCTTCCTCCTGCCCGACAGAGGGAAAACGGTAGCCTCTCTTTCCGAAGAGGAGAAAAACTTAATCTCACACCGAGGAAAAGCGGGTATGCATATTAGAACAATCATCGACAAGCTTGACATTTAAGCAATCAATTTTTAAAGTATCCAATCATGAACAGCCAAATGGGTATAGCCTCAATACCGGAAAGAGATGAAATCCCGGAAGAGCATAAATGGGATCTCTCCCGCCTGTTTCAGAATGATCGGCAGTGGGAGGAGGGTTTAGAACAATTTAAAAAGATACTTCCCCGTATCGGAAGCTTTAAGGGCACCCTTGCCTCCTCTCCAGAACAACTTCGCTCATGTCTTGAGTTCATGAATGAATTAGGGTTAATGGATGAGCGTCTGGGCTATTACGCTCACCTCAGGCTCGCCGAAAACGGCGGGGACAGCCGGAATCAGGAACGTTTTGCCCGTTACTTGCGTGTTACCACCGAAATGGAAGCACTTGCAAGCTACCAGAAACCGGAAATACTTTCTATCCCAGAAAAGAAGATTGAAAAGTTTCTCCAGACCGAGGAGCTTAAAGAGTTTAAAATCTTTTTACAAAAGATTTTACGTTTCAAACCATATACTCTTTCCGAACCCGAGGAGAAGTTACTCGCTCTGCAGATCGAAATAAATCAAACTCCGGGTAAAACCTTTTCCGCCTTAACAGATGTGGACCTTGATTTTGGTCATGTAGAGACTCCGGAAGGCGCCAAGCCTCTATCCCAATCCACCTTTTCGAGCTTCATGGAGCATAGAGACATTGAAGTCCGGAGAAGAGCATACTTTCAGTTTTATCAGACTTTCGAGAAACATAAAAACACCCTGGCTTCTCTTTATGCCGGGAGTGTTAACCAGGATATATACCAGGCAAGGGTTAGAGGTTACCCCTCTTCAAGGGCTTTGGCTCTTTTTCCCGATAAGGTTCCCGAATCGGTATACGATAACCTGATAGAAGTGGTGAATAAAAATTTGGACGTTCTCCACCACTACTACGAACTCAGAAAAAAAATCCTCAGTCTGGAAACCCTTCACCATTACGATGTTTACGTTCCGCTCGTACCGGAAGTAGACGTGCGCCATACTTACGAAGAGGCGGTCGATGTAGTTCTTAAAGCTCTTCGCCCGATGGGGGTGCAATACTGCAATACTCTTCGGGATGGGCTTCTTAACAGACGCTGGGTAGACAGGTACGAGAATCGCGGCAAACGTTCCGGAGCATTCTCTGCGGGCTCCTATGTTGCAGAGCCCTATATACTTCTCAACTATAAGGAGGATGTGCTTCGTGATGTTTTTACCCTGGCTCATGAAAGCGGTCATTCCATGCACTCCCTCTACAGTGCTCAAAACAACCCCTTCCAGCACTACCACTATTCAATTTTTGAGGCAGAAGTGGCCTCTACTTTTAATGAACAACTTCTGGTTAAATACCTTCTCGACAATGCTGACTCTTCCCAGATGGAAGCTTACCTGGTAGGGAAACAGATAGATGATATAATAGCTACAATCTACAGACAGACCATGTTCGCCGAGTTTGAGCACCGCACGCATCGTATGGTAGAACAGGAGAACCCGTTGACAGTAAAATCAGTGCGGGAAGAATACAGGAAGCTTCTCAAGAAATATTTCGGAGAAGCGCTAACCCTCGAGGATATTAGCGATATGGAAGGACTGCGAATCCCCCATTTCTATAGGGCTTTTTATGTTTACAAATACGCAACTGGGCTTTCTGCAGCAATTGCTTTAAGTCGCAAGGTTCTTGAAAACGGAGAAAAAAATACGGAGAATTATTTAAATTTCTTGAAATCCGGTGGTTCCCGTTATCCTATTGAGTCACTTCGGCTGGCCGGTGTGGATATGGAACGTCCTGAACCAATAGAAGAGGCACTTGATCAATTCAAGGCCCTGGTAAACCGGATGGAGAAGCTGTTATTGTGATTTAATTTTAATCATCTTGATGTAATAATTTTAGCATCTTGACGATGTAATTATCTGGCATAATTCTTAATAAACGAGAACAATAATAACAGTTGATGATAATTTATTGATAACCTTAAAACGCAAGACAGCAGAAAAAAACATTCCCCTTAAAGCCATGAGAAACCAGGCGCTGCAAATCGGTTTTTAGGTAATGGAAAAACAAACAACAAAAAAACAAAGATACCAGACTCAACCTCGATCTTTCAAATCCAAACCAGGGTATGACCTTGATAAATTGGGTCAGGTTGCCGATGAATTGGTCTCAGAATAAGTACGAATCCTCGATTGTTTGTGTCTTTTCTGCAAGCATGCGTGGCCAGATTTTTTTTATGGCAGGCTCGCTCGACCCACTGTGCGAATCATTACTCCGCGGGAAGGTCACTGGGAGATGGTGGAGAAGCTTCTGAAACAAACCGGTACAGCCGGAAATCTAACTACCTATGCACATCTGGCTGCTCTGGTAATTCAGCGGGATTGTGCCCTCTATTCAACAGATACAGATTTTATCTGCTTTAAAAGACTAAAATGGAAACAGCCATAGCTTTCAAAGAAACCGGGGGAAATTATTGCACTTGCCCGGGGTACTACTATTTAAAAGTCTATATTATTCCCAGGAAGATTTCTTAAATCGTACAACCATATAGATTTTAGTCTCTCCCTCAGAAAGATTTTCGAGACTATGTTCTATATCTGCATGGTAATAGATAAAATCACCTTCTTCGAGAATCTCCGTCTTGCTTCCTGCTGTAACCCTGCATCTTCCTTCCAGAATAGTTAAAAACTCCTCTGTGCGGGGTGCATGGGGTGCAGAGTAATGTGCTTTCTTTGGCTCCAGAATAAACATATACATTTCCAGGTCTTCTGCCATGGAAATGGGAGAAAAAACCCTTATATGAACGTTGTTTTCATCTGTATCGAGTTTGGTAATATCGTTTTTCCTGCTTATCTCGAACTTTCTTAGCATCTCTTCCTGGCCTGAAAAAAGGGCATTTATCTCCACGTCCAGACCCTGGGCAATTTTCCATATGGTGGCAATGGTGGGATTAACCTTCTCGGATTCTATTTGCGAGAGCATTGCTTTGGATACCCCGCTTTTCTCTGCAAGTACATCGAGAGTCATTTTGTGATTTTTCCTTATCTTCTGAATATTTTTTCCGACCTGTGGTGGTTTTTTCGGTTCCATTTGAATCTCCTGTGTATATTATGC
>QNBH01000008.1 GCA_003645645.1 Spirochaetota bacterium | reverse complement strand
GCCTATACTTGATAAGCTTCTTTAAAAAAGGTAAGTTATGCCTCATGAAAAGAAGAGTAGTTATTACCGGAATGGGTACCATTAATCCTCTGGGCGACGATCTGGATACATATTATAAAAATCTCATGGATGGAAAATCGGGGATAAAGGTGTGGGAATCTCTGGATCTTACAAATATAGAGTGCAAGATCGGAGGCGATCTTGGAGATTACGACTGGAACGGAAAACTGGAGAACTTTAAAAGTTATTTTACCGATGGGCAATTTAAGAAGATAAAAAAACTTTTCCGTACCACCACATTTTCCGCCAGGTTATCAATTTTGTGTACCATGGATGCGTACAGGGATGCGGGCTTACTGGGAAAGGATGTAGATCCCGATAGAACCAGTGTTATTGTTGCAGGGCATAACCTTAACTCCAACTATATATTTCGCAATGGAAAGCAATTTATGGAAGAGCCTGAGTTTATAGACCCTTTATGCGGGGTAGAGGCTATTGATCCAAATGTGCCTGCCCTTATTACCGAGGTTCTTAAGCTGGAAGGTCCTACTTTTACAATCGGCGGAGCCTGTGCAAGCGGGAACCTGGCTCTCCGGGAAGGTATGCGGGATATACAGTGGGGAGAGTGTGAAAGGTCGATTATAACAGGTGCTCTCTTTGATGTCTCTGCTGCAGATATTCAGGCATCGGTGATCATAAATGCAGTAGTGGCCAAACCAGAATATCAGAGTGAACCCGAAAAGGCATCACGGCCTTTCGATCAAGCCCGATGTGGGTTTGTCTACTCCCACGGAACAGGAACATTAATTTTAGAAGAACTGGATTCTGCATTAAAGAGAAATGCACGGATCTACGGTGAAGTTCTCGGAGTCAGTGCAAACTCCAATGCCTGCCATCTGCCCCAGCCGGGAGCGGCCAAGCAGGCAAAGGTTATGAGGGAATTATTTAGGGTAACAGGTCTTAAGCCCGAAGATGTGGATTATGTAAACTGCCACGCCACCGGGACAAAGGTGGGCGACATACAGGAGATCAGGGCTATAAAAGAGACTTTTGGAGATCATGCCTACAAAATAAAGCTCAATGCTCCCAAGTCCATGTTGGGGCATACATGCTGGGCATCTCCTATAGTCGAAACCATAGGGGGGTTGCTCCAGATGAAGTACGGCAAACTTCACCCAACTACCAATATAGATAATCTCGATCCGGAAGTGGATCTTGATATTTGTCCGAATAGGGTCACCGAACACGGGATAAACTTGATGCTTAAAAACTCCTTCGGTTTCGGAGGGATAAACTGTTGTAGTCTCATAAGGCGGTATGAGGGATAACCAATGAATGTATTTGTTACGGGAGGCTCCAGGGGGATTGGACGTGCAATTGTACTCAAAATGGTGGAGGAAGGATATGGGTGTGCCTTTACATATTCGAGCAAGAAAGAAGCAGCAGATGAGACCTTGAACCTTTGTAAGAAGATAGACTCTAAAGCCAATGTCAAGGCATACCGAATGGATCTGAAGAATGTAGCCGAAATAGAAAGTGTTGCAGAAGGGGCAATAGAGGCGTTCGAAAATATTCATGTTGTAGTTAACAATGCGGCAGTTGTGAGAAACAATGCTGCTGCCCTGATGAGCAATGAAGAATGGAAGGATGTGATAGATACCAATCTATCGGGTCCTTTTTTCGTTTGTCGCAGTTTCCTCCTCCATTTTCTCTCCAATAAAATGGGGAGAATTATCAATATATCTTCTTTGGCACAAGGGGGAGCAAGCGGGCAGGCCAACTATGCAGCAAGCAAGGCGGGTCTTCTGGGTTTGACAAAGACCCTTGCACGGGAGTATGGGGCAAAGGGGATTACCTGCAACGTTGTAGTCGTGGGGTATGTAGAAACCGATATGACAGCGAATTACCTCTCTGACAAGCTGAAAAAAATTTGGGTAGAATACTGCCCCATGAAAAGAATAGGAAAGGCTGAGGAGATAGCGGCTATGGTTTACTATCTTACTACCGAGGATGCAAGTTTCATAAACGGTGAGGTCATACATGTATCCGGCGGACTTACCTATATACCATAGATTGAGGAGGTTGTTTTGAGAAGAGTCGGTATAGAGAAGATAAATTTTTACGGCACCTCCCTTTTTCTTGATCAGAGAAAGCTTGCCGTTGCAAGGGGTAAAGACCCCGATATGGTTGTAAATGATTTCTTGATAGAATCTCGTTCGCTAAATCCACCCTATGAAGATACAATCACCATGGGCGCCAATGCAGCCAAACCCATTCTTGAGGATGAAGATAAGGATGCCATAGGGATGCTGATAGTCGGCACGGAGGGTTCTCCTGATTTCGGTAAACCAATAAGCACAAATATCCATGGTGCACTCGGGCTTAATCCGAACGTTAGGAATTATGAGGTTAAACACGCCTGTTACTGCGGAGTGGCTGCTCTTGATACCGCGGTAAACTGGATTGCATCCGGTTTAAATAAAGGGAGAAAGGCTCTGGTTATCTCCAGTGATTTCAGCAGAAAACACTTAAACTTAAAAGAGGAGTTTGTGCTGGGAGGAGCTGCTGCAGCTCTGCTGGTAAGCGAGAAACCGAAAGTCGTCGAGTATGAAATCGAAAAAAAGGGTACCTGGACTACCAATGTGTATGATACATTTCGACCAAGCGCTATCCACGAGGTGGGAAACAACGAGGTAAGTCTGTACAGCTATCTGGATGCGCTTGAAGGCTCATATACGCACTATGTTCGGAATACCGGAGAAGAGATAGATTTTGACAATTACTTTAAATACAACATCTATCACACCCCATTTGCGGGTATGGCCTTTCAGGCTCATCGTACACTGTGCAACCTGTGGAGAAGGAGAAGCAAACAGGAAATAAAGGAAAGCTTTAATCGGAAAGTCTACCCCACCCTTCGTTATTCCCGCAAGGTTGGTAGCACTTACGGAGCAAGCAACTTTGCAGGGTTATGCAGTTTGCTGGTTGAAAATGATGATGTTAAAGCAGGAGACAGAGTTGGCTTTTTCGCTTACGGTTCTGGTGCTATCGGTGAATATTACAGTGGCGTTATCTGCGACGAGGCAAAAGAGACTGTAGAGGCCATGCATATTGACGATGCTTTGCAGAGAAGGAGAGAAGTCACAGTAGATGAGTATGAGATGATAGAAAATATAAGAGAAAGCTATATAGAGAAGCCGGATGTGAAACCGGATTTTTCGATTCTGAATAACTGGTATAAAGAGTTTTATCAAGGAAAGGGATTACTGGTATTGAAAGAAATAAAAAACTTTTACCGCATTTATGAATGGAGTTAGGGTTTGCCGTTGATCCAACAATTTATAGATTCCCAGGTTGCAGTTATCACGCTGGCGGATAGCGAAAGGGGCAATCGTCTAAACACTGCTCTTCTGGAAAAACTCTCTCTGGCTATGGAGAAGTCCATGAAAGACCCCGAGGTACGAGTTATAGTTCTTCGTTCCAATGGGAAAATCTTTTGCAGGGGGATGGATTTAAACCTTCTGCAGGAAGAGGCAGAGTCTTCGGAGAGATTAAGGAGGGCGATTACCCTTTATAGCGATCTTCTCTTCTCTATTTTAACCTCCTCAAAGCCGGTCATGGTTCTTGTTGCTGGAGATGTACAGGCAGGAGGGGTGGGTATTGTTAGTGCCTGTGATATCGTAATCTGCTCTTCGGAAGCAACCTTCGAGCTCAGTGAGGTTCTCTTTGGTATTATTCCTGCAAATGTTCTACCTTTTCTTCTTTCGATAAGGATACCCCTTCAGAAGGCTCGTTATCTTGTTCTCACTGCAAAAAAAATAACTGCGGAGGAGGCCTGTCGTATAGGTCTTGCCGATGAGGTGTTTTCTACTGAGAACTTTGAAAGGGGGGTTAAACAGATCATAAAGGCTCTTCTTCGTTCTTCTCCTCATGCGCTTGCAGAAACTAAAGATTTTACCTTAAGAATTTTAAACAAAGGAGTAGGAGAGGCAAGAAGACTTGCCATAGAGAAACTCTTGAATCTCATCAAGAAAAGAGAGATTATAGAAGCCATATCGGCTTTCAACCGGGGCGAGCTCCCTCCCTGGTTCGGTAAATACAGGCCGATGAGGCCTTTAACAGGGGTTTAAAGTAATTTGGGTTGATGGTATGGGTAAAAGAATAGCTATAGAGGTGGAACATTCGGGGATTGCCTGTCTTAAAATGATCGATCGAGAGGGGAGAAACATTTTTACCGACGATTTTATTCAGGATTTTATACGGGCAATGGATGAAATCGAAAACAAGCACAAACCCAAAGTAATGATACTTCAAGGGCTGGAAGATGTTTTCTGCGGCGGGGCCGAAAAAAAGGGCCTTCTCGATCTATGTGATGGGAAGGTAGTGGTTAAAGATCTGCTTCTTTCCGAGCGAGTTCTTAACACCAACTTCCCGGTAATTGCCGCCATCGAGGGACATGCAGTGGGCGGTGGTCTGGTACTTGCATTGTGTTGCGACATCGTGATTATTGCCAGGGAGAGCAGGTACGGCGCGGTTTTTATGAACATGGGCTTTACTCCGGGAATGGGATGCACAACCCTGCTCCCATATATAATGGGTCCCTTTATAGCCAATGAAATGATGTTTACAGGAAAGCGTTTCAGGGGGAGTGAACTGGAGGAGAAGGGTACGAATATCAATTATATATTACCCAGGAAAGAAGTTATTCCGAAAGCCAGGGATATAGCTTTACAGATTAGTGAGAAGAATGTAAAATCGCTCTATCTTCTTAAGTATGTATTGAGTGCTGAGAAGAAAAAGCTTTTAATAGATGCCAGGGTTCAGGAAGATATGATGCACAGAATAAGTTTCGGATTTCCGGAGACAAAAAATACTATAGAGGAGTTTTATGCCGATTAGTATAGATTACAGGGATAGGGTTGTTCTTGTAACAGGCGGCACAAAGGGGATAGGCCTGGCTACAGCGTTGGAGTTTGGCCGGGCGGGCGCCAGGCTTTATATCACCTACAAGTGGGGTTCTGCAGATACAGAAGAGCTATTCGACGCTTTCCGGGAGGCAGGAGCGGAGAAGCCGGTGCTTATACAGGCCGATGCTTCCGTATCGGAAGATACAGATACTCTTATGGAGGAGATCGGTAAGCTCGAGAATAGTATTGACGTTTATATAAACAATGTGGGTTTTGCATTAAGAACCGAAACAATCGAGGATTATAAAAAGAGATCCCTCTTTAAAACCCTTGAATACAGTACCTGGCCCATAGTTGAATATAGCAGAAAGATAAAAGAGAGGTTCGGAAAGTATCCGAAATATATTGTGGGGATATCCAGCAACGGGCCGGATCATTTTTACAGGGGTTACGATTTTGTGGCTGCCTCAAAGGCTCTTCTGGAGTTTTTTTCCAGATACCTTTCCGTGCACTTGTTTGAGGAAGGCTCCAGGGTAAATGTGCTTCGGTTCGGAATGGTAAGAACCGAATCTTTCGAGGCAATTTTTGGCAGTGAGTTTTTCGACTTTTTAAAAGATCAGGGTGTAACCGAGAAGATGATTCTTTCACCGGAAGATTGTGGAAGGGCGGTGCTTGCTCTCTGCAGTGGTCTCATGGATGCTGTAAACGGACAGATAATAAATGTTGATTATGGGCTACCTTTTATGGATAATTCTATGATAAGGTATCTACAATTCAAGAAGAAATAATCCGATACCGGATTGGTGATCCGGCTATTATAAAATAAAACTTTAGTAGCAAGGAGTGAAAAATGACAAAAGAGGAAGTCATCCAGATAATCAAGAAAAACATTGTAGAAAATCTCGATGATATAAGCGAAGAAGAAATCGATCCGAAAAAATCAATGAGAGACTACGGGGCAAACAGTCTGGATATGATAGAAGTTGTTTCCAGTTCCATGCGAGAGATGAACATCAAAGTCCCCCGTTCGGAGCTTTCGGATATCAACAATATAGACGAGCTCGCCGATAAGTTTATGGAATATGTCTGATATTTTAAACTACAGTCTGGCGGATTTTTTCTACAACGATAATCCCGATATACTCTCACCTCCCGATGATTTTATGCAGTGGATAAATCATCCAAGGGTAAAGCACAGTTTTACCTTCTTCGAACAGCAGTTGCTAGCCGCCCCACGCATCTCAACCGAAATCTTAAGCAACATAGATAACAAAAAGCGGAAGATCATCAATCTCACATCCTACAACTACCTGGGGCTATCTTCTCATCCGGAGGTCATTCAAGCTGCAAAAGAAGCACTGGATAAATACGGGCTTGGCGCCTCCGGTGCCCCGCTGCTATCCGGTACTTACGACCTACATGTAAAGCTCACCAGGATGATGGCGGAGTTTAAACAAAAGGAGGACTGTCTTATCTACTCCTCCGGTTTTGGCGGAAACCTGGGTGCCATACAGGGGATTATGCGTAAGGGTGATGTGCTCATTCTGGATGAGAAATGCCACAAGAGTCTTGTGGACGGGGGTACTCTGGCTCAGGTAAAGATGCGATTCTTCGAGCACAACAAACCGGAATCACTGGCTTCGATGCTTGAGAAGAGTAAGGGAGCCAGAACCATGGTGGCCATTGAGGGGGTTTACTCCATGGACGGCGATCTGGTAAAGCTACCCGAAATAGCAGAGGTTTGCGAGCAGTACAGGGCTCCTATCTATATAGATGAGGCTCATTCTACTCTCATGTTCGGCGAAAACGGAAGAGGTGTGGCGGAGCACTTTGGGCTGGAGGGCAAGATAGGAGTATCTTTCGGTACTTTCAGCAAGTCCTTTGGAGGGGTTGGGGGGTTCGTATGTGCGAATGCAGAGATTATTCGCTATCTTAAAGGATACTCATCCCCCTGGAATTTCTCCTGTGCCCCTTCTCCACCGGTTGTAGGTGGGCTGATAAAGGCTTTAGAGGTGGCAACGAGGGACTCCACTTTAAGAGACAGGCTCTGGGAGAACACTGCATATCTAAAAAAGGGAATCCAGGCCATGAATCTGGACATCGGGGAGACCGAGTCGCAGATAATTCCCATTATAATCGGCTCTTCCGGAGAGAAGCTCATGCACTTTGCAGCGGAGATTCAGAAGCGCGGGCTTTTTCTCCAGCCTGTAGACTTTCCTGCAGTACCTGCAAATGCCAGAAGATTCAGGATTTCCGTGTCGGCCCAGTTGACCAGGGAGGAGATGGATAGGTCCTTAAACATTATCGAGGATGTGATAGCCAGGGGATTAAAAGGCGAGGCTCTTGAAATTTGACATGATACCAAACTTCTTTATGCTATGTACAGTCGAGATTTTGTTTTTTTACTTAAATTTTTAAACGCGAAAAAACAAAAACTACCGAAACCCATAGCACATCGCTTTTCGGCCTTTCAGTTGCGATCGAAGATCGCGATATGGGTGACACTATTGTAATAATATGGAATACGAATCACTTCTTAAAAAACACAGAAAGAAACCAATTCTTCCCCTGGAAAATTTCCCCCGGAACCTCGACCTCCGGAACGAAGATATAAAGAGGCTAATACCTCACAGAGAACCACTCCTTTTTCTGGACAGAATAACCGGTATTTCTCTGGAGGAAGAGCTGATAACCGGTATGCGCTATATGCGGAAGGAAGACCCCGTTTTTAAAGGGCATTTCCCCGATTACCCCGTATATCCTGGTTCATTTCAGATAGAGATGATCGGCCAGTTGGGGTTGTGTCTCACATATTTTATCACCAAAAATACCGAAGTACTTGAAGATGATGCCAGGCCTGTAGCGGTCAGGGCTACCAGGGTTATAGGGGCTGTCTTTATGGAACCACTACTTCCTGATAAAGAGGTGCTTCTGATTGCAAAGAGCCTGGACCGGGATGGTTTTTTTGCCAGAATGATAGGCCAGGCAATCGTAGATGGGAAGATTACATGTGTTACCATAGGGGAGGTTTATTTCCCCGACCTATCCGCTTAAGCCCTGGGCTTATCCAGGTTTACTATCAACCTTCCGGATTTAAAAAGGCTTACTCTGCCTGTTGACTGTGAAACCGCAACGGAGAGAGCCCTGGTATAGGCGGTTATATTTGCTGCTGCTGCGTGGCGGGCTCCCAGACCTGAAGGCAGTTCCGCTATTGCCTTCGGAAACCTCAGGTAAGCACCCGCAGCTTCGATGACTCCATCCCCCCTTACGAGAAAGGCACCGTCGAGTGTGGAAAACTCCTTCACCGTCTCCTCGAGGCTTGGATCGAGTATGCTTTTCTCGTCATCCTTGTATCCTTTAAAAGGGTTTATTATTAGCTGATGGCTCATCTGTCGTACATTTTCATAATCTCCAAGAACAAAAAAAGCTCCTGTTGGCTTGCCTTCTCTTCCTTCCAGAGAAATGGCAGTGGCAAGGTGAAGAACCTTCTCCAGTACCGGTGGTTTCACATCACCCAGAAGGCTTGTGGGATGAGCGGGGAGAAAGATGGGGATCTCCCGGGAGACATCTATAACCATCAGGTTATCCATTACGGCCGGGTCGGGAGTACCGAAAAGGCAGACCACCCGGTCATTACGACGGATTAGACCCTGGGAAAGGGCGAACAAAATTATCATACTTACCTGGTTTGTTCGGTTCAGGGCAGGGAAAGGTATCCTCAAGAAACTGTGTGCAGTGTTAATTTCACGTAACTCCGGATATTCTCTCTGGGCAATAAGAATTAAAGGAATCGGGGATCTAAGTTCTGCGATCTGTTTTATATCTGCCATGGCGTCGACATAGAGTATAATTGCGTTTGCATCCAGCTCTGAGGCAAGTTTCACGGCGTGGGACAGAAGCCTGCCGGATATATCGATTAACAGCCCTCTCTGGGATTCACGAATCAGGCGATTACGGTTAAGTATTATTTCATAGATTTCATTTTCTGTACCCGCGGAGAGAATCATCTCCTTTATCTGTTCCATCTTTATGGTCCGGGCTACCTCAGCCAGTAACATGATATGATGGTCTGGTTCACCCGAATCACCCAGGATCAGAATCATAAGATTGACAGGATTTTGATCGGTAGATTCGTATTCCACCCCTTCCTTGCTTCTTCCAATGGCAACATAAAATCCTCCCAAATCGGGAATACGTCCATGGGGAATGGCAATTCCCGTTGCTATCCAAGAACTTACCTGCTTCTCCCTCTCCCACACGATTTGAAAGACTTCTTCGGGATCCACATTGGGAATAGTCTTACAGGCAGATTGGATCAATTCCCGTATTGCCGGTAATTTCTTTGTGTTTTTAAGAAAAAAGATACGATCGGGAGATATATATTCTACAATGTCCATCGAGTAATTATATTCCGGGATATAATTCTATTCAATCTCCGGCAGATCGGAGGACTTTTAAGAGGATTAGTCTAGGCAGAAAAAAGTGACTGTGAACAGACTTACTTGAGATAAGTATCATTCCCATCTGGCTATGAGTAGTTCTTTAAGGGCTTTCTTGAAAAAGGCGTGCGTACTCCCGAAAATCTCCCCGTGAATGGGTTCGTTTAAGAGTTCCACTTCCAGTGTATTCCTGCTATAGGAGGGGACTGCCTTTAGAAATGACCTTAGAAAAAAATCGAAAAGCCCCTTGTTTTGGAAAAAAGGCCCGTAGAGGATAATTTTATCCGGGAAAAATATCTGGTTAATATTGGCGAGACCCAGAATAACGAAACTCAATGCCCGGTGTAACAGAGGAATGGTCTCTATCGACCTTTTGATTGATTGTGCACTGTTTATGTACCTTGCAAACTCCACCTCCTCTTCCGGTGCATCCGGATAAAAACTGCGTATCTGGGGCAGAATTGCCCACAGTGCGGCTTCTGTTTCCAGACATCCGTAAGAGCCACAACTGCATTTTTTAAGCTGCAAGGCGGGATTTTCGGCATAATTAACCCTGCAGTGCCCGATTTCTCCGAATCTGCCGATATTCGACTTAAGAACGGTACCGTTATGGGCATAGGCAGAACCGATACCGAATCCCCAGTGAAACAGCAGAATTCCCCCTTGTCGATATCCCCCCCTTTTAAGAAGGAGATACTCCAGCTCCGCATCAAGTCCGCGGTGCAGAGAAACTTCTGTTCCTGTAAAGAGGGGAAGCTTTGCAAGGGAGAGATTGGAGAGTGAAGGCCATCGGGCAGCTGATATCCATCTCATCTCTCGTGTATTTACGGTTCCGGGCAGAGAGACTCCTGCACCGAGAAGCTCGGAACCTTCTGGTTTGCAGGGAGCTAAATAATCGGTAATGGTTTTGATGCTTTGAAAAATTTTATCATTATCACTGTGTTCATCCAGATAGAAAGCTCTCTCGGAGAGAATCTCTTCTCCCAGATTTATCATCACTCCTTTCATTTCCCTTGAAACTACATAAATTGCAATGGCGACAAACCTGTTCAGGTTTGGTAGAAGAATATTTTCCGGCCTTCCCTTTCTTCCGACGTTTTTCCTTTCTCCCTCAATGAGAATACGATCCTCGAGGAGCTCATACACAACCCTGGATATGGTGGTGGGTCTTATTGTAAGTTTCTCGGCCAGGCTCTTGCGTGTAGAGGCTGTGCCGGAAAATACCGAATGAAATATGAGAGCCTTCTCTCTGTCCTTGATCCGGTGACGGTTCCCTTCGTGTATATTTGCAATATCTGAAAGCATGTTCTGTATTGACCTTTCGGCAAAAATATAATAACATAAGGTGTTATTAAATATTTTAGACCTGTTGGTGGTGTAAAGTCAACTGAACCCGGAGGCAAATATGGGAAACAGAATCGATATTACAATTATTGGCGGGGGGATGATAACGGCAGACCTCATTCTTCCTTCTGTTTATCATCTTCAGAGAATGGGCATTGTAGGAGACATTCGGGTTTGTGCCCTGAACAGCGCTCCCCTCAAAGAGCTTAAAGATAACAGAGAGATCAGTATGGCATTCCCCGGACAGGATTTTCTTCCACATCCCTCTGTTAACGAACCGTCATCGAGAAACTTTCCGGAGCTGTACAAAGATGTGCTTGCAGAGATGAAACCTCGCCAGTGTGTGATAGTTGCTGTACCCGATCCGCTTCACTACGGAATGGTGGTGGATGCACTGGAGGCTGATCAACATGTATTATGTGTAAAACCCCTGGTATTAAAATATTCCCATTCAGAAGAGATTAAGAAAAAGGCGTTCGACCGCGGGCTCTTTGTGGGTGTGGAGTATCATAAGAGATTCGACAGAAGGTCTCTCCTGGCCAGAAAACACTATTTAGAAGGAGATTTTGGAGAGTTTAAGATGGGAGAGGCCAAAATGATAGAGCCCTACTACTACCGTTTCTCCAATTTTCAGAACTGGTTTACCTGTGACCAGACAGACCCGTTCGTTTACGTGGGATGCCATTATGTAGATCTGGTCTACTTTATAACCGGTGTTAAACCGGTGGAAGTCTCTGTTGCAGGCGTAAAAGGAAAGTTCCCCAACGGCAAAGAGGGATACATGTGGGCAAATGGACGAATACGATACGAAAACGGTGCACTCCTTACCGTAACGGATGGGCTTGGGTATCCCGATGAGGGTGCGGGTAGCAACGAGCAGTGTCTTACGCTCTTCTGTGAAGGAGAGGGTAAGAGCGGAATGATCAAACACAACGATCAATTCCGGGGGGTAACCCACAGTTATCTGGAAGGGATAGGAACTGCAGGGTCTCACTTCAACTATATAAATCCGGATTTTTTCAGGTTGGTCCCATGGGAGGGGGACGGATTTAAACCCATAGGATACGGATTTGACTCTATCGAGGCAAATATCGGCTCCATGTACAGAATGGAGCAGGAGGTTTCCGGGCTTGATGATGAGAGCTCGCTTAAAAGGCGACAGGAGATTATCGCTAAAATCGATAATAAAGGTATTATCGCCACTCCTGCCAACAGCTACATTAACGAGCTGGTGGTAGAAGCAGCACGTATATCCATAGAAAAGGATGGCCGTCCGGTCGGAATCGTTTATGGAGATACACCACATGTTGAATTGGAAGGAGGAAAATAGAATGGCTAAGTACAATCTCGAACCGGTGGAAGTAGCACATGTAAAAACAAAATACCGTATAATAAAAACAAAACTTCCCGTACCGGAATCACTACCGATATTCAGGGATCTGGAGAAATCCGAACCCAGGTCAATGATGGGACAACCTCCCGTTATATGGGACAAGGCGGAGGGATTCTGTGTATGGGATAAATGGGGAAACCGCTGGATAGACTGGTCGTCGGGGGTGTTGATAGCCAACGCCGGTCACGGGAGAAAGGAGATAGTAGATGCTATCAAGCAGGCCATTAGAAAACCTCTTCTTTCCACGTATGTGTTTGCCCATGAAAAGAGGAGAGAGCTTACTCTGGCTCTCAAGCAGCTTGCACCCGAACCCGGTAATTACAGGGTTTTTCTGCTTACAACCGGAAGTGAAGCCATAGAGAACAGTCTGAAACTGGCCAGAACATACGCCCTGGAGAAATACGGGCCGAAGAGGAAGTATGTTGTATCCTTTCAAAATGCCTTTCACGGTCGTACCATGGGGTCTCAACTGGCGGGCGGTATTGAGAGTCTTAAAAAGTGGCTGGTGGATGAGGGGAGAAACTTCGTTCAGGTGCCTTTCCCGGACGGTTTTAAGAATGAAGATACCTCCTTCGAGCTTTTTGAGAGGAGCCTTAAAGAGAAAAAGGTTAAACCCGGTGAGATAGCCTGTGTTATAACGGAATCATACCAGGGTGTAGGTCCCGATTTTCTTCCCTTTGATTATGCAAAAAAACTGGAGAGGTTTTGCAGAGAAAACGATATTCTAACAATATTTGACGAGATACAGGCAGGATTCGGCAGAACGGGGAAAATGTTCTGTTTTGAACACTACGATGTTAAACCGGATTTAATAGTCTGCGGTAAGGGTATATCATCATCCCTGCCTATCTCTGCGGTAATAGGGCGGAAGGAGATAATGGATCTATATCCCCCCGGTTCCATGACCTCCACCCACTCAGCAAGTCCTCTGCCCGTAATAGCTGCTATAGAAAATCTTAAAATCATAAAAGAAAAAAATCTCACCGAAAACGCCGGAAAAATGGGGGAGATTCTCATACCTGAGCTGCACAGAATCAGGAACAAGTATCCCCATGTCCTCGGTTGTGTACAGGGCAGGGGACTGGTAGCAGGTATTCAGGTCGTTAAGAAGGGAACGAAGGAGCCCGACCCCGATACAGCTTTAATGATAAATGAGAGATGCTTCCATAAAGGGGTTTTAATGTTTGCACCGGTCGGGGTTGGCGGAGAGTGTATCAAAATAGCTCCGCCGCTTGTAATAACAGAGGAAGCTCTTAAGGAGTCCCTGGGTGTGCTGGAAGAGGCATGTGATGAGGTGTTAAAAGGAGAGTAAGCCTTTATGCAGGTAGAACTTAGACCTTTCAAGCGGGAAGATTTTTCCAGACTGATCGGGTGGATAGATTCGGCCGAACTGCTTATGAGGTGGGCCGGTCCTATTTTCACCTTTCCGTTGACAGAAGGACAACTCGGGAAATACCTTGAAGGGTCTCTCTCAAACCCTCCCTTGAGAAAGATTTTCAAAGCTGTTGTTTACCCCCAGGGAGAAGTTCTTGGACATGTTGAGTTAAACAACATAGACCTGAGCAATCGATCGGCCACCCTTTCCAGAGTACTTGTGGGACCTCCTGCGTGGAGGGGTAAAGGGGTGGGTACACTCATGGTAAAGAAAATATTAAAAGTGGGTTTTGAGGAGCTGGGTTTACATCGGATAGATCTTCTCGTTTTTGACTACAATAACCCGGCCATATCCTGTTACAAAAAGGCAGGATTTACAATGGAGGGTCTTCTCCGGGATGCGCGTAGATTTGAGGAGGGATACTTAAGCCCTTACATAATGAGTATGCTGGAAGAGGAGTGGTACAGCCATTTTTCCCGATAAAAATCGGTGTATAAACCCTCCGATATTACTTATGCTGAAGGAAAAACCAGTTTCTGCTCCGACCACCTGTCCACTCCCAATTCTCCCAGGATGAACCAGATGTTCCTTAAATGAGAGTTTGTGTGATTTATCACCCTGTAACATCCAAGGACGATGCTTTCCTCGCCGTGGAGTTTGTTATCAAGATCCTCATCTTTAAGTTTTTTCATCTCTTCGATGATGGAAGAGAGCACTTTATCGATTCTCTTTCTCAGCGTATCGATGGTCGGATATTTTGCCTCAGGATCGGGAGGCTGGATAGGACGAGCGGTTATGAACAGATCGTGTTGAAGGCAGTATTTACCGGTTAGACTTTTATAGAGCCACTTATCGTAGTTCTCACAGCAATGCTGTACTATCCATGCGATGGGCCAGTGTCCCTTCGGAGAAAACCTGCCTATCGTGTCATCATCCAGCCCCTCTAGTGCATCGAGAAACTCTCTCTTAATCTCTTCGAGCTCCGCCATAATGTAGGATTTAAGAGTCATCGAGCCTCCGTTTTCAAGGTTCTCTTTGCAAACAGGGGCAAGCCTTTAATCAGGCCTGCCCTGCTAATTTTTTAGATATTATTACCGGAAATGAAAGCTTTTTCAATGTATATATCCGCTGATGATAAATTGGTCAAGGTATCCCTCGCCATTACAAAAGACTTCCATCCGTGCAGGATCCGGAACACCGGACGCTACTCAATTGGTTTGGGCAGATACTTAAGCTCTGCAGTTTTTATAGTTGCGCCATCGAAATAGAGGATTGACATCGGTAAGTTAACAGGACGATGGGTTTTCGGATCGATATTGATGGTTCCTATTGTGCCTTCGAACTGTCGTGTCGCCTCCATGGCATCACGTACTTTCTGTGGATCTGTCGATTGAGCATTTCTTATAGCTTCGATGATAAACCCCACATCGTCATACCCGGAAAAGGAGTGCAGCCTCGGCTCCTCACCCCACTCTTTTTTGTATGTATCGAAAAACCATTTAAGAGAAGGATCGTCCATGGATATATTGTTGGGAAAGTAGGAACCGTCTGCTGCTGCTCCGGCTACCTCATCCATGGGTTTGTACCAGGAATTATTGCCGAGGAAAGTTGTCTCGAGACCGAGCTCCCTGGCCTGCTTTACAGCATTGGCGTTCTGGGTAACGTAGTTGGGGATAAAGAGACCGTCAGGCCCTAAGGATTTAATTTTTGTTAATTGAGCCTTATAGTCCATATCTCCAGCCTGAAAGGTAAAAGAGCCAAGCATTTGTTTTCCTCTCTTCTTAACATAGTATTCGAATCCCTTTGCCAGATAGACTGCGTACGCATTCCCCTCGTCGTAGAGCATGGCAAAAGTATTCATGCCAAGCTCATCGATGGCATATCCCGCTATTACCGCTGCCTGCTGGAAAGCGGAGGGTTGCAGGAGAAAGAAATAGGGGTTGGGCGGAATATCCTTCTCGGGATTATCGGGATCGAATCCGGGAGTGGTTGCTCTCTCATCCATGGCTCTGGAGACTACTGGAACCTTCATTTGTGCTGCTACAGGAGAGACTGCAAGGGCTGTATTGGAAATAAGTGAGCCGTACACGGCACAGACTTTATCTTCCTGGACAAGCCGTGTATACGCTTTTACAGCTTCGGTGGGGCTCATTTTACAATCGTAGACTACAAGCTCGATCTTTCGACCCATAATCCCACCCTTCTCATTCTCTTCTTTTACTCGAAGTTTTGCTCCCTTCTCTGCATCGGTACCCCATTGTGCCGTTCCTGCACTAAGGTCTGCATACATCCCGATTTTTATCGGCCCTGCTTCCTCTTTCGTTCCTTCGGCAAAGACCATTCCTGCCGAAAGAAGAATAATTGCCAGTGAAAGCATCAGGTAAAAAAATCTTTTCATAAAAACCTCCTGATTGATTTTTTTTAAAGTTTATATCACGGATGAATTAAAATCAAGTTTTATTAACAACAACTGCGTTTCGATTATCGGAACTGTAAGGAATACCCTTGATTGACACTTTTGGTAACGTCGTTTATACTGTTTTAACTGCACATGAATTTAAATATCTTTTTCCAGCAGTTGATAAACGGTATCTCTCTTGGGGGAGTCTATGCCCTGATGGCAGTAGGCTTCGGTATCATTTTTAACGTCTTAAAGTTCTCCAACTTCTCTCACGGAGGAGTGGTGGCTATCTGTGCCTACCTCGGTTACTTTTTAGCTACCAGGGTAGCAGGCAGCCTCTGGATAACTCTTCTTGCAACAACTCTTCTGGGTGGCGTGGTTGGTGTTCTGGTAGAGAAGCTTGTTTTCAGACCTATTAGAATCAAGGGCAGGCCTCTAACCTATTTTTTTGTTAACTCAATCACCGTAGCCATGCTCGTACAGCAGTTCTTCTCTGCTTTATGGGGATACGATTATTACCCCTATCCGGAGTTTATAAAAAAAACCGCCCTTCATATCGGCAGACTGGTGGTTTCAAAGACCTATCTGATGATGCTTTTTATTTCAGCACTTGTGCTCCTGGGGCTGACACTTTTCTTAAGAAAGACCAAACAGGGGATTGCCATCAGAGCGGCTTCTTCGGATATCTGGACTCCTTCACTCATGGGAATAAATACAGATTTTATAATTTCTATTACTTTTTTCATTGCAGGAGTGCTCGCCGGAATAACAGGCTATTTTCTCGGTATGACCTATACGGTAACACCCTTTATTGGAAGTTTTATATTAAAGGGGATAATTGCAGCCATTGTAGGCGGAATGGGTAGTCTTACAGGAGGTGGCATTGCAGGTGTACTGCTCGGGGTAGTGGAATCTCTGCTTATTGCAGAGCTCGGAGCTGCCGTTACACCAATTGTTATCTATGCAGGTATAATAATTCTCCTTCTCGTTCGTCCGCAGGGTATTGCAGGAAAATTATACACTATAAAGGCATAAGGTTTTAGCATGGCTTTTTATGCAAAAGTAGCAGAGGTAACCCTGCTTTACTCAATTTTTGTTATGGGAATATACCTTATGACCGGGCTAACCGGTCTCTTCTCTCTCGGTCAGGGTGCATTTATCTCGCTTGGCGCATATACTGCTTCGATTACCTACCTCCGTTTCGGTTTCCCCTTTCCACTGGCAACTCTTCTGGCGGTACTCATGGGAGTGGTGGGAGGTATTATAGTAGGGCTGCCTACTCTCAAATTGAGACGGGATTACTTCCTGCTGGTTACCTTTGGGTTCAGCGAAATGGTGAGGGCTCTTCTCCTCTGGACGGCTCAACTGACAGGTGGTGCTCTCGGGGTGGCTGGTATGCCTAAACTGGTGGGCCTGCCCATGATTGCTGTTTCCATGGTAATCATTGTTTTCCTGATCGGCAATTTAAAAGGCGGCCGTTTCGGAAGGAACTGTATCGCCATTCGGGATGATGAACTTGCCGCTCAGTCAATGGGAGTAAACGTGTACGGGCACAAGATGAAGGTGTTTGTTCTTGCCTCTGTAATATGCTCATACGGAGGAGCCCTCTATGCCTTTAATATAATGTTTATAGAACCTAACCTTTTCGACTGGCTCGAGTCTGCAAAGCTTATAGTTATCGTGTTTGTAGGTGGATTAAACAGCCTCTCCGGAGTTTTTTTAACTTCTATTTTATATTATACTTTCGGCGAGGTTTTCAGGTTTGCAAGCGTGTGGCGAGATGTGATACTTGCCCTTCTTGTGATCGTAATAGTCATTTTCCGACACAGAGGTCTTTTCGGAAATTGGGAATTATCCTTACGATGGTTGGGAATCCTGCCATCTTTCCACACCGCACCGCGTAAGGGGAAGGATTGAAGATGGCTCTTCTTGAAGTGGATTCCATTTCCAAGAGCTTCGGAGGAGTAGCCGCGGTTAAGGACTTCTCCATGGTGCAGGGAAGAGAGGAGATTTCGGGGATAATAGGCCCGAATGGTGCCGGTAAAACCACGGCCTTCAATTTAATTACAGGGGTGCAACCACTCGATTCCGGGCGTATTTTCTTTGATGGAACCGAGATAACAAGCCTGCCCTCACACTGTATAACGAGGCTTGGCATCGCCAGGACCTTCCAGAACATCCGCCTTTTTCACAATTTAAATGTACTGGAAAACCTTATGATGGCTGGAGGCACCAGGCTCTCGTACAGTACATGGGAGGAGATGTTTAGATTGCCACGGGTGGTCTCTCAGGAGAAAAGGTTAGAAAAGATAGCCCGTTCTTACCTTTCATACTTTCACCTTGAGAAATACTCAATGCAACGCCCCGATAGTCTTCCCTATGGGCTTCAGAGGAGGCTTGAGCTGGCAAGAGCACTCATGCTCGAACCTTCCCTTCTTCTTCTCGATGAGCCTGCTGCGGGGCTAAACCCCAGAGAAATTCACAACTTGATAGAACTGATATATAAAATAAAAGAAGAGAAGAGACTTTCGATTATAATTGTAGAACATCACATGGAACTGGTTATGAATATTTGCAGTAAAATTCATGTGCTCGATTTCGGGCTGAAAATTGCAGAGGGAAAACCGGAAGAGATAAAGAAAAATCCGGAGGTACTTCAGGCATACCTTGGTGAAGAGGTTTAGCGGCCATGCTTGTGGTTGAGAACCTCACTGTCTGCTACGGTGGAATCACCGCCCTGGATAATGTTTCCATAACCATCCCTGACGGAAAGATTGTAGGGCTGGTTGGAGCCAACGGTGCGGGTAAATCCACAACAATAAACACCATAAGCGGTATGGTAATCCCTTCCGGAGGCAATGTAAAACTGGATGGTGAGAGTCTTCTTATTCCCCCACAAGAAATAGTAAAGAAAGGCATAGTCCAGGTACCGGAGGGCAGGAGGATTTTCCCTTCCATAACGGTACAGGAGAACCTGATTCTGGGAGCATATACATTAAAGGGGGGAGAGAAGGTCGAAGAAAATATGCAACGCATGTTCGAACTTTTCCCGGTTCTCGGAGAGAGAAAAAATCAGGACGGAGGCACCCTCTCCGGAGGGGAACAACAGATGCTTGCCATAGCAAGGGCTCTCATGTCCGATCCCAGGATTCTCCTGCTGGATGAACCTTCTCTGGGTCTGGCTCCCAAACTCGTACTCGAAATTTTCAATATGATACAAGAACTCAACAATCGAGGTCTAACGATTCTTCTTGTAGAGCAGAATGCTCAGAAAGCCCTCAACATTTCCGATTATGCTTATGTGCTGGAAACAGGAAGGATAGTTGCGGAGGGTGAGGGGAAGAGAATCGCCGAAGATCCCATAGTAAAAAAGGCCTATCTCGGAATTGAGGAGTAATTATGCTTTCAGATCATGACAGAGAACTTATAGATAATGCCGCGAAAAGCCTGCTGGAAAACCCCGGTGTAAGGGTAGAGGATGAGCAGTTGGTTTCCGCCCTCCTTTCACGCGGGGCAAAACCGGGAGGAGGTCCCATGGATGTACGTTTCCCCCGAGCAATGGTGGAAGAGTACCTGGGAATGGCACCGGAGAGCTTCCCCATTGCGGACAGGAGGGGGAATATATGGACCGTAACTCCGGAGGGTGGACCCCTTTTCTGGACGGGAGCAGCGCTCTTTTACTCGGACAGAGAGGGATTCCGCCACATAAAAACAAAGGATTTAGGGAATTTTGCAAAAGTCATCGATTCTCTTTCTGAGGTCGATGCGGTTGTAGGAACCAGCCTGGAGGATGTGAAACCTTCCCACAGGGATTTTGTGGGCTTGAGGATTATGGCGGAAAACACCTCCAAACATTTAAGAACCCTCTCCTTCACACCAAAAGGCGGGGAGGCCATGGTTGAGATGGGAAAGGTACTTGCAGGGGAGAGAAACTTGAGGGATTATCCTGTTTTCAGTGTTGGTTTCACCGCACACGGCCCATTGAGATGGACTTCTCTGGCTCTGGGACTTTTCAAGGCAACTGCGGGTCATGGGGTTCCCTGTACGGTAAACGGAGAGCCCATGTCAGGTGCAACCGCACCTGTTACAGTGGCGGGTACCGTAACCGTAGGAACGGCAGAGATTTTAAGCGGCATAGTGATAAATCAGGTAATGGAGCAGGGAAGGCCATGTTTCTTCAATCTGGGGTTTGCCCATGTGATGGATATGCGTTCGGGCTTCGCAGTAACGGGAGGACCGGAGAACATAATGCTGGCTGTAGCAGGTGCGGAAATGGCCAGGTATTACCACCTGCCCTCTGTATCATGGATGTGCACGGACTCGCTTCATTTTGACAGTCAGAATGCCCTGGAGAAAGCGATGGCGGCGTTGGCCCATGCCCAGGCTAAGGTCAGTGTTATATGGGGAGTGGGACAGCTCGAATCGGAGAAGACCATCTCTCCCGTACAGGCGGTTATAGATAATGAAATAGTCGGGATGACAAGGAAGTATCTACTCGGCTTTGAGGTAAACGATGAAACCATCTCCCTGGATGAGATACGCAAAGTTGGAATTACAGGCGATTACCTTCAATCGGAGAAAACATTTAAGTATTTTCGGGGAAGCGTTTTTGAACCACGATTCCTGGTACGAAAGCAGAGATCATCAGCTGGAGAGAGGGATACACTCAAGCACAGGGCTGTCGATTATGTAGATAATATTATCGCAGAAGAAAAAGAGCCCATTCTTTCAGAAGAGCAGAAAAGGGAGCTTAAACGGATAGAGAATAAATACAGAGAACTTATTCCTTAACCGGAGGATAAAATAGATGACACAGGCAGTGGATTTATCGGTTAAAATGGGTAACCTTACTCTAAGGAATCCTTTCATCGTAGGAGCAGGCCCCACGATGAAGAACCTGGAACAGATTCGAAAGGCAGAAGATAATGGATGGGGGGGAGCATCCATAAAGCTTGCCATTGATCCTGCTCCTTACATCAATCTACCTCCGAGGTACAGATGGCTGAGACGTCAGAAGATTCACATTTTTACCGCAGAAACCCGACTTACGGCCGATCAATCCCTGAAGCTTCTGGAGCAGGCACGGAAAGTAGCCAAAGAGATGGTAATTTTCCCCACCATAACCTACGACGGAGAGGAGCATGAGGGATGGGCAGTGCTTGCGAAGAGGTTCGAAGATGCCGGTGCCCAGGCCATAGAGCTTAACATGTGCTGTCCGAATATGTCCTTTAATCTTACCACTACCGGGGAGCCTTCTACAAAGGCTACGGGTGCCACTCTGGGGTCCGACCTCAAACAGCTACCCGGGGTGGTAAAGCTTATTGTGGATGCGGTAAATATCCCCATTATAGTCAAGCTAACTCCCGAGGGTGGTAAAATAGCACAGGCGGCCTACGCTTCCATACAGGCCGGAGCAGCAGCGGTGGGAAGCACTGCAAACAGGCTTGGAATACCGGATATCGATATATATGAGCCCATGAAATCTATCTACAGGTTGCAGGATCAGATTACCCTTGGCTGTCTTTCTGGCCCGTGGATAAGGCCGCTGGCATTAAGAGATACTTACGAGATGCGCTATTATCTGGGTAAAGAACCCTTTGTAATCGGCTCCGGTGGAGTTACGGATCTGCAGAGTGCTGTCCGGCAGATAATGGTTGGAGCCGATGCGATCTGGATCTGTACAGAGACAATAATCAGGGGATTCGACTGGATGCCTTCACTATTGGAGGAGCTAGAAAAATATATGCAGGAGATGGGGTACAGAAAGATAGGAGATTTCAGAGATTTGCTTCTAAAAAATATTGCCTCTGCCGCTGAATTGAGGATCCACGAAGGATACGCGGTAGTGGAGAAGGAGCGGTGCAATGCCTGTGGGTTGTGCTGGAATATCGGCCACTGTAGTGCCATAACCCATCCTGGAGATACGACTACTGTAATTGATCCGGATGAATGCACCGGCTGCTCTACCTGTATTGACTTATGTGTTCGAGGTGCTATTACAATGGTTAAGAAGTAAATGATTGGAGGAGGAGAGTCGTGGCTTTAAAAATAAATGTTGGCATAATTGGAGCTAAGTTTGCAGGAGAGTTTCACGGAGAGTGTCTTAAAGAGATAGACGATGCGGAAGTTATCGCCGTTTCCAGCAGAAACGAGCAGGTTCTGGAGAGTTTCCAGGAAAGATTCAGAATTCCCAAGGGGTATACCGACTACAGGAGCATGCTGGAGGATCCCGATATCGATGTTGTGGATATCTGCCTTCCAAATTATATGCATACCGAAGTAGCCGTTGAAGCCATGAAGGCAGGGAAGCATGTTATATGTGAGAAGCCATTTGCTGTAACCATAGAAGATGGTAAAAGAGTCGTGGAAACTCAAAAAACAACCGGCAGGATGTTCTTCTATGCAGAAGACTGGATTTTTGCCCCTGCTCTGGTAAGGGCTAAAGAAATAATCGCAGAAGGAGGGATCGGGGAGCCACTCTACTATCGGGGTAAAGAGTGCCACAGTGGCTCCCATTCCATCTATGCGCAGAAATTAAAATACTGCGGCGGCGGGGCCATGATACACCTGGCAGTACATCCTATCGGCTTTTTTTACTCTCTTCTGGGAATGCCCGAAAAAATAATGGGAAGGTGTTCCGATGGAGGCGAGAATAATCTTTTACACAAAAACTTTGAAGGAGAAGACTGGGGGATAGGGATCCTTACCTATAAAAACGGAGTAAAAGTATCGGTGGAAGGAAACTACATTACCACAGGTGGAATGGACAGCTTTGTAGAGATATACGGTTCAGAAGGACTTTTAAGGATAGATCTTACCTTCGGCAGCCCCATAACGGCCTACTCCAGGAAAGGGTACGGTTACGCCGTGGAAAAGGCAGATTTTACCCACGGATGGACCAAACCTGCAGTGGATGAACACGCCTCTCTGGGTTACAAAAACGAGCTTGCCCATTTCATTTCATGCATCAGGGGGAAAGAGAAGCAGGATGAAGGCACCACTGCTGAAAGCGGGTTAAATATTCTAAGAATTATACTCGAGGGGATATATAAATCCCACAGAGAGGGAAGAGAAGTCGGGTTTTAGCAACATGTTACATGCCTAACCTCTGAATCGAGATAAAACTATCGAAGCGTTTTGCCCTCCGAATCCGAATCCGTTCGATAGTATATGATTTATTTTTTTATTCTCCATAGGTTCCTTTACCACATTCAGCCTTATTTCCGGATCCTGATTGAAGATATTAATAGAAGGATGGACGACTCCCTTTTCATAGACCATGATGGCGGCTATTGCCTCTGCTGCACCTGCTGCACCTATCATATGACCGGTCATTGATTTTGTACTGTGGGCTGGAACCTTTGTACCGTAATTACCAAAGCTCTTAATTATTGCATCACTTTCCACCTTGTCTCCAATGGGAGTAGAGGTACCGTGGCAATTTATTAGTCCGATATCTTCCGGATTAAGTTGTGCAGAGTTTAGCGCCATTTCCATCGATTGGGATGCTCCCCTGCCTTCCGGATGGGGGGCGACCATGTCGTATGCATCACAGGAGAAACCCACTCCTGTTATCTCACAATAAATATGGGCATCTCTTTTAAGGGCATGCTCCAGTTCTTCAATGCACAGAACACCCGCTCCTTCACTTATTACAAAACCATTACGGTCAACATCGAAAGGCCTGCTTGCGGTTTCCGGTGAATCGTTTCGGTCGGAAATGGCCATTATGTTTCCGAATGCTGCAAAAGCGGGTCTGGTTATAATAGCTTCTGCCCCTCCTACGAACATGGCATCGGCCATCCCGCTTTTAATTAGAGTTACTGCTAAGCCGATGGCATGATTGCTGGTTGCGCATGCAGAACTTACTGTAAATGATGGACCACGGAGCCCCCACTCTTTGGCCAAGAAGGCAGTTCCTGTATTAGGAATACCACTAACTATGTAATAAGGAGGACAGGAGTGCATGCCATCGTTGTATATCCTCGGTATATTAGCCCAGTGGGAAAGAAGCCCTGCCTTTCCCACGCCAATCAACGTCCCGTAACGCTCAGGTGCTTTTTGTATTTCCACCCCTGAATCCTCTATTGATTGGCATCCTGCTACATGACCAAGTATAATATAGCGATCGAGCCTCTTCAGGTCTCTCTTGGATCGGAAGTATTGAGAAACATCGGGAAGATCTATTTCTCCGGCTATTTTGACGTAATAATCGCTTAAATCAACATTTTTCGCCAGCCTTACACCGGATTTACCCTTTTGTAAATTGTCCCAGTATTCCTTAATATTGTTTCCGATCGGGTTTATGGTACCAAGGCCGGTAATAACTACCCTTCTATTGTTATACACTGAAACCCCTTTCTTGAAGTATTTCTAATACCGGAAATACTATTGCTTTAGTCCGGTAAATTGATACCAATTTGCGGGAGAATTCAACAGATAAATGTTCCTGTTGTCAAGGTCTTAATCTACCTATTCCTGCTCTATGAAAGCAGTTTAAGGGCAAGACGTAAATATATTTCTACACCCGAAAGCAGTACCTCCTCATTGAAATTAAATCCGGAACTGTGAAGCAGGGAACATCCCTCAAAACCTGTACCAAGAAAAAAGTAACAACCCTTAGCCCTTTCAAGAAAATACGCCATATCTTCTCCACCCATTGTCGGGTCAGCTTCTATAACATTATCGGATCCTACCACCTCAACGGCGCATTCTCTTACCAGCTCCGCCATCTCGGGATGATTTACGACAGGGGGATGTCCTCGCTTATAATCGAACAGGTATTGTGCCCCCGATGCTTCACAGATCCCTTTAATAACGGTTTCCATATTTTTGTGCCAGTTATGCCAAACATCGTAGTCGAAAGCCCTGGTGGTACCGCTCATCACGGCTTTATCGGAAATTACATTAAAAGCTTCTCCAGAGTGAAAACTCCCCACCGTAAGTACCACAGGTTTAAGAGGATTATTTTTGCGGCTTACAAGACGCTGTAGTGCACTTACCACCTGGGTTCCCACTTCCAGGGCATCCACACACAGATGAGGCATCGCTCCATGACCTCCCTTTCCCCTGATCTCCAGATCAAACCTGTCCATTGCCGCCATGACGGCTCCTGCCCTTACCCCCACCTTTCCTTCGGGGATGAAGGGCCAGAGATGACAACCTGCAACATAATCCACCCCTGGATTCTCCATCACCCCTGCCTCTATCATCGGCTTTGCACCTCCGGGATCCTCCTCTGCAGGTTGAAACACAAATTTAACACTCCCCTTAAGTCTATCACTCATTTGAGATAGAATGGTGAAAGCGCCCAGTACCATCGCCGAATGACCGTCATGACCACAGGCGTGCATGAACCCGGGATGGACGGAAGAAAAGGGCAGTCCAGTCCGTTCTTCTATGGGAAGCGCATCCATATCCGCCCTGAACATGAGCGTTTTGCCGGGTCTGGAAGTTTCGAGTAATGCCATAACCCCCGTGCCGGCAATTTCAGATTTTGCAGAAAAACCCAGCCGGTTTATATAATCCACAATATATTTGGATGTTTTTTTCTCCTTGAAACCAGGTTCGGGAATACGGTGAAGGTCGCGCCTGATTTGAACAATACGCTCTCTCTCTTTTTTTACGAGTTCTTTTATATCCATAACATTTGGTATTTTAATGGTAAAATAAATGTTTGTATACTATTTTTTGCAGGAGAGCAGGTAATTACCGTTTTGAATGGAAAGTCAAGCTGTATAAAACTCCTCTTCCGCAAGCATGGGGAAATGCTTTTTATTGTTAGTCCACAATTTGCAATTGTGTATTTTTGCAACAGCAGCTACAATTGAATCTGCACCATGCACATTGTGTGATTTACGGTAGAGTCGCATAAACTCTCCGGCTAATTTTCCTACCTCCTTATCGATATTTATTATTCGTAATGAATCCAGGAAAATCTCTGTATCGATTTTTTCTTTTACCCCGGCAATAATTTCCACATATTGTATTGGAGTAATAAATACCTGAGCCTTAAAACGTTCTACTGCAATAGAAAATTTGTTTTTATAAATCGCTTCACCTCTCAACAACCATATTATAATATCTGAATCAATCAAGATCATATCTTTCTGTCTTTCCGGATCTTTCGAACGTAGCTTTCAGGTGTGTCGAAGGAAGTGGGAAAGTTAAAATCCCCTGTTGTTCTGATCACTTAAGATCGATAAAATAAAAGATGAAAATGGAATCACCGAAAGGAAGTAAAGACAACTCGATCCATCTCTGGAGGGTCTCTCTGGATCGGCCGGATAGGGAGGTTCAAAGACTTAAAAAACTTCTCTCTGCAGATGAGCTTGAAAGAGCGCAGAGATTCTATTCTTACAGAGAACGCGAGCATTATTTGGCAGCACGTGGCTGTTTAAGAGAGATACTGAGCAGTTACATAAAAGAAGAACCGGGGGAAATACAGTTCGTATCAGGAGAGAGGGGGAAACCTCTCCTTTTCTTCTGTAAACAACAAATCCACTTCAATCTTTCCCACAGTGGAGATTACGCACTGGTGGCAGTTAGTGTAGATAGAGAGGTGGGTGTTGATCTTGAGAAGCTAAGACCCTTAAAACATGCCGATGCAATTCTTGAGCGGTTTTTTTCTGTTGAAGAAAGAGCCGGCATCGAAGCGGGTGAAATATTTGACGACCGGACTTCCCGTTTTTTCCGTATATGGAGTCGTATTGAGGCACTGGCAAAGGCAAAGGGAGTAGCCGTTACGGATATAGACGAAAGTCTATCTTCTATTTTGATAAGTGCCGAGGGAGATATTTATTCAGCCGGCTCGTGGATAGCTAGAGATATAGATCCCTTTCCCGGTTATGTTGGAGCCCTTTGCACAGAGGGACGGAGTCTTCATGTATGCTACAGGGATTTCTCTACCGGTTTGTAGTTCTCAAGGTAGTCTAATACAGTTCTCTTAAACCCTTCTTTCCATGGGATTTTTGGCTTAAACCCGAGTAACTTTTCGGCCCTGGAAATATTAAAGTGATAGTTGTGCGATAACTGGGCGACTCTGTAAAGGGTAAGGGGGGGTGCAGATTTAATTCCTATCATTTTAAAAATAAACTCCATTAAATGGGCAAGAAAAAAGGCTGCCGGTACGGGAATACTCAACACAGGAGGTTTACAGCCAAGTAAGCTCGAACAGTACTTAAGCAGTTCTCTCCATGTAACCCTCTCTCCGCCGGTTATGTTAAAACACTTTCCTGCACTTTCCTCTTTTTCCATGGCAAGGATAACTGCTTCTGCCAGATCCTCTACATAAACAGGGCAGGTAAGGGTATGCCCCTTTCCGATGTATCCCATTATCCCCCTCTCCATTGCTTCGAAAATGGGGAAAAACGTTGTGCCATCTTCGGGACCGTATACATTTCCTGGCCGAATGACAGTTGTCTTAAGAGCTCTTCCAGAAAGTTTGTTTCCCTCTTTATCGTATCCTGTTTGATTTTGCGCAAGCACATAGTCCTCTGCCTTTTTCTTGGTTTCCTGATAAAAACTTACCGGTGGATAGTAAGGTCCTTCCTCGGTACTTTCCACATGATTACCGAAACCGTGAACCGAAACCGAGCTTAAATACACAAAAACCGAACAACCGCTCTCCTTTGACGCTTCCAGAAGGCTTATGGCCATCTCATAATTGTATTTGTGAAAGATTTCGTACTTTCCCCAGTCTGATGCTATGGCCGCTGCATGAATTACCCGATCAACACCCGAAACCGCCCTCAACAGATTCTCACCTACGGATAGATCCAGGCGGAGAAGTTCTGCACCTTTTGTTTCCAATTCTTTGAGCATGAGAGGAGGGTTCTCCCTTCTGTATACCGCTCGTACGGAGTAGCCTCTTTCCATAAGGACCCGTGCCAGGTGTCTTCCGATAAAGCCTGAGGCTCCTGTTACAAGAACGAACCTTCTGTTGTAAGCGCTCATTTTCCATCCTTTAAGAAGTTTCGTAGTAAACAACCACCGGCAAGGCCTAAGGCTTTGCAAGCCCTGCAAGGGATAAGTAATTTCCGCTTTGCAGAAATTACTTAGTTTGTTGTATGCTCCGAAAGAAGGCCACCACCTATGGTATCGGTCTTCTTTCGTAGTAAAACTACAACACGAAATGGTAGTTAAAAATACAATAACAGTGGCCCAATTACTGGGTCAACATTAATTTATAAAGATAATACTCATGTCCAGGGCAATGCCCACCAGACCGTGCAGAATAAGACCGGGGAGGATGGACCGGGTTTTTAACACCAGATAACCAAAAAGAATACCTGCGGGGATTGCACCGAGAGTTTCTGTTATGGGATGGCCGAAATGGAGAAGTGTAGAAGGAATTACCTGAACACAGGCAACGGCAAGTGTACAAGGCTCTACAGCATAACCCGATATGTTTTTATCGACAGAGGAGGTGACTCGAAAGCCCCGATTCTCAGATCGTATAGAAGGCTCCTCGGCATTGATAAAATCCAGCAGGGGGATTATTAAAAATCCTCTAAAGAAAAACTCCCATGGTAAATAGTATAAAAAGAAGTAAGCAAGGGCATGAAGCAAAAAATAGAAGCCCTTATCTTTAATGAGATAAACCAGCGTCTTAGAATATGGATAGTATCCTTGAAGATTGGGATCAAGCCTGCCTCCGATACCAATCAGGAGAGCGACAGAAAGAAGCAGAATAAAAAGCTTACTTTTTAAAAATGAGAAAGGCAGGGTAAATCCCAGTGTTTTAAAGTTGTATCCCAGGACGATTGCACCCAAAAAAGGAATAAGCCCGAGGAAGAGGAAAGAGATAATAAAACGCCACAGGTAAACGGCAAGATCGCCTGCCAGGTTCTCAAATAAGAAGATGTGCTTTAGAGCCTCTCCTTCCAAAATGGGAGGAGTAAGATATACGAAAATCACCATGCAGGCTGTTGCCAGTGAAAAATAAAGAGCTATTTCTATTTTTTTCATAGGATTATGCTTATAATATAGGAAGCTATTTCTGAAGCACCGTTTTCCTCTGGCACATTATCGAGATTGCGCTTTACCGATTCCAGACAGGATCTGTCCGAATGGATTTGTTCGAGTATTCTTGCGAACTTTCTTGGAGAGGAAGTATACCATCCGTAGTTATGTTTTATTATATATTTCATATTCGGCCGTTCGTTAGGAGCACCGATCTGGGTGATGATAAAAGGTGATCTGGTTTTTATCGCTTCGGTGGAAAAACTGCCTCCGCATTTACCGGCAAGCACATCCGATGCAGCCACAAGAACTTCCACATCATCGCGATAGGGAAAAACAGAAATCCCCTCATCCTGATACTTTTTTTTAATTTCATTCGTGAGTTTTTCATTTCTTCCTGTTAAGCTAAGCATTTTACCTTCCGGGAATATTTGCAGGAACCTGTTAATATACTGAAACGCAGGACCTATCCCCTCTCCGCCCATGCTGAAAAGAAGCACAAAGGCGGAATCGGGGAGATTGAGCCTGTCTCTGGCCTCCTTCCGGGATAACTTATTGCACTCGAACTGGGGACGTACTATAAAGTTAACTCTTTTGATTTTCTCTTTCGGAATGTCGAATCGCATAAGGTCTTCTAAGGCTTCGTCGGTCATAACAAAATAGAGGTCGGCACCGCAGTTTATAAGTTTATGACCGCCCGCAAGTTCTGTAAAAACAGAGAAGAGCGGGATATCCATTTCCATCTTTTTTCTTGCCTCGTTAAACAGTTGGGTACATCCCCAGTGAGTCGAAATGATCAGATCGGGCCTGTAGCCGGCCAGAAAGCCCATACCCTTGAATATTGCCGTACGTAAATATTGCTCGTTTATAAATGAGGATAGGGAAGGTACCGCCTTGTCGATACCAAAAAGTATCTCCCTGGGTGCCTTGCGCATCTTGAGGATGAGTTTCCATGCCTGCTTGAAAAAGTCGTTAAGTCTCTTGTCTTTAAACTCCTCTCCCGGTTCGAGAAACCTGATTTCAAGATCTTTTCCGCTTTCTCGCAGGTAATACTCGATTGCCTGTGCTATTGCAAAATGACCCGATCCAGCCAGGAAGTAGGGGATAAGTACTTTTTTACTCAACTTGATGTTCCTCTTTTTAAGACACAAGAAGGATTACTTGAGATAATAGCCTGATAGAGGGAAATTGACAAGAAGGTTAGAGCATTTAATTGACTACTGGTATCTTGCTATACTATACTACTTGGTATAGTCCCGATTTTTCTCATTTTGCTAGTTTAAATGTTTCGTTTCTTGTAAGGGTCATGTTTGGAATTGGATTTTGGGAGATAATAATTATCCTCATTCTTATTATAATATTTATAAATCCCAGGGACTTACCAGGTATTTTCAGGAAAATAGGAAGATTTTACAAACAAATTACCGGCTTTTACAACGATATGTTAAAAATTGTAGATGAAATGGAGAAAAACATAAAGTTAAGCTCGATCGAAAAGGTAGGGAGCAATCTGGAATCAAAAGAATCCGGTAATACAGAAAAGAACCCATCTGCTTCCAACGAATCAGAATCTAAAGAATCCGATCACAAACCACCATCTTCTTATGAATCAGATTCTAACAAAACCGGTTGACCAATAAACTTAATTTGGAGGTAAAACATTATGTTAGGAACAACAGAGATAATCATAATTGCAGGAGTTGTTGTTCTCCTGTTCGGAGGAGCAGCAATACCAAGGTTTGCCAAGTCTATAGGAAAAGCAAAGAGGGAGTTTGAAAAAGGTGTTAAAGAAGTAGAAGATGAAGCAAAAATAGAGAAGGAAACAGAGAGAACAGAAGGAAGTAAGGATGAAGAGAGCAAGGGAGAAACCGAAAAAAATCAGTAAGATAAGCAGGGTATTGCTCCTCTTAATTTTTCTACTATCCCTCTCTTCAATAGCTCTGGCAGAGCCACCAGAGCGTTCCTTAGGGAGCATAGGACCGGCTGGTAGTGATGGATTTTATGTCCCTGCCTATACAATCGATTACGAAAGATTTTCCGCCGATGATTATCTAAATCTATTGGAACAGGTTTTCTGGTACGTTTATAACAATTATGTTGATGAGGTGGATCCGAAAACTCTTCTAGAAGGGGCTTTACATGGGCTTTTAGATAGCCTGGACGATCCGTACTCCACATATCTGGATGCTAAAGATATGGAGCGAACTACAGATATCACTTTGGGTAAGTATGGCGGTATAGGCATCTCTATTATCAAGCAAATAAAAGGGGATAGACTTAATCCTAGCTTAAACAGGGAGGAAGAATCATCCTATGTGCGTGTGATATCTCCTATAGAAGGGACTCCTGCTCACAGGTCTGGAATTTTGCCGGGAGACCTGATAATAGAAATTGAAGAGGAGTCCACTATTGATATGACTGCAGATGAAGTAATTGATAAACTGCGAGGTTTACCCGGGACTGAAGTAAAAATTAAAATTCTTAGGGGTGCAGATATCGAGTTTGATGTAGTCTTAACCCGTGAAATTATAGAAGTGCCGACCGTAAAAAAAGCTATAATTCCGCCCGATATCGGCTATTTGAGAATCACTGAGTTTACCCTTTTTACGCCTGATAGGGTAGAGGAAGCTCTTAAATACTTCGAGAGAGGAGGATACACTTCCCTTATTATCGATGTGAGAAACAATCCCGGCGGCCTTCTTAGCTCTGCAGTGGATACGGCTGATCTGTTTCTCTCAGGAGGGATTATCGTAAGCACACGGTCAAGAATAGCCTCTGAGAATATGGATTTCATGGCAAGTGAAGAAACAAAGGTTTCTTACAATATACCAATAGTAGTTCTTATTAACAAAGGTTCGGCTTCTGCTTCTGAAATACTGGCAGGTGCTTTAAAGGACAGGGGAAGAGCATACCTGATAGGAGAGGAAACATACGGGAAAGGATCTGTTCAAAGGCTCAATCCACTTGGCCCGGGAGGATTCAGACTTACCACTGCTCGTTATTTTACTCCTTCGGATGCAAACATCGATATGGTAGGTATTACGCCGCATAAAATCGTGAAAGAATATGAACTTACAGAGGATGAACAAAAATCTTATCAAGAAATTATTAAAAACAACATCTCAAAAATTTATGACCTGGAGTACGATACAGTTTTACGGGAAGCAGTAAAAGTGCTTAAGAGACAGATTGAAAAATGTCCTTTCTAAAATCCATACTTTATTGTCTAACTATTAAATTCTTTTTAATCATTCTGAAATTTTCATAGGAAAATCCATTGACAAAGTGAATTTTATGGTATATAATTTGTATTTAAAGGAGTTAAAAGGATAAAGTGTAACTTATGCTTGAAACTCTTAATGTAAAGAAGAAAGTTGTAAAAGAAGAGAACGAGCTGTTTTCAATTTCTCGGGATTATGGGAAGATCTTATTTTCTTCGTATGAGTCCTATCTTAAAGAAACACCCGCAGTTCTATCAAATTACCTTTACGGGAATGGCAGTCTACCAATACTCTGGTATAACGACCATTTCCAATTACACTTATTATCAGCTCCAAAAAATCCCAAATGGAGCAATTCAACACAGACAGTTCTTTTAAATAGCAGGGAAGGCAGCGAAAGAGGGAGTCTAAAAGAGTTAGCACACAAATTAAGCTAATCTGGCAGAGGACACCTTTAAAATTTCCTTTTAAATCCTGGTTAGAAAAATGCCCTTATACCGGTCGGTTTTGCCTTTGCCAATCAATGCTACACGCCGGAGGAGGGTAAAAATCTCTATTGAGGAGGTCTATGGATATGTCTGACACTATCGAAAAAACTGTAGAGGAAGTTAAAGCAGAGGGAAAGGGCTTTATTTCCCGAAGAAACTTCCTGAAGGGTCTTGGGGTAACCGGAGCAAGCGTTGCCTTATTTACTACCGGGACGAGATTGCTGGCTACACCTGAGCAGGAGCCTGTATCGAAAATACCACTGGAAAGAGACATTTACTGGCCCGAAAGACTTACAAGGGAGCAGCTTATCGAAATGCAGAGGAAAATGCTTCAGATCAGATGGTATGACCGCACGGTAGCCGATAAGATGCTCACAGAGAAAGGCTTCCGCGGATATATGCACGGCTCGCCGGGTCATGAGGCATGTGCTGTCGGCGCCTGTTTTGCCTTGAACAAAGACGACTGGATGGCAGGATACCACAGAAGCCATCACCATGCAATTGCCAAGGGTGCAAATATCAGGAAAATGGCGGCAGAGATAATATTTAAAGCATCCGGAACCAACAACGGTTATGGAGGCTCCATGCACATCATGCAGGCCGATGTGGGGATGCTCGGTGAGGATGGTGTTGTGGGTCCAGGCTGTTGTTACGGGGCTGGAGCAGGCCATGCCTTAAGAGCCAGAGGAAAGGGGCAGGTGGCGCTTACTTTCGGAGGCGATGCTCACGCTACAACTCCCTATTTCCATATTTCACTGAACGAGGCTGCTACCCACAAAATCCCCTGGGTTTATGTAATTGAGAACAACCAGTATCTGGATGCACGAGGACAGCACATTTCAGAATGCATCAATGTCGATGACATAGCGATCATGGCGACTGCTTATAATATTCCTGGTGTGGTTGTGGATGGAATGGATGTACTCGATGTGTACAATGCCGTAAAAGCAGCGGTAGAGCGGGCAAGAGCCGGGAGAGGTCCTACTCTGATTGAGTGTAAAACTTACAGATATTACGATCACTTTGGAGTAAGGGGAGCCGAACCGGGAAAACTCGGGTCCTTCGGCCTCGGATATCGTTCTGACAGAGAACTCCTGTCGTGGCTTGCCCGTGATCCAATCGATAAACACAGGAAGACACTTGTTCAGACGGGCATGTTAACCGAAAGAGAGGCAGATGCACTGGAAGAAGAGGTAAAGGCAGAGATAAGGGATGCCTTTAGATGGGCAGAGGCTCAGCCGGTGCCAAGGGCGGAGGATGGCTTAAGACATGTGTTTGTTGAAGAGGAATCTGTTCTTCCCAGAATGCTGGCAGATTGTCCGCCCTGGAAAACGTACGCTTAATGAGGATCTGTCAGGGTGTGCGTTTTATGATTTTTTTTAGATAAGATTAATAAATTAGAGGAGGGTATGAGAAATGTCGATGAAAGGTTGGTTTTATGCGCAAATGGAAGGCATTGTACAGGCATTAGAACAACTGGGGACAGATGATTTTATTTTTTGGTATGAAGCAACCACACCCATAGCAACTGCCCCAGGCCTTCCTACGATAGATTTAACAAAAAAATACGGAGAGGACCGGGTGCGATACTCGGGTCTCGATGAAATGTGGTATGCAGGTGCCACTTTAGGGGCAGCACTGGTGGGCTCTATAGCCATTGACTGGCATGATATGTACATGGCAAATCCCTATCCTTTTGAAATCGTAAGTCAACATGCAGCAAAGCTACATCATATGACCGGAGGTCAGGCAACGATTCCAGCAGTGTGGGTTATACATATATCTGGTCAGGGGCCTGGGCTGGCAGGGCAGCACTCGGACTACGAGGCTGATAGCTGGTACGCCCATGTCCCAGGGGTAAGGACGGTGATTCCTTCTACAGTTTATGATGCCAAAGGGCTAATGATTACCGCGGTAAAAAGCAAGGATCCCTTCGTATACCTAAATGGCAGTGCTTTCCGTGCACTATCAGACGATATTCCCGATACTCCCTACGAGGTTCCTATTGGGAAAGCCGCTGTTAGAACACGGGGCTCAGATCTGACAATAGTAAGCTCAGGCCAGGGTATGCTCGCAGCAATGGAAGGTGCTCAAAAACTCCAGGGTGATGGTATAAGCGTGGAGACGATTGATCTGAGATGCCTCAATCCCATGGATACAGAAACGCTGGTAAAATCTGCAAAGAAGACGGGTAGGGTATTAACGGTTGACCAGTCAAAGTACACCCTCTGTCCGGGGGCCGAAGTAATTGCCAGAATAGCAGAGTTTACAGATGGGGTAAAGTTCAAACGAATTGCTTTTCCGGACGCCCCACCTCCCGGTGCACCCGAGATGTTCAATTACATGAAACCCAACGGTACTCATGTATATGAGGCAGCCAAGGCGTTACTTAGAAAGTAAAAATAAATCTATCTTCGGTCAATTCTGTGGGGAAGGATTGTCTATATCTTTCTCCACAGTTCGTTTAATTAGATAAAATCTAAGAATAGAGGAAACGAAGTTTATGGGAGAGGAAGAAACAAGAGATTTTAGGTGCAATTATTGCGGTTCATTAACCTATGAGGATACGGTGAAAACGTTTTTATGGTTTAATGAAAAACCTGTACTTATAGAAGATATTCCTGCACGGGTCTGTAAAAAATGTATGGAACAATTCTATGATGAAAAAACCAGTTACATGATCGACAGGCTGAGGCAAACAAAGTTTCCAAGGGAAAGAGCCAGAAGAGTAATAGAAGTGGAAGTCTTCTCTCTGGAAGATGTTGATGGAGAGAAGAGTTCCGAACAGGCCGAAGAGGCCGAGAGCGGTGAAGAAACAGAGGTGAGTGAAAATCAGGAAGTAAAAGTCGATTATACAGATTTATATTACGCAGGTGGTGATAAAATTTAGAAAACTATTATAAAAAGGAGTACTAGAGATGAAAAGCGCCAGGAAAAAATTGATAATTACTATAATCATTGTTCTAGCAGTAATCGGAGTGCTTTTTGCACAGGGTTACGACTTTATGCCAAAAGGGGGAAGCGATATCCTCCTTGAGGTGCTGGATAAATGCAAGAACTGCGATGATATAAAAAATATTGTAACCACAAAAAGGACGCAGGATGAGTGGAAGAAGTACTTTTCAGACAAGGGAGCTCTATCGGGTTTATCCGATAAAGAAGTAACAACCCTGGTGAACTATTTGGCTATAAATATGCCTATTCCTCAAAATAAACTCCCCAGAAGGTATAATGTGAATACTCTTCCTCCATCTGGCAGATTGATAGCAGAGGAAAGATGTACATTATGCCATCCCATAAATGTTGCCATGCTGGAAAGAAGAACTTATGTCGCATGGTACAACTTGCTGGTCCACAGCGGAGATCATAATATAATAGAACATACAGAGCAGGAGTGGGATACACTTGCTCACTATCTTACTGCGAATGCACCTATTCCCAAGGAGAGTTTGCCACCGGAGTTAAGAGAGCTTCCTCCTTCTTATTAATGACTGGGCCGAACAGAACTAACATCACACAGGCAGGGAAACATTTCCTGTTTCCCTGCTTTATTTGAAAAAGGAGGCGAAAATGCTCTTTAATTCTTTTTCCTTCCTGCTTTTTCTGGGTGTTGTTGTCGTTCTTTTTTTTATAATCCCCCATAAATACAGGTGGACATGGCTTCTAATTGCAAGTCTATATTTCTACATATCATGGTCATGGAAGCTTCTTCCGCCGCTACTTCTGGTTATCTCTACTCTGGTCGCTTACTTTTGTGGTTTGGGAATAAAACACGCAGATGAAGATCAGGGAAGAAAAAAATTATTTCTGGGTATCGGTTGTTTAATAAACCTTGGATTATTAGCTGTTTTTAAATTTGCAGATTTTGCTGTAGAACAGTTAAACAGTGCTTTAAATACCTCTATACCTCAGCCAGACTTATTTTTACCGGTCGGGCTTTCGTTTTACATTTTTATGACCGTAACCTACATAGTTGATGTATATCGAAAAGACATGGAGGCAGAACCTCATCTGGGAAGGTTCGGTCTCTATGTATCCTACTTTCCCAAGATTTTCGCAGGTCCTATAGAAAGAGCTCGTACTTTCCTGCCCCAATTAAGGGAAAAAATTCATTTTGATCAGGAAAAAGCAAGTATGGGTTTCTACCTGATCCTGTTGGGATTGTTTAAGAAAGTGGTTATTGCTGACAGAATTGCTCCCTTTGTGGACAATGTTTTCAGCAAACCAGCCTATGCTCCTCCTATAGATATTATTATTGGAATTTATTTTTTCGCATTTCAAATATATTGTGATTTTTCGGGGTATACAGATATAGCCAGGGGAGCTGCAAAACTTATGGGGTTCGAGCTTATGGAGAACTTCCGTCGTCCCTATCTTTCAAAATCCCCTTCGGAGTTCTGGGCTAAGAGATGGCACATTTCGCTGGCGAGCTGGTTCCGCGATTATTTGTATATCCCACTTGGGGGTAGCCGTGCGGGTGTACCCAGACATTACGCTAATTTGATGATTGTATTTGTGATAAGCGGACTATGGCATGCGGGACTGGGCTATGGGGTAAACTGGACCTTCATGATATGGGGGGCTTTAAACGGATTTTACCAGTGGGTTTCGGTCGGAAGTTCTCCTTTATGGAAGAAAATAGGGAATACAGTTCCCTTTCTAAAAGACAATCCGGTTATAAACATAATAAGGTCACTCTTTACTTTCCATCTTATTCTTTTTTCCTGGATCTTTTTCAGGGTAAACTCCATTGAAGACGGATTTAACATGCTGAGTAATATTAGCAAAAGGGCAAAACTGATTCCCAGGCTGTTAAAGTTTTATAACTTTACCCCCGAGCTTTTAATCTCCTTCGCTTTAATAGGTATATTGATCATCTTCGAAATTATCGATGAACGAAAGAGCGTGTGGGAAAGGTTAAAAACCAAACCTCTGGCTGTAAGATGGGCTTTTCATTATGTGCTTATTTTTTCATTGATCATTCTGGGAAAGTGGGGAGTACAACAGTTTATCTATATGCAATTTTAAAATATTTAACGAAGGAGCCATACAGAAATGAAGAATTTTGGTATACGAGTTTTACTTTTTACTGTGATAGGGCTCATTCTTTATGCAGGAGTTTACTGGTGGTCAGAGACATTGGTTTATAAATACGGAGAGGAGAATAGATTTTTTAAAGTAAAAGACGCCGATTTTATTGAATATGATTACGTTATTTTAGGTTCCTCTCATGCCATGCCTTTTACCTTTAAAGACATGAAAGAACAGATCCAGCAAAAAACCGATACAAAAATCATAAACCTCTCTATGCCCGGTGCAGGAGTTGTTCTTAACCGGCTTATAATTGAATATTTTCTTACCAGGCACAAAACGAAGAATATTCTTTATGTCCTGGATTCATTTATTTTTTATTCCAGAATGTGGAATGAGGGCGAGAGAATCGAAGATGTAGACCTTTACAGGAGAGCTCCTTTCGATCCGGTTTTGGCCAGGTTGCTCTTATCATACAGTGTAAAGAGAGGAGTGAACATAAAAGTTGCCTTAAATTATATATCAGGTTTCGTTAAAATAAATAATCATGATCGCTTTAAACCAGATATTCCGGAAGATGAAGAGAGCTTCGAGAAAAACTATGAGCCCACAGAACGGGTAGATAAAGAGCGGATAGACTACCTCTATCCTGAGGAAGTTAACAAAGATCTCTTTAATAAATACATTCAAGAGTTTATACAGATGATTGAGTATTTGCAGTCCGAAAAAATCGAGGTAATGGTAATAAAAACACCTCTTCGTAAAGAGTTCTATGAGCTTATACCAAACGAAGAGCGGTTTAATAATGAAATTAAGGAAGTACTGGATAAGTATGATGTAGCCTTTTACGATTTTACCCTTGTTTGTAACAAAGAGGAATATTTTTACAATCCCGATCATTTAAATCGGGAAGGGATGCTGTGTTTTCTCGAAAATCATTTGAAAGAAGTACTCATAAATCATCGGGATTAATAAACGCAATTTCCCCTTACCCCTATCCCCATACTCTGAGCTATCCCCTTAATCCCCACGATTCCCACATGGGAGAGATAAACTGTAACTTTTGCCATCGGATTCATGGTGAATCCGTATTTTTTTGTAACAGGTGTCATTTCTTTGATATTGAGGTTCCATGATTTGGTGAAAAATAATGAGTAGCTTATTAAGCGAAGGGCTTTTTCCGAAAAACAGCTCTTATGATTCGTTTTAAAACTTTAGTATTTAAAAGATAACTTAGTTCGAGGATAACACCGAGGAGAATAATCATTGCCGCAGGAAACCAGTCTCCGAAACGGAGATAAAAAGTTGGAGGCGACTTCTCTATGGGCACATCTACAGTAATGTAAGCTTCCTGGTAGTAAGGTGTGCTCTCTATAAGCCTGCCCTCTGTATCCACATAAGAGGTAAGCCCCGAGACAGTAGCTCGAAGAAGCGGTTTCCCTGTTTCCACTGCCCTGAATACTGCGTTTATAAAGTGTTGCTTTGCCTCTACACTCGTTAAAGACCAGTAGTCGTTGGAGAGATTTATAATCACATTGGCTCCGGCAAGTATAAAGTCTCGAATCTCTCCGGGAAAGCAGTCTTCGAAACAAATGGGAGTTGAGAAGCTAAACAGAGGATGTAGGAAAACCGTTCGTTCTTCCCCCGGTTCCCATAGATTTATATCGAAGTTTAAAAGAAGTCTGTACAACCAGGGTAGCTCCTCTTTAAAGGGAAAGTATTCCGTAAATGGAACAAGGTGAACCTTATGGTATGTTTCAATTCTTTGTCCCATGTGCGAAAACAGAACAGAGGCGTTAAAATCAAGACGGACCTGATCACCCATTTCATCTGTTTTTAGCAGATAATCGTCGTTGCCTGTAAGGAGCCATGTACCTGTCTGCTTTTGATAGAGAAGAAACTCTTTAACGAGACGGGCCAACTGATATTTTTCAGGATCTTCTTTGCTCCATCTGCGAATGTTTGGTACGAAGGCTGTTTCCGGCCAGACTATAAGGTCGGGCTTTTCTTTAAGAGCCATGTCGGTAAGCCTTTTTAGTTTTGTAAGGCTGAGATCGTAATTGTGCTTCCTTGGGTCTGTATTTTGCTGGATTAGAGCTATTTTCACTGTTCGCTCTGGTTGGGGATTGCTTTCCTGCTTTAGTTTAGTGTATCCGAAGATAAGGGATAGGAGAAACAGTAAAAGAAAAAGTGCAGGGGGAAGGAGGGGGATTTTCTTCCAGAGCGATTTCATATTCCACGATTCTTCCTTAAGCCCGTCACCAATGATTGCGCTAACGACTTCGGACAGCACAGAATTACAGAGTACTACAAGAAAACTTATTCCCCATACCCCTGTTAAAGAGGCTATTTGAATAAGGGGAATGAAACCATACTGGGATGTCCCGGGCATACCCCAGGGATATCCCATAAAACCGTAAGTTCTCACATAATCGAACACAACCCATGCTGCCGGGAATACCAAGAAGTTAAATTTACCCGTATTACGATGGAGCCAGAGAGTAACTATCATAAATATAGTATAAATGATAAGATAATAGATGGTTATAAACTGGAGAGATAGAAGGTTGAAGGTACCAAGCCAGTAATTTATCAACATTGTTTGAACAACCCCGAACACAACTCCATAGAAAACCCCATTCCGGAAAGTTGAATGATTGAAAACGATAAAAAGCGGTATCAGAGATAAATAGGCAAGATAAGGAAACCCCTGGAGACTTAAAAAAGAAGGGAAGGAAAAAGCGTAAAAACCTGCGGAGATAAGGCAGAGGGGAAGACCCCAAACCCCTATAAAACCAGAAGCTCCAGCAGCTCTTAAAGCCAGATTCTTTTTTACCACCCTGAGAAATGCCAGGACAAAACCATTAAGCAGGAGAAATGGTAAGTAACGTATAAGAGAGTTTAATCTCTCGGTGGTTGAATCCGGGGCAAGATTGATGTTACCACCTGTAGCCTGGAAACGCTGAACATAGTCCATGTTGGCATTAAGGGCATAAACAAACGAGAAAATGAATAGAATAAGAGAAACTGAGAATAGAAACTGTGGAAATTGAAATACAGCATAAAGAAGTTTTCGCCTGGATTTAGAGAGAAGTAGAATACCCCATAAAACATGAAATAGAATCAATAAAAGAAAAAGAAAATCAGAGAGACCTTTTGCCGAGCTTTTAGAACCAATGGGGCCAAATAAGAAATGAATAAACTCAAGAGATGATAAAAGAAAAATAAGAGATTGAAGTCTATTGCGCCATGAAACTAAATGCTCTAAAGGTGACTTACACTTGAGCATACAAAAATACCTTTGTAAAAGTTTACATTAGATGAGAGTATCTCGCAACATCTATTTAACTCTTGGCTTAAAACTCACTATATAGTATAGTCCGGCGGGGGTTTTTTGAGATGAAAGCATCTGATTTATTTATGCAGGTTCTGCGCCGCTACAAAGGAAAGTCCATTTTCCGTCAATGCCCTGGCAGTTCTGTTGAGGGAATCCATTTTATCCAGGAAGTTTATTTGCAGAGCATCCCAATCTCCCGCATCGATGATCTCGCTCTTATCGCGAAAGTAATCCAGCACATCCGATGGGTGGTTGCGCTTTTCTTCGATTTCAGGCTCCCCTCCTTCGTGCTTGGCCGAGATATTGGGTATGTGATCGACAATTTCGATCAACTCCGCCCGTCTGTTGTAAGGTTGTCGTACCACGCTCTTGAAAGTCTCTGTGATGTGATGTTCAAATCTTACAAGATCTTCAAACCCCCAGGACTTACGAAACTGTGCGGTTATTTCTATCGTTTTGTTGTTAACCGAGTTCGACCAGTTAAAACCGATCAGAGGAGAAGTCCCATCATCACGAGCAAATAATTTGGCACCCAGTAGTGTCCATAGACCGGCATAGGGATTATCGTTACCCATAAATACAGAAATCTTAAACTCAATATCCACTCCCAGTCGGTGAAGCATATAGCCCAGAAAGACCGTACCGGGATTTACATTCAGAACCTGGGAAACACCGTAGTTGGTGTAATAGTAGAGAAACTCATCTACCCACTTGAGTGCATAATCGTTTGGTTGACCAACACCACCGAAATAGCCGGCAATAGTCTCAGGCCCTCCCAGATGAATATTGGAGCCGTCTGTGCCCCTTGTATCGAGGGTCTCCACATAGCTGGCACCGATAATCTGCATGGCCGCGGCAACGGCAGCCAGGTCGCCGTCTTCCTCCTGCTCCTTCATTTTGCGTACGCGGATAAAACGGCCAGGCATAAGCATCTCTTTCTCAATGGCCTGCTCCGCTGCCACACGTATCCAGGGAAAATATTGCAGAGCACTTATCTCCAAGGTTACGGCGAAATCCTCTGCAAATTGCATGGTCTCAACCCTATCTCCAAGGACCTTGTGTCGGTAGTCGGTAATACTTATAAAAGCCCCGGAATCACGTTTCTTCTTGATCCATTCCAGGTCGGTTAAATATTCCGGTTTGCGGGCTCTGACCTTATCGAGTAAAACACCTAACTTTCTGGCATTGCGAGCTTTTGAATTGATCTCTTCCGGTGTTCCATACCCAGAAACAACATCCAGGAAATCGTTAATCACTCGCATACCGGGATCGAGCAGGACGGCGTTTATATCGTTTAACCGATCCGAGGGAATCTTCAATCTCTCTATCAGGTTACTCATTTTTTTCCTCCTTTTTTGTTAACAGGTATCCCAGAGGGGATTATCACTGTAATTATTGATAATAAAGATTTTAGAGTTAATGAATTCAACGAATAAATCATGCAAATTTGTTTTTTCTTATTTTAACACGGATTTATCCAGTTGGCAAT
>QNBH01000007.1 GCA_003645645.1 Spirochaetota bacterium | reverse complement strand
TTGTAAACGATGCTTTTGGTGCGGCTCACCGGGCTCACGCATCAACCGAGGGGGTGGCGCGTTACCTTACCGGTGTAGCAGGATTTCTTTTGGAGAAGGAGATAGCCTTTTTTGAGCCTTTATTAAAAAAACCCGAACAACCCTTCGTGGCAATCATTGGAGGGGCAAAAATCTCTACAAAAATCGGGGTTTTACAGAACCTTATGTCTCTATGTTCTACGCTCATAATAGGAGGCGGGATGGCCTATACATTTTTAAAAGCAAGAGGCCATTCAATCGGAAGATCGATGGTAGAAGAGGAGTTTATTCCTACTGCAAAAAAACTTCTAGATCAGGCCGGTTATTCTGATAGTGCCGAAATTATTCTCCCGACCGATCATATCGTGGCGTCGGAGTTTTCCGAAAAAGCCGAGGCAGAGTATGTGGATGGCATCGATATTCCCGATGATAAAGTCGCCATGGATATAGGACCAAAAACAATAGAGAATGTCAGGGATAAAATAATCAATGCCAGATCTCTTGTGTGGAACGGACCAATGGGGGTCTTCGAGTTCGATTCTTTCTCAAAAGGGACTCTAGAGATAGCCAGGCTTGTTGCTGGGTGTAAGGGGAGAACAGTTGTCGGTGGAGGAGACAGCGTGGCTGCTGTAAATAAGTTTAAACTGACAGATAAAATAGATCATGTTTCTACCGGAGGAGGAGCTTCTCTCGAGTTTCTGGAAGGAAAGATTTTACCTGGAATCGCGATCCTTCAGCAAAGGGGAAAAGATGCGTAGAATATTTATTGCGGGAAATTGGAAAATGAATAAAACCACAGGAGAATCCAGGGAACTCGCCGAAGCCTTGGTAAATGCTTTGTCCGATTGTGAGCATAAAATTATGATAGCCCCACCGTTTACATCATTACAGACAGTACATCAGGTGGTAAAAGGAACCAATATTTTACTTGGAGCTCAAAACATGGCAGAGGCTTCCGGGGGAGCGCATACAGGAGAGATATCGGCTTCCTTGTTAAAAGATGTTGGTGTATCTGTTGTCATAATTGGTCATTCCGAAAGAAGATTGATATATGGAGAAAGCGACGAGCTGATTAATAAAAAAGTACACCGAGGTATTCAGAGTGGGCTGGAAGTAATTCTTTGTGTAGGAGAAACTCTTGAGCAGAGAAACCGTGGAGAGGCGGTAGCTGTTGTTAAAGCTCAAATAGAAAGAGGGTTTGAAGGTATTCCGGAAGAGAGCCTTGATAAAATAACAGTTGCATACGAACCGGTCTGGGCAATAGGTACGGGAAAAAACGCTACACCCGAAGATGCAGATGAAATACATTTTACTATACGGGAGAGCCTGAAAAAGATATATTCCCGGCAAGCAGGAGAAAACATGGTTATTCAATACGGCGGATCAGTTAAACCGGCGAATATAAAGGCTCTTATGGCAATGGAGAACATAGACGGCGTACTCGTAGGAGGTGCATCTCTTGCCGCAGAGACATTTGTTCCTATTGCCAGGTACAATCAATAAAAAAGAGATTCGGAGTTAAAGAGATGGGAATAATCGGAATATTACTCTTAATACTGTTTTTAATTGCCTCATTACTTTTGATTACAGTGGTACTTATTCAGGATGAGCAGGGCGAAGGTTTGGGAGGACTTTTTGGAGGTGGCGGTTCGGCCACACTAGGACCCCGTTCGGGTAATATTTTAACACGCATCACGGCAATTCTGGGTACGATTTTTTTCTTTTGCGCCTTTGGTCTTGCATGGCTAAACAAGACTCCGGAAGCCGGTAATGTAATAAAGGCTGCAAGACAAGAATCTACCCAGGAAGGAAGAGTGATAGAGTGGTGGAAGACCGAGGAGGCAGAAGAAGAAAATATTCAAAAATGAAAGAGCGCAGGCGAAGCCTGTCTGCTATCGGCAGACAGGAAACTTAATTTTACTACGAAAGAAAGCCACTGTGTATGGCGGTGCTCCAGAAGTCTTCTGGCTGTGGGACACACTGAAGGCTATAACCGCTGGCTTTCTTTCGGAGCAAACAACCACCTATGTAATTTCCGCAAAGCGGAAATTACAAGCCCTTGCATGGCTTGCAAAGCCTTAGGCTTTGCCGGTGGTTGTTTACTGGCGGTAATCCGGGGAAGAATAATGAAAGTAGCTGTTGTGTTTTTTGCGGATAAAAACCGTGAAAAACTGCTTAATATTTCTAAGGCTCTTGCAAGAGGTGTTGAAGCCCAGGGACATCATGTTGATTTAATAGACGGTTTTAAAGATGTCAACTCAAAACTGACTATTTACGAATATATTGCAGTAGGAACAGCAGCTGTTTCTCCTTTTGGCGGAAAAATACCGGAAAGAATCTCAAAGTTTCTTTCTTCAGCCGGTATTGTTGCCGGAAAGAGGTCCTTTGCTTATGTCTTAAAGGAAGGGTTAAGAGCCGGCAAGACTCTTGTCAAATTGATGAATACCATGGAACATGAAGGTATGTTTCTTAAATATTCCGAAGTACTGTGTTCTCCCGAAGAAGCAGAAGAAGTGGGAAAAAGGCTTCATATAAAGTAATTTTTTCCACAAAAGAGGGAGTGATACCGCGTTGATTGATTATTATGAGGTACTAGGTGTAGAACCCTGTTGCAGCACTCAAGAATTAAAAAAAAGTTTTAGAAAGAAGGCCAAAGAACTTCATCCCGATCTCGGGAACAACAATAGCTCTTCTGACGACGCTGCAATGAAGCTTCTGATAAAGGCTTATACCGTTTTGAGTAATCCCGAAAAACGACGGGAATATGATCGGGAAATTTCCTTTTTGAGAAACAAAAAGGAGTTCAACTATCAAAGCTTTTTAAAAGAGAGAACACATGACCCTTTAAGTCAGTCGAAACTCGTTTTTTACGATTTGCTTCACGATTATGAAGATGAGGCAATCCATATTTACGAGCAGATGACCTCGGTGGATAAATGGTTTTTAGAAACACATATGGAAAGAGAAGATTTCATGGACTGCGCATTTCTACTGGCAGAAGAGTATGAGAGACGTAATAAATATATCGAAGCTTATAATTTGTTGACCAAAATAGTCGAGTATGAAACACAAAGACCTTATTTTCGTCATTTTATGGATGAGGTAATTAGTAAACTTAAATCAATAGCCTGTTTTAAGATGGCAGAAACGCTTGAGCCCGAAATACAGATATGGTATTTACACGATTTAATTAAATACAATTTTTCCCGGAAACTTAATGCATTTCTTTATAAAAAAATTGCCGAATTGCACCTTGATATGGGAAACAAAGAAAAGGCGCGTTATTATATAAAAAAGAGCTTAGAACTGGATTACACAGATATGAAGAGTTTACGCAAAAAAACATCCTTTTTTGTAATTTAAAAAATTTTATTAAAAAAGTAACGAGTTATGCCGGTTGTTGTTTACCTTAAATGGGAGGAAGGATTTAAAGATAATGGATTTTAAGAAGATTTTTTCAGTAATAACACCAATAATATTTATATTCTTAACTGCATGTCCGGGTTTTCCCCAACTAATGGATAAATATCTTGCCGCAGCAACTGTCAATCTTACCAATCAAGAGATAATTACGGTTAAACAGCTCGAAGAGAGAATAGCACAATTGGAGGCGTACGGTATCAAGGTTGATAATAAGAAAATGGTACTGGAAGATATGATTGCAGAAATTTTGCTCAAGCAGGCTGCAGTACGTGAAGGCATAAGTGTGAGCGAATCGGATGTAATTACCGCTATTAGAAGTCAGATAGGTACTACGGGATTAAACTTAAGCGATTATCAGCTTAGGACATTGGTTCAACAACAGACAGGTGTTTCCTGGAACGATTACCTTAAGAGGGCCAGAGATCAGCTTATGATACAGAAATATGTGAGGATAAAAAAGGCGGATATTTTCGAAAAGGTAGAGAAACCGTCAGAAAAAGAGATAAGGGATATTTATAACGAAAACTCCCATCTCTTTATTAACCCGGAGATGGTTCGATTCAGTCAGATATACAGAGATACTAGAAATCTAACCCCTGAGGAGAAGAGAAAGGCTCGTAATCTTATGTACGAAATACACAAACAACTTGAAAATGGAGAATCCACTTTCGAAAAACTGGTAGAAAAATATTCGGACGATAAGGAAAGCAGGTATCGCGGTGGCGATGTGGGATATCTGGCAATAAATGACAGAAATGCCAAATCAATGCTTGGAGAAGAGTTCTTTGATGCTGCTTTTTCTACAGAAGCAGGAGAGATAACAGAAGTAATTGAATCAAATATAGGTTATCACATTCTTCGTATTACAGAACATAGACCCAGAAGATTTTTAAATTTGGATGATCCAGTATCACCAGCCAGTAAGGAGACAGTACGTGAAAGAATAATTGCCTTAAAAACTGCGGAACAGCAGGAGAAGTTATTCGAAAGGGCTGTGAATGAACTCGTTGAAGATTTAAAGAAAAAAGAGGCCATTGTAAAGATTTTCGAAGAGAATCTTAAATAGTCCTGTTTCGGGAAATGAAATGGGATCAAGACATAAAGGGAGGATAATTGCCTTTCAAGCTATCTATAGCTGGTCAATGAACAAAAATCCGTTAACTGAAATAATACGTTTCGATTGGCTAAAAGGTGCATACAGAAAGGTAGATGAAGAAACTCTTTACTTTGCAAGACTTCTTGTTACAGGAACACTGGAGAATTTAATAGAAATCGATTCCCTCGTAAAAAAACAGCTCGAAAACTGGGATTTTTCCCGTCTTTCAAGAGTTGACCTGGCTATTCTTCGGATGAGTGTTTTTTCTCTGTTGTATCAGAAAGAAATTCCACCCTCTGTTACTATCGATGAAGCAATAAACATTGCCAGGGAGTTCGGAGGCGACGATTCCTATAGATTTGTAAACGGAGTGCTGGATGGAATAAAAAAGGTTGTTCAGACGGAGTTTCAATGAAAAGAAGAACGATACTAATTCTCTCCTCCATCGGAGGGGTTTTAATCATTGCCGTTATAACCCTGTATTTTATCTTTTATCTCCAGTCAAAAAGAGCAGAGAGCATTACCGGTTTACTTCAAAGAGCCGATGAGGAAATTTCACGTGGATACTTTTTTCATGCCGAACAGACAATAAGGGAAGCAGGCAAAAAGGCTAATAGTTCCAATACTTGGCTGATGGTTTTCAAGAGGGTAGTCCCTTTGTGTGAAAGCGTAAAAGATTATTCCCTGCTATACGATCTGTCTTCAAAGGCTGTTAAAGATCTACCTGGAAATGAAGAAATCAGGGCTTTTTCGGTGTTATCCTCACTTCGTACCGGGAGGTACGAAAAAGCATATTCCGAGGCTAAAAAATACCTTAACTCTGAAACTTATACGAATCTAAAAGCCGAGGCTTTGCTTCGGATGGGTGTTGAACCAGACCCTGGCGAAAGCGAGGCCGGCGATATTTACACAGCAATAAGAGAAACACTTTCATCCCGTAATCCTGAAGTTTTTGAGGAAGCAGCCGGAAAGCTTAAAGATCCCCGTCTGTATCTGGATGCTTCACTTTTATGGATATTGTCAGGAAATCCTCAAAGGGCATATACGGTTTTTTTCGGGAATATACCCGCTGGATCTTACACCGAAGCCGGGTTTTTTATCTCTTACGATGCCGAAGAGTACGATAGAGCTCTAAATCTTCTCGAAACTCTGGAAAGGAACAAAGCTCTTTCATCTGAAGAGCTACTGCTTCTTCGAGCAGATATTCATATGCTTGAGAAGGATTATCCGAAAGCAGAAAACTTATATAAAAATGTTATCCAGGCTTCACCTGACTATTCGTGGATTCCGTATTTAAACCTTGCCTGGATTGCAGAGAAGAGGGGTGACCATACAAATGAAATTGAAAATCTCATGCTATCTTATGAAAAATTTCCCGACAAGAAAGAAGTGGTTCTTACCCTTTCATGGTATCTTGCCCAGCAGAACAGAGAAGAAAATGCCGAAGAGAAGCTACAGAATTTCTTAAAGAAATACCCGGATGATGTAGATGCGAAAATTCTCAGATTAATAATCAGAGAAGGACTCTACAATGAGAAAAGGTATTTAGGCTCATTATGGGAGCTTTTCAATCTACATCCTGATAATATCCTTCTTGCCCAGTATTTTTCGTGGTATTTAATCGGCCTGGGTGACCTGGAAGGATTAAAGATCGTACTAAAAAATTTCAGCAATGCCGTAGGTGATATGGAGTGGGTTCAGTTTTTCTATGGACTGATCTATACTCTTAAAGGAGAATACCACCGGGCAGAAAAGTGTTTTAAGATTTCTCTGGAACAGAACTTCAGATGGGAGACTTCCTATAATCTTGGAGTTCTTTATCTTTTCGCAGGGGATGTAGACACCGCACTTGAATATTTTCAGCGTGCTGACGATTATCTGGCCGGAAACATACATGAATCAAATATAATGAAGAAAAGATCCATAGTCTTGACAAAAATAGGAAAAATTATGTACGCAAAGGGTAACTCTACAGCAGCAAAGAGGCATATTTCGTATGCATTGGATATGGACCGGGAGAATCTGGAAGCACTGTTTTTATTAAAGCAGCTTGAAGGAGACAATAAAAAATGATATCTTTGTTCTACGGTTTCTTTCAAGGAGTAACAAGTACTCCAAAGATTGTGCTCAATCATTAAGAAATACAATATTTATGGCGACCCATAGGTTCAAGCTGAACGGCATAATTTTAAGGAGAAGATATGGCAAAGGTCAATGATATCTCTAATTGCCTGATAGGTGAGGGATCGGTCTTTGAAGGGAAGTTCTATGTAGAAGGGTCTATCAGAATAGAAGGAAAGTTTCAGGGAGATATTCGAACAAACGATCAACTTATTGTAGGTCCGACGGGGAAAGTTAAAACAGATATTGTGGCTAAAAAAGTCACCATCGCCGGGACGCTAATAGGAAATATTACTGCTTCCGAAGAAGTAAACCTGATAGAGAGCGGTAAGGTATTGGGTAATATCACAACACCAAAACTAATCGTAGAACCCGGAGTAATAACACAGGGAAAGGTTACAATTACATCCAACAGCTCCAAATCTGTCGAAGAATTGATTAAAGAGTCTTACGGAGAAGATGCAGAATCTGTTTTTGCCTCTCTAGATAACGCCCCTTCGTCCAGGAGTGCACAAAATAAAAAGACGAGAACAGAAGAATAATTGCAGAAATGATCAAACTCAAAAACTCTTACGAAATTGCCAGAATAAGGGATGCATCAGAAATTTTAGTAGAAACCTTAAAAGAACTTATAAAAATCACAGCTCCCGGGCAAACAACTAAAGAACTGGAAAAAACCGCAAAGAATATCTTAGAAAAGAGGGGTGCTAAACCTTCCTTCCTTAATTATATGGGATTCCCCTCTGCACTTTGTACTTCGATCAACCAGGAAGTTATTCACGGAATTCCTAACAACCGGAAATTGAAAGAAGGAGACATTATAAGTATTGATCTTGGGGTCGAATTGTCAGGCTATTTCAGTGACTGTACCGTTACCTTACCTATTGGCAAAGTTTCAGAAGAAGCGCGAAGGCTTCTGAAAGTAACAGAGGAGTGCTTGTATAGAGGAATATCCGTAGCTTATCTCGGAAACAGAATACATGACATTTCCCGTGCAATTTACCAGCATGCAAAAAAGCATGGATACGGTATAGTACGTCAATTCTGTGGGCACGGAGTAGGGTTCTCTCAGCACGAGGATCCCCAAATTCCAAATTATATCGGTTCGGGTCCCAATCCGCGAATTAAGAAAGGGATGGTTCTTGCCATAGAACCGATGATAAATTTAGGTACCGACGATGTAAAGATTCTTGATGATGGATGGACAGTCGAAACTTCAGACGGTAAGTTGTCCGCTCATTTCGAACATACAATTGCAATCTTTGAAGACTATACAGAAATCTTAACTAAATTTGACTCCATGGAGAGTATTTTCACCGGATGCGAGAAAAATGAAAATAAAGCATCTGTTAAAAAGTAAACACCTGATCGGTATTTCCCTGCTATTGTTTTTCCTCTCCTGCAGAACACCACAGCCATCGATTAGAAAGACCCTGGCCGATCTTGGAGAAATTCAAAACACCTTTCGCTATGTAGCAGAAAAGGTTCTTCCTGTTGTGGTAGAAATTGAGGTTGTAGAGATTAGAAGACAGATCATTCCCAATACAGAAAACAATGAAGACTCTCCTTTCTTTCCGTGGAACTTTGGCCCTTCCGATCCGGAAGAAATACCGGAAGATAGAGAGTTTCGTAATCCCGGGCTGGGTTCAGGTGTGATTGTAAAAAAAGCTGGAAACAAGAACTATGTTTTAACAAATAATCATGTTATAGGCGAAGCCGACGAAATTATAATTACCCTTCATGATGGGCGCAAGTATACTGCTTCTCTGGTAGGAAGGGATTACAGACAGGATATTGCACTCATTGTATTTGAAGCAGAGGATGACAAAATACCTGTCGCTGTTTTAGGCGATTCCGATAAGGTCCACATTGGTGATTGGGTCCTTGCCGTGGGAAACCCCTATGGGCTTGATTTTACGGTAACTGCAGGTATTGTGAGCGCCAAGGATAGAAAGGGTCCAACCGAGATCAGCAACTACATACAGACAGATGCAGCCATCAATCAGGGTAATTCAGGAGGTGCATTGGTAAATCTTAAAGGAGAGCTCATAGGTATCAATACATGGATTCAAACTCCTACAGGCGGAAATATCGGGCTTGGTTTTTCCATACCGGTTAATAATGTAAAGAGAATAATTGAGGATTTCATCGAGTACGGAGAAGCACGTTATGGTTGGCTTGGGGTTAGTATTGCAGTACCCTCATCTTCTCTTGCAGAAGAATTCGATCTGATCGGAAAAAAAGGAGCCTTCGTATATCACATTTTTCTGGATTCGCCTGCAGAGGTTGGGGGAATTTTACCTGGAGATTTCATTGTCAGTGTGGGTGATAAAGCGATAGGTAGTCCCGATGAACTGATAAGAATCGTAGGGTATTTAGAACCCGGGAAAGAAACCGAGTTCAGATTGTTAAGATCGGGTAAAGCGATTACTGTAAAAGCAACTATTGCCTCTCGTGAGAACCGGGAAAGCATAAGAGAAATGAATGAAAAATTATGGCCGGGTATTACCGTTCTTGCTCTTACAAAGGATGTAAAAGAGAGAATCAGACTTCCGGCTCAACAATCGGGTGTGCTAATTCATGAAGTAGTGGATAAAACAAAAGCGGATAAAGCAGGAATTCTCCCCGGAGATGTTATAATAAAAATAAATGAGAATGAGATAAAAAATATTATGGATTTTTATAAAGTTATTAACAATAAAAAAATAAGAGAGTTTTCCTTCGTATGTTACAGAGAAGGTGAGCGGTTTACAGCAAACATTTTAAAGTAGAATATTTTAAGTATGAAAAAGATATTTGTTTCAGGCAATGAAGTAAGAGATAATGCCATAAAGCTGGCCTACAGGATATACAGAGATGACTTTATCCCAAATATCATATACGTTTCATTAAGGGGTGGAGCATACCTTGGGAATGTAATAAGCGAATATTTTAAGCTCATAAGGAAGAAAAAGGGCAGGAGACCCCTGTTTTACGCAGCAGTGGTGGCTCGTTCCTATACCAGCATCAATCAACAGGGAGCAATAATGATCGATGGCTGGACATACAACCCCGAACACCTTAGAACGGGAGATCGAGTACTTCTAATAGACGATATTTTTGACTCCGGAAGAACGATAAACAAACTAATCGAGCTTATAATGTCAAAGGGGATACCAAGAGAGGATATTAAAGTGGCGGTACATGATTACAAAATTTTTAAATATCTCGATTATAATGTACCGGTACATCCTGATTATTACTGCAAGAAACATATAATAGAGAGTCCCGAAGAGAATATCTGGATTCACTATTTAAGCCATGAGCTGGAAGGGTTAACAGAGAATGAGAAACAAGAATACTACTACCATGATGATCCAGAATTGCAGACGGCATTAACTATTTTTGATAACGGATAGAGAATGAAGAATAAGAATCTTCATCTGTGCTTTTCTCTTTACTTTTTGTTGGTGGGGTCATTTGCCCTCTCAGCATCACCAAAACTCTTTGACATTTCTAATAAAGGTGGATACTTTTCTTCCGATCAAAGGGTTGTGCTATATACTAAAACCGATGAGGTATCTCTCTCATACTGGTTTGAGCAGAGTAAAACAAAAACTCCTGTTCTATACCGTATTCCTCTTATCCTTTCGGCTATCAGAGGAGAAGAGAGAGAATATACACTTCATATTGAGGCAAGAAAAACTTCCGATTCGATATCAGGACAGACTCTGGAAAGAGAATCTTTTCGATATGTGATCGATAAAAAACCTCCTTCTGACCCAACAGTTTCCCTTCCTTCGGGAGAATATTCACATTCCCTTGAGATAAGTTTTGAGGATGAATCGGAAGACTCTGTAATTTACAGTATCAACCAACCTATCGATAAAAACGGTAAGGTGTGGGATGGGAAACCACTGTCTCTACCAGTATCACCTGGAGAAACAGCTCAGTACACACTGGTTGCCTACAAAAAAGATAAGGCCGGAAACAAGAGCGCGCTCAAAAGCTGGAAATACATTCTTAAGGGTAGAAAGGATGAGGAGAAACCCGAGCTTGAAGTTTTAAGCCCTGTGCCCGGTAAGTTTGCCAACAGGCAATTTCTCTATATCTCGGATAAAGGTTTTGAATGGATAAGATACTCTTTTAACGAGAAGGATCCCGAGAGAGAGGGGATTCCCTACAGCAAACCTGTGGAAATAGCCGAGGAGGGAGACATTATCCTTAATATAGCAGGGAAGGAGGAAAACTCCTCTAAAATTGTTAAAAAGAGTGTTCATTTTTCTGTAAGCCCTTCAGAAGTAGTAAAAACAAGCCTTGGAAGCGGTGTATACACTCAGCCTGTTACGGTTGAAGTCTCCTCTACGAAAAAAGTCAAATACTGTTTTTCGGAAAGGACACCGGGTGGAAGCGATGGTTATTACCAGGAAGAGTTCGCCCTCAAACCCGTTCCGGGAAGTTTAAGATTTATTACCTTGAGAATGGTAACAGTAAACGATAAAGCAGAGTCGGGGGCTGAGTTTCGTTATTTTTTTATAATAGATGATCGCATACCCCTAGAACCCACGGTTGTATTAAGTGAATTGCCCCCGATTAATAGACCAATTTCAGTAAAAATAGAAAGTCCCGAATACTGCGAAGTATATTATACTATAGACGGAACTACTCCGGATAAAAACTCAAACAAATATCAGAATCCATTTAAACTGGAACTTCCCGAAGAAAGATCTTCCGGTTCGATAACGATCCGGGCTGTTGCATTTTCGCCCAACGGGAAAAAAAGTGCAGAAACAACAGAAATAATCACGTATGATAAAGTGCCTCCAGAGAAACCAATTGTGAAAATATCGGAGCAAACCCCACCGTTTCTCATGATAGAGACAGAACCGGGTTCAAAAATCCACTACATACTTGAATACGATGGATATCCAGCAGAAAACCCATCTCTCCAATCTCCCAGTACGGATGAACTTATCTCTCTTTCCGTCCCTTTTGGGATGGATCTTTCATTCTTCTTCCTTTTTGCCGCCGTTGATCCTGCCGGTAATATTTCTGAAGTAGTTCCAATAGAAATAATATCGGACCGCAATCCGCCCCAGCCTCCGGAGATAAGGTTCCAGGAAGGGATTGTTCTCTTAACGGGAGAGGAAGAAATATACTACTCCATTACAGAGGATGGTTCCTCACCGCCCCATCCTATAATCTATGGAAAAAAATATACAGAACCTCTCTTTCTTCCCGGAAATTACGGAAAGATTACAGAATACAGTCTCTCCGCCTTATCCAGAGATAGTTATGGAAATATGAGCACTCTCTCAGGACCTCTTACCTTTAAAGTAGACAGATCGTTACCGGAAGTTCCGTCTGTAATTGGTGTGATAAATGGCGGGCACTACAATAAAGAGGAAATCACCCTGAGGCTCGAAGAGACGAAGCAGAATGTTAAAGTTTATTACACCCATACCTCAGACGGAACTGAGCCTGAAGAGCCCGGGTTGGACTCTCCTCAAGTTACAGGTCCACTTACTTTCAAAGGAGAGCCGGATGAGGAAATTACCTATAGAATAAAGTTTCTCCCTGTAAGCGTCCCTTATTCCGATCACGGAAATATTAAAACAATTACTTTTACAATTGACCTCAAGCCACCATCGGTTCCTAAGATTTCCGGTATAAAAAACGGAGGAGTTTACAGGGAAGAAGTTTCTCTCGTGGCAATTCCTGAGGATGAGGGAGACAAAATATTTATAAGTTATTCCGAAGGGGAGAATCCGCCGCCCGACCCCTTTGGAGAAGAGTGGCTGCTTATAGATAAACCTCTTAAGTTTGACATCCCCGATGGTGAGGAGAGGAAGTTTCAAATTAAGATAGGTGTAGAAGATATAGCAGGCAATACTACACTTGATGAGACTATTTATACATTCACCATTGATAAAAAACCCCCCGAATTACCCGAGATTTCAGGAGTCATCGATGGAGGAATCTACAATAGGGTAGTTGAAATAGGAGTCTCTTCTCTTCCAGCCGGGCATAGGGCGTTTGCAGTTTACTCGGAAACCGAAAAACCACTTCCCGATCCTTTTGGTAATATGGGTTTACCCCTTACAACGCCGCTTGTATTAAGAGGCAGAAAAGGCGAAGAGATAAAATACAGTCTTAAAATCGGAGTAACAGATGCTGCAGGTAATCGTACTGTCATGGAAGATCCATACAGGTTTATAATAGACCGCATGCCACCGGGTACTCCAAAGCCCCTCGGAATTCCCATAGAATGGAAAACCGGTGATCCTATATTACTTGATTTTGCCGATTCCGAAGAAGAAAACATATATTATGAGTTAACTAGAGAAGGAGAGACACTGCGGATTCCTTCACCGGAATCTTCACCCCTGTTTGTTGAGCCTGTTCTCATATCCGGTGAAGAGAACAGGGAGATAACCTTCTATTTAAGCTCAATTGCAGTGGATAGTGCGGGAAATCAAAGCCCCGAACCACTGTTTAAAAGTTTTACTATAGATAGAAAACCTCCCGATCCTCTTTCGATTCCTTCACCGGAGATTAATGTTATTGATTCGGATGAGGTTAAGAGGGTAATTATCTCGTTAAAAAAAATAACTGGTGATAAAATCTATTACAGAACAGGACTCTCGGGGTCTCCATTCCAATCACCCGTGTTTATCGAAGATTTCTCTTTGTACACCGATCCGGTGGAGATTGCAATTCCAGAAAAAACGGAAAGTATAACCATCGAATATTTCGCGGAGGACAATGCCGGAAACCGTACCGGACTTTTTACAAAATCAAAAAAGCTGATATCGGCACCACAAACCCTTATTACAGGAGCTGAAAACAACCATCTCTATAACGAAAGAATAACTCTAAAAAGGGTATTTCCCGAGGGATTAATCCGATATGAGACGGCTCATGGTAAAGATATACCATCCCATGTAAACAGATTCTCTCCTATTTTAGAGGATTCACTTATTTTTGACGCTGCAGAAGGAGAGACGGTCCGTTATACTATAAGAGTAAGACTATTTGAAGATAAGAAAGACCTCTTTGGCAGCAGGGAGCAGACCCTCTCGTTTATAATCGATAAAACAAAACCGTTGCCACCGGAGGTTTCCGGCATAGAGGATGGAGAAACCTATCATGATGATTGTGTTTTCACACTACATTCTTCAGAAGGCGAAATCTATTACAAGGTAAAAAAAGAAGAAGACGAAAGTTTTAAACTTTCAGAAGAAGAGTTTAAACTCTACACAGGCCCGGTTACTTTATCTTCGAAACCGGGAGTTTTCTTATCCTATTTAATTTCCGCCTATACCGTTGATACAGCAGGTAACAGGAGCGTCACAACAGGTGATATTCGTATATTCATCGACAGAAAAAGGGTTTATGTTTCTAAATCGGGAAATGATGAGCAGAAAGGTACGAAAGATCAACCACTACGCACTCTCCAGAGAGCCCTTGAATATGTTTCCTCTGGCGAGAGAAACACCATCCTTTTGGATAGTGGAACTCACTATCTTGAAAATTCCTTCACATTAAAAAATGAGATTACGGTGGAAGGAGGATTCGATTACCGTAACTGGAGGCGGGAGGATGATACAGATAAGACCTTTATAAAACCAGGTAGTTACTTCCCGAAAAATAAGCCCCTCTTTACGGTAGAAGGTGGTAATCTTACATTAAGAGAGATTTCAATTTCTGCGGATAAGGCTCTTGCGCCGACCCTTCTCCTTTCAAGAAGGGGGGGAATGCAACTCGAAAGAGTTAATATAGCCCTCGAAGAAGGTTATGAAGGAGAAGCGATTAAGCAGGAAGGGGGTAAACTCTATATAGCAAACTCTCTTTTTAAGTTCGATAATCCCGGAAACTTGAAGCTTGTATCTGTTTCCGGAGGCGAACTGAGCATAGATTACTCGGTCATGGAAGGAGCAGAGAAGGGAGAAAATACCACTCTTCTCTTTCTACGGCAAGGAGGGAAGGAAGAGGAAGTAAAAGCAGATATAACAAACAGCCGCCTCTTACCCGGCAGAGGCAAGAAGACAGTTGCAATTGATGCGGAAGGTGTTAATCTGCGTCTTAATAACTCTGAGATAAACTCCGGAGAGGGAAGCGCCGGCTCCATTGCAGTATTATTAAGAAACGGGTCTATTATATGCAGTAATTCACAAATCTATTCAGAAAAAGGAGCGAGGATCGGCACTGCCGTAGATGCCGAAAGGGCAAAACTGGTATTCACTTCAAGTACAATTGTTGCTCGTGGGGATAGAGGAGCGGCAGCCATTCAGTTAAGAGAAGGTGAGGTTCATCTGGAGCGAAATACAATACGGGGTGAAAATACAGAAGAGTTTCTCTATATTTTTAGAATTGCAGACAGTAAAGGAGCGGTGTTTACCAATCATATCTTTACAGGAGAAACGAAAGATTTTATAGGTGCAGAGATAATGGATTCTTCCATAGACTGGTTTAACAATACAATGATTCATGGTACCGGAGAAAGATCGACCATAGTATTTTTGCTAAAGGGTGAGGGCATATTGAGAATTATAAATAATATTGTCTTACGAAAGGATTCTATTACACGGGGAATAGCAGTGGCTCTGCAGGGGGAAGTCCAGTCAGAAATTCTATCCAATAATTTTAACGGTTTTAAGACTGTTTTAAGAACGGATAAAGGGGATATCAATTCGGTTAAACAACTCGATATCTCGGACGGCAAACCCTTTGGAGGTACAAGGCATGGTAATATAAGCGAGGAATTCAATCAGACTTTCAAGGTTACCAAGGCCGGAGAGCTTAAACTGAATGAATCTTCAATTTGTGTTGATTCTGGTGTAGATGTAAGTAAAAACAAGGGGCCTTCGGTAGATTGGGAGGGAGAAAGGCGACCCAACCCCCAACGCGGCATTACTCCAAAGTACGATATCGGTGCAGACGAGTACTATGATGATGTAAATAGGTGATTTTTCTTACTCACGATTCCACAATCTATAGCCGTTAGCCTGCTGGTTTCTCCACAAACCTTCTCCAGATGTACAGCCGAAGAGGTAATCCTTTTCTTCATCTCTGTAAAACTTAAGAATGACTGCCGATGAAAGAGTTGTATTGAGGTAATTGATGTTTGTAGAATAATAGGCCCCGGTACCCGGAATTCGCAGGACTATATTATCTTTATCCAAACCGGTTTCTTCGGCGACTATAATTTCGTAATATCCATTGGAAGAGCCAACCACTATAACAATATTGTCATCTACATTTAGCTCTTCCATATCTGTGAGAGAAACACCTTCGGCCTGGTTGCTTGTTCCCCATCCGGAGCCATCATTTGCATGCACATAACCGTCTGCTGTTGATAAAAACAGGACTTTGAGGGCTCTGGAGTAGTAAATGCCCCCATACCCGTTATCCGCTGAAGGGAAATCTTCTGCAACCGATAGATTTTCTGGATCATCTCCGGAGTAGACCTTCTTCCCTGTAACAAGGTAAAAGGTCCCGCTATCTGTGGCAGCGGTATCAGGAACCCACGTTCCCGAAATAATGGGTCTGAAAAAATCGCCGATACCCGTGTCTGTAAAGGATTCGCCGTCCCGGGAGAAGTAGAGCTTCCAGGAGGATGAGCCGCTGTCTCTAGCTGCTACGAACAGCGTTTGATTTATTGAAAGTATCTTATCGAGACGAAGACCTGTTAACCCATTTTCAATTTTTTTCCATTCATTGCCCTTATACTGGAACAACCCGGTTTCAGTGCCGTCAACAGAGTAGAAGATGGCGTATATGGTTTCGTTGAAAACCGTAAACTCGGTGCAGAGCCCATCTTTTAATTCTCCGGTTGCAGAGTCCCAGCCCGGCCACTCTGAATGGCGAACCCATTTTTGGGTGCTACCTTTTGTATCTCTTCTGTAAAGGTTACCCGCAGATATGTAGTAATAATCGCCAAATCTTTCTATATTTGTTACGGTAATATCGTTGTCCAGACTCTTATTATCTTCGACTTCAGATTCATGCTCAAGGCTGTAAAAAACAGCTATGCTATTTTCTTCACATGAAAAGAGTAAGACCAGGAGCAGTATTGCAAAAAGAAATATAGAGGCAGTCTTTATTCTCATATCATTATTCCCTTTAAAAGTGGTATAATCCCGAAAGTGAGAACTCTGCAAAGTTTCCAAACCTTGCCTGTTCTTTTAAGTTTCCCTTAAGGTAAAACTCTGGTACCCACCAGTATGCAGCATTTATACCGATGGCCCACTGGGGAGTTATATTCCAATAGGCAGAGAATCCGGGTTTAACTATAGGGCCTATGTAAAGCAGATCGTCCAGTTTTGTAAAGCATATCCCGGCACTCAGGAACAGAGGAAATTCGAAGGGATATTTTCTTATAAAATAGCTCATTTTGACTGTTATGGGAATCATTATTAAAACCCTCTTAAGAGGGCTTATGGTGAAACCACCACCCAATTCTCCTCCAAGGGAAAGATTATTGTTTAGAAATGCATCCCACTCCAGAGAACCTACACCTCCAAGGGAAAGGTTGGTTTTGGTTATACCTCCTTCGGGGTTGTGAAAAAAGAGCGGTACCAATAAACCCAAATTTATGGAAAACATCTGGTCTCCCAGCGAATAATACTGAAGCGTCACAACACCATCTTCTTCTCTCTCATCGTTATCTTGCGCGTGGAGGAAAACGTTATCCGAAGATAAAAATAAAAACAAAATAAATGTAAGAAACAGAATAAAAACTCTTCGCAAAGCCATACCTCTTATCTTAATTGTAACGTAGATTATCATCCTCCAATTCTTTTATCAAGTGTGGGCAATCAAGAAGAAGAAGATAGAGAACCCGGAAAGCTTGTAATAGTAAGCGTAATTTATTATAAATATAGCATAGCCCCTTTAGACTATCGGTTTATTTAAAAGCAGAGGGAAAAAACAAAGGGAGAAAGCTCAAGATATGGCAGGAAACAGGGTAGAAGAGATAACAGATCTTATAAAAATACAAAACGTAATAATTAGTGTCTCGGATAAAAAAAAGCTTGAATATCTTGTAAATGGGCTATTTGAGATAAACTCAGAGTTAAAAATCTTCTCTACCGGTGGTACTTTCAAAAAAATTAGCTCTTTCTTAAATCAAAGCCGGAGAGAAAACCTTATAAGCATCTCCGGTTACACAGGCCAACCGGAAATGCAGGGAGGTCTTGTAAAAACACTTGATTTTAAACTCTATCTGGGCCTGTTGAGTGAGCCAGGAAATATAGCTCACCGGAAAGATCTGGAGAGAGTAGGGGGTGTTACCTTTGATATGGTTGTGGTTAATCTCTATCCTTTTGAAAAAACCGTGGCAGAAAGAGGAGACAATGCCGAGGATGCCAGGAACAACATAGATATAGGGGGTCCATCTATGCTTCGAGCTTCGGCCAAAAATTTTTTAAGGGTTGTACCTTTATGTGATCCCTCCGATTATAAGGTAATACTTGAGGAACTCAAATCCAACAAGGGAAAGATCTCCTTTAAGACTCGGTTCCTGATGGCAAGAAAAGCCTTTAACCATACTGCAGAATATGATAGAGTAATATCCTCGTATTTCCGGGATATAGATTTTAGCATGATACAGAAAGTTTATAGAATAACAGGTTAGAATAATGAGCTCGGAGATTTCTTCAATATACAAGAGAATATACTCCGATAGTTTCCCCGATAGAATGGAGATAAACTTTATCGATAGGGGTGGCAAACAAACCCTTATTTATGAAAAGGTACAGTGGAATATAGGGGGAGAGAGGAAAGGTTTGCGTTACGGCGAAAATCCCGGACAGGAAGCTGCACTGTATAAACTTATAAACGGAAATATTATTCTGGGAGAGGTTTCTACCATTCTGCCGGGAAAATATCTGGCATCAAATGTAGAACTGCTTCAATCCGGTAAACATCCTGGAAAAATTAATATAACAGATATTGACAGCGCTCTCAATATTCTTCGATATTTCAACGACTCTCCCTGTACGGTAATAGTAAAACATAACAATCCAAGCGGAGTAGCCATTGCTTCAAAACCTTCTCTATCTTTTTACCGTGCTCTTATGGCGGATCGTGTTGCAGCCTTTGGTGGGGCTGTAGCTATAAACCGTGAAATTGATATTGAAACCGCCGAGCTCATAGCCGAGAACTATCTGGAAGTTGTGGCGGCACCCGAATATAAAGAAGGCGTACTCGATATACTTTCTAAAAAAAAGAACCTCAGGGTAATGAGGATAGAAAACATAAAGAGGCTTGATGAGTTTATCGGTACAGAGGTATTGGATTTTAAATCACTAACCGATGGTGGCTTGATTGTCCAGACTTCCTTTACACCAAAAACATTAAAAAAAGAGGATTTTTCTCTGGCCCGAACCACCTTCAACGGAAAGGAGTATGCAATAAACAGAAAACCTACCGATAGGGAATATGAGGATATGCTATTTGGATGGCTGGTAGAAAGTGGTGTTACAAGTAACTCTGTAATTTATGTGAAGGATCGAGTAACGGTGGGGATTGGTACTGGCGAGCAGGACAGAGTTGGGGTGGCAGAAATCGCCAGGGATAAGGCCTACAAAAAAATGAGGGACAGAATCTCCTGGGAACTCTACAGGACTTCCTGGTATTCCCTTAAAGAGGAGCTCCGTCGTAAAGAAATAGAGGAAGAAGTATCACGACTAAGGGGAGGTCTTAAAGGTAGTGTAATGGTTTCCGATGCTTTCTTCCCTTTCAGAGATGGTGTAGAAGTTGGACTTAAGGAGGGAGTTACCGCTGTTGTTCAACCAGGCGGTTCTCTTCGTGATCACGAATCCATTCAGGCTTGCAACGAATACAATGCCACCATGGTTTTTACGGGACAGAGGAGTTTTCGTCATTGATATGGAATAAGCTCTTAATCTTACTTGTTTGCATTGCTCTCTTGATTCTCCTTGTTCTTTTCCCGGTACTCATCTTCTCACGCCTTTCCACACTTACAGGAAAAATCGAAAGAATAGGAGATACTCTTTCCGGAGAAATTCGAAGCAATTCGGAAGATATAAATTTAATTAAACAAAATCTCCTTCTAATGATTGAAGATACCGGAGAGTTACGCTCGGTTCTTCAGCTTCCCGTAAGAACTTACCCGCTAGGAGATAATAAAAGGCAAGACGAATCTGATTACCGTGAAAACAGGCTACCCCTTTTTTTTGATGCAGTGGATATGCTTTTAGATAAAAATAAGCTCGATGAGGGGATAATCAAATTCGGTGAATTCATCCAATCCGGTTTTATTCATGAGATTAAGAACAGATATGGTTTTTCTATAAAAAAAGAGAGCGATTTTTCCATTTCTCTTCTAAAGGGGGAAAATAAGTTCTTCGAAATAAAATATGATTATAAAGAAGAGTTATTCCATGTTTCTACTTTCCTTCAACAAGAAGAGAGTTTTTCTCGTATAAATGATGATTTTAATAGATTTATCGAAGCTCAAGTGACCGATTTGGAGCAACACTTCCGAAATACAAGAGAAAAGATCGAAGAGTTCTTATCTTTAAAGACCGGAAGTACTTTCCAGGAGCTAATTAAGAAGAAAGATCTGACCTACACTTTCTCGGAAAATGAGACAAGAGTCTATTTGAGTCTAAATGGCAAGAAGGGAGAGGAGTACATAACACCTGTTTTAGATAAAAGGGAAAATGCCTTTTTTCTGGATGGCAAGAGTTACAGGAGTTTTACAACTTTTCATGAAGATTTACTAGATAAAATTAAAGGCCTTGATACCAGGAGTGGTGTCGAGAAAAAGATAGACACTTTAAAAAAAGAAATCAAGGAACTTGGTGTTGACCGAGGGTTTCGTTCGTTCCTGCAATCAAAAGATTTAACAATAAATTTAGACGGTCGTGAAGATGATGAGTATTTTTATTTTGACCTGAATACAAAAAGCGGAACCCCTATCGGGTCTTTTGCAATACTTAAACATTCAGCAGAGCTCTATCTTATGGATAGAGACGATGTTCTAATTTGCTCCTTTAAAACTCTGGGTATGCCTGAAGCCGATCGTTTATACTCCGAGAGGGGAGATAGTTTTTCCGGAAATGAAAAAAAAAACTGAACCTGCCAACGGAATTACCCCAAATCGGTATCGCCTCGAAAAAACAGTCAACCTTTTCCTTCCTTCTATGTGGAACTCATGAAGGAAACACCGATACTATTATTCTAGTACACTCAGATAAAAGAAAGGGGAAGACTTTTCTGATCAGCATTCCCAGAGACCTCTTTTATAAAGGTAGAAGAGTTAATGTAATATTTGCTAAATACGGAGCCGAAGCCTTTTTAAATGAAATATCATGGATAACAGGTCTTCCCATCGATAAATACATTTTAATCGATATGTATGCTTTTATCGATGTCATAAACATACTGGGGGGAATAGAAATAGAGCTTGAAGAAGATCTCATAGATCCTACCTACAGAGTAAAAGAAGATGGAAGGTGGAGCACTATGTATTATCCAAAGGGCATTCATCGTCTAAAGGGGCTGGAAGCACTCCGCATCGCCCGTTCGAGACACACCTCCTCGGACTTGGATCGTGCCGAAAGACAACAGAAAATTTTAACAGCTGTAAAAAAAAGAATAGAAGAATTGGGTTTAGCAAATATAGGCAAACTATACAAACTCATTCAGACTCTTCTAAAATATGTGGATACCAATTTCACACCCTTTGAGCTGGTTCAATTTTATAACGAGTTCAATAACACGAGGGTTGATATCAGCAATGTGTTAAGCACAGAAAATGTTCTTTACCAAACCTATTCAAACTTGTATCTTTTAAACGAAGAGCAACAGGCTACAATGGATGACAGTTTTGATAAAGGTGCATGGATACTACTGCCCAAAAATCAAGACTGGAATTTAATCAGGTGGTATATAAGAGAAATTATCAATTAATAATTAATATTAGTATGGAGGTAGAGACAATGAGTGATATTGTTCCGAGAAAAACACTTGTAAAAGAAGGCGGTAAGGCGATAGGCGGTATCGGAGGAGGTATCGTGCTCCTTGCTCTTAGCAACGTTGCCGGTATACCCGCTCTTATAATAGGTGGAATAATAGCTCTTTTGGGATTGGGAGTATCAGGCTCACGGGATGACAGAAAAGCCGGTTTGATCATAACAGCTGCGGGTATCTTAACTGCTCTCGGAGGGATACCTATTCTCGGTGGAATTGCCGGAACACTCATGTCAGTTGCAGGTATCGGTCTTCTGGCTATGGGCGGAATAAGCCTGTTTAAATTTATAAGAGGATATCTAAAGCGTATATAATTTAGCATGGCAAAACGGTACTGGATCGAGACATACGGATGTCAGATGAATAAAGCAGAATCGACTTCACTCAAAAATAAGCTCAATTTGTACGGGTGGGAAGAAGCAATAAATGCCGAGGAGGCAGATCTAGTTATTCTCAATACATGTTCGGTAAGGAAAACTGCCGAAGATCGTCTTTTCGGCAGAATAGGGAGATATAAATCTCTAAAAAAACACCACCCTATCTCACTTGCCGTAATCGGGTGCATGGCAGAAAGATACAAGGAAAAGCTCCTTGAAATCGAGCCCGAAATTGATCTCCTGGTGGGAAACTTCGATAAAGATAGTTTTGTAGAAAAATTGGAAGAGGGGATTTCGGATGATAAAAGCATTAGTTCGAAGGGAAGTCGCAGAACCATGCTGCAACAGGAGGCTAAGAAGGTATATCATTTTTCCGAAATCTATGGAGATAAGAATAATTTCAAGGCTTTTATTCCCATAATACACGGCTGTAACAATTTCTGTACCTATTGCATAGTGCCATACGTAAGGGGCAGGGAGGTCTCCCGAAGTCCCATGCAGATATTTGGAGAGGTTGATCATCTTCTTTCCGGAAATGTGAAAGAAATTACACTTCTTGGACAGAATGTTAACTCTTATTATTATTTAACAGAAGATAAAGAATACAGTTTTCCTTTACTCCTTGAAGAGTTATGCAGGAGGACACCCGAAGACCTATGGATCCGGTTTCTCACGTCGCATCCAAAAGATTTTTCAGATCACCTTATAGAAGTAATTAAAAATAACAAACAACTATGCAGGCATATTCATTTACCTGTTCAACACGGCTCTGATAAGATACTGGCTTTAATGAACAGAAAATATACCAGAGGATTTTACATTGATCTCGTTGAAAAGATAAAAAAGTCTCTGCCCGATGTCTCCCTTTCTACCGACATTATGGTAGGATTTCCTGGTGAAAGTGAAGAGGATGTGGAACAAACAGTGGAGCTATTGAGAGATGTTGAGTTTGAAGAGGCTTTTACATATTATTACAATCTGCGGGAAGGTACGCCGGCCGGTTCAATGAGGGATCAGGTACCCGATGAGATAAAGTTAAAGAGACTATGGAGAATTATAGAAGTTCAGGATGAAATCAGCCGAAATAGAAAGAAAGAGAGAGTGGGCTGCGAATCGGTCGTTCTGGTAGAGGGAGTTTCAAAAAGAAATAACACCGAATTACTTGGTCGTACGGAGAGAAACGAGATGGTAGTAGTTCCTGGAAATAAGGACCTAATAGGAAAATTCTTACGGATTAGAGCCAAATCCCTCAGAGGAAAAACGCTTTATGGAGAGGTAATTGGAAAAGGATGAAGAGAAAAGTCGGCATATCTTCCCTTGTCATTATGTTTTTTTTCTGCACGGGTTCTTTTACAAATGGAGATGAGCTTTTACAGGCCGGGAAACTTGAGGAGAAGGGGTATATAGAAGAGTCTGCAAAGTACTATCGGGCATGGTTATATTCCCACCAGAATGACCCACGTTTTTTAGAAACCCTCCATCATTATGTAAAAATTGAACCCGATCCCACAAGGCTTATTACAGAAATTAAAAAACTGATACCCATGGTTTCAGAAGTAAAGGAAAGAATGAAACTACTGAAACAACTGGCAGTATTGGAAGAGCTTCTCGGATTAATCGATGAAGCCCAGTATCATTACCAGATGGCTTACAACACTGTCCCTGAAAGCGAGGATTTTTCCAGTTTATTTTCATCTGCACGCCTGCTTTATGAGCTGGGTGAGCATGAAAAAGCTGAGAAACAGGCCAGGATTCTCCTTGAAAAATGCAGAGAAGGGGAGATGCTCTTGAAAGCCAAAGCTTTACTTTTACATATATATTTTGCTTTACAGAATACTGAAAAGGTCTATGAACTCCTAAGCTCAATTAATCTGCAAGAGAGGGAAGAACTCTTAAGCCCCGAAGTTCTTATATCTGTTTACAATATAGCTATAAACTTAGGGGAAGAGGAAGTGGCGGCAGAGGCGAAAAAATTGTTAAAGGAACTTTTCCCTGCAAGTCCGGAGTATGCTATAACTCTTGAGGGGAGCTGGGAGGCAGATATTGAAGCTTATCCCAGTTTATCGAGATTACTTTCCAATGCCATTACTCCATCGGGTGAAACTGAAGAAAAAGAAAGTTCGGGAAGAGTAAGAATCCAGATAGGTTCCTTTCTCAAGCAGGAAAATGCCGAGTTGATGGTAAGGGAGGCGAAAAAGGCGGGGCTTAGTATGGAAATAGTAACCTCTAACCATGATGGGAAAACATACTACCGCGTGGTTACTCCTGTAATGTCGCAGGATAGTGTAAATGAGCAAACGATTCTTCTAAAGGAGAAGGGTTTTGAAAGTTTTTTGCTTTTCCTCGATTAACAATCTTCTTATCCGCAGTTTCAACTCTCCTTAAGACTACTCCTTGCTTCTTTTTCTGAAGAAGATGTGCTTCCTATCGGATCTTCTCCTTCAAGAATTTCAATTTGCATAAAGCGAAGGGGAGAATCCCCGTTCGGTTTAAATCCGTCGATTACCAATGACCCCGGAACCAGTACACAAGTGCGAACTATTTTGTTCTCGATTTTATCTTCCGAAAACTCCAGTTTAAATCTCTTAATTCCCTTTATTAGACCATCTTCTCCCATGATTTTTAATTCGATAATTGGCTCTCTCACATTATAAATGGAATAACCTCCTCTAATTACCTGATTCTTTTCAATCATCCTGAACCATGGAAAGTTAAAATAAATCTCTATATTGTCTTCACTTGTATAATGGCCTGTGAGGTTTATGTTCTCGGGATTTTTTATCTCTGAAGTCGCTTTTTGAAAATTCTTTCGTAGAGATGGGGATAGTTTGAAATATTTACCATCCCATGGGCTTTCTCTCTTTTTTAATTCATTGTCATATACAGAGACCAGAATTGAATCCAGGGAGAGTATATAAATTGATATTTGTTTTTCTATAAAGGGTACGAGCTCATTTCTGGTGTTTATATAGAGGCTATTTGGAATACGAGTTCTATGGGAACTGCTCCAATCGTATACTTCCTGCACATTTTCCGAATAGAAAGTTATGCTTCTCTTTTTGGACTCAAAAAGAAGTATCTCTGTGGATTTGCCTGGAGCAGTATCCTCCTCGGAAGATGAGCTATACCATGGGCCGTCAAGAAATTTTTCAAAAGCTTCAGGCCCCTTTTGGAACAGTTCTTGAAGCTGAACCTCCTCGATTTCCTTTCCAGGAATTTTCTCCTCAACACCCTTTACATACTCTTCCTGCTGGTACTGCCAGTAATAGGTTGTCTTAATCAGATCCATTATATTTTCTGAATCAGGATCGTGTGAGTATGTAACAATGGGAAAGCTTATTCCGTTTTTTTGACCTAGCTTGTAAGCCTGCGATCTCTCTTTCTCCTGTATTTCTATTGTTCCGGAAGAAACTATTTCACATATCGACGTATAGTAAATGTTTATTCCGCTCGGAGCATGAGTTTTACGGAATATGTTCAAGGTCCTGTCACCCATTTTATTGGTGCCTGAGCATATTATCTCCAGGTTATGATCACCCACCAGATCTTCAAGCGTAATATTAAATGTACGAATATTTGTAGCTCTCGTTTCTCCCTGCCACGAGATTTTATAAAGGTTTCTCACAGTATCGAAATCCACAACCGCTATCTTTATAGTTGAATCGGGGGTTTCCCTTTTTTTGAATACAAGTATTTGTTCTTCAGTTTGATCAAAATCAAGATTAACATTTATGGTTGTAAGGAGAGTATAATCGGGGGGAATATCAACCTGGGGAGATATATCGGTCTGATACTCTTCATCACCATCAGAAGATTTAGTAAGGTTCTCTTCCAGTTTTTCCTGTTCGGTTCCGGGTATAATCTCCTCTGGAACTACAGGACTGGATTCAGCAGCCGGTTTAGATTCAAGACAACTCGTAAAAGCAGTTAAGAAAACAACAATTGTAAGAGGAAAAACTAAATAACGTCTTTTACATTTTATAATTTCCATATAAGCTGCTCCCCTTCCTCAATTTCTTTCGATTTTTAAACATGGCAGAAGATACATCAGGTCCAACCAGACAGCCGGATTCTATTACCGTATTGTCCGGTATATTCGGATTCATCCCGATCACCGTGAGTCCATCCTTTATCTGTTCGGGATAGTCCGAATTGACAGATGATGAGGATAAGCTTCCTATCACAGAGTTTTCTCCAACTGTATGAGAGCTAATATTATCACCTGTAAATGGGAAAAGAAGTGTATTCTTTATCCGTACTTTCTTTCCTATTTGATTCTGATTCATTACAACAGAGTTTATCACGTGACTATCTTCTTTAATATGCACTCCGGGAAAGATAACCGAGTTCTCAACGTATCCATCTATTCTTGTATTCGAAGATATTACAGAATTTTTAACCCATCCTTTCTGGGATATAATGGATTCTTTATCTGAAGTAATACCTATACTTTTAATTCGATTGGTAAATGCGGAGGAGATACTCTTTGAGATAATATTTAGATTTTCCCTGTAGAGTTGCAAAATGCTGTTCTGAAAAAGTACTTTACCTTCTATATTTTCCATTTTATCGAAAAATGGGAGTAGAATCTTCGAAAAAAGATCTTTGGTAAAAAGCTCTCTACTGCTGATCAGTGATCTGGAATCTTCTATCATTGAAATCAATTTTTTCTTATCGATAAAATATATGTCCGCGGGAATCTCCTCTACTGTAAATTTTAAAAGTCTGTTTTTCCCATTTCCTTTAACTCTTTCAATATCCACAGGATTAAGAATCGCGAGAAAGGCAATATTGTATAAAAGGAAATGTTCTGCCTGTGAGCTCTTTATAATTTCCATAAAGGCAGAAATATCCAGCTCCAGGGGATGTAGCTCCGGAGCATATTGTTTCCATTTTATAGAATAAGAGCTCAATTGTCTGATGTTCTCTTTTCTGCAGAAGATCAATCTCCTGCCGCAGGATGGGAAATCGGTGTTAAGCAGAGCAAAATCGATAAAGCGATATTCTCCCCAAAAAGGAAATAAAGCGGATGAGCATTTTGGTGAAAATCCCGGCATTTTTTCGGATGGTTCAAAATCGAAAAGAAGCGAATCAAACAACTCCATCACTTACGCCGCCTTGAATGTAAAAGTTACATATCCTCCAGCTTTCGATTTAACACGAAGTTTCTCTCCGAGAATATTATCGGGGATCTTCTCCATCACCGGAAAACTCTTTTCATCAAGAACTTGCAGGGAAAGCCCTTTCTCCTCCGCGTCTATTCTTGCAACAATTCCTTCCGACTCTTCCATGGAGAAGAAAAACTCACCCCCTTTTTGAAAGAGAAGAAGTGACTCCCCTACGCTCAATACGAAAGGATCTTTTTGCACAGGCATATTCTCTAAGAGAACTCTGAATCTGATCCTGGAAGGTTTACCCTGAAGTAGTTTTACCGCGGAAAAAATGATTAATCCCATTAAGAGTGCCACTGCTCCGATTAACCAGTAATTATTCTCAAGAAAACCCTTTACTCTAAATTTTACAGAAGAAACTGCTGGAATCAAGACCGTATCCCCTTTGAACGTAAACTCAAGAGTGCCCTCATATTTACCAGCTTCGACCCTTTCATCAATCCTTATCGGTATCTCAAGAGTTTTCTCCTCATTAGGAGAAATCTTGAAAATAAAGTTTTCTGCAATTACCTCATCGAACCCATCCCCCCAGTTGAGGCGTATGCTCTCTATCGATACGGTTTTATAATTAGTAAAACCTTCACTCTTAACTGTAAGGGAGAGCTTCCCCTCTCCTCTACTGTTCAAAGGAGTAATAATAGGTTGGGAGGTTTGCTCTATTCTTCCCAGAATATCCTTCACTTTTTCGGCGATCTCTTCTTTTGTGGGAGCCTCGTTTACCTGAGAATATTCACCCGTAAGTTCTCTGGCCAGTTCTTTAGCGGCAGTTTCTATACCTATCCCGAGAATCTGGATTTTCCATCCTTTCTTCTGGATTGTTTTTGTATTTTCTAAAAAGGCGTGATTGAAACTTCCATCAGGTGAGTAGTATTTGCTATCCGGAGGTGCTTCCTGTTTTCCGTCGGTTATAAGCAGCACATATTTTTTCATATCCTCCCGTTCATATTCCTCAATTACATTCTTAAGTTTGTCCAGGGCATTTCCGATATCCGTAAACCTCCCATCAGCCTTTATAGTAGATATTCTCTCTTTTAAACTTCTCTTATCTGCTTCCTCTCTTAAATCTTCCACAATAAAGAGCTCCGCCTTACCGTAAAAGGTAATTACTACGATCCTGTCTCCTGGAATTAAAAGATTGTCTATGATATATTCGTTTACATATTCTTTAACGGGCTCAATTGCCTCCCCTTCTGACATTGAAAGAGACTTGTCAAGTACCAGAAAGAGATCAATATTTTCATCTCTATCATTGGGGTACAGTTGAAATATAGTTATCAGGAAAAAGGACAGTAAAATATAAATTTTTTTTATTTTTTTCATGTTTATTCCCTTAAAAAATCTACAATATGTATTATAATATCATGTGGGAGAACACTGTTAAAGAAGAAAAAAAGAAAAAAAAGCGAAAAATATACTTTACAATTTACCGTTCTTGCTGATACTCTAATATAATAATATAGAATATTAATTTTAAGGAGAGGGTTATGGCAAGTGTAGAACTACCAAAAAGTCCGATGGTATTTCATCCGGAAAAAAGAAGTGCTGTGGGTTCGAGAAACTCTCTTGCGCAGGAAAGCAGAGATCAACAGGCTGAAGTAGACCGGCTTCTGGAAGAAGAAGTTGACAAGGTTATGAATCATATAACCGCAAAGCTTCCCAAAGAAGTCCTGGAAAGACTCGATGTGATGGGTGGTATAAAAGAGAAACTTTACAACTATTTCAACCAGAATTATCAAAACATGTTCAACCGATATATAGTAACTGCCGAAGACGAGATGACCAAGAAAATCCGCAATTTTATCGACAAAGAAGAGATGAAGGTACTTACCCGCTACACACCAAAAGAGATCGCCGCTCTGCTCGATGAGGTCGGCGGTATGGACAAGTTCAATACAGGCGAGATTGAGAAATCCATTGTAAACATGTACGGTCATCTTCAGGGACACATCCAGCGGGGTGTAAACGATCTTGAAAATCAAACAAACGCTATTCTACGACAGAAGACAGATGTTGGAGCATTTATCAGGGGAGAAAATGCATATTCCATAGTTAAATGTTCGTTCAAGGACAACATAAACAAGCCCAAGACAGTTTCGGATGTTAAGCTATCGGTGAATATTCTGGATTCAGAACTTATAAGTCCTATCTACCATTATCAGGTAACAGTAGAGTATCTGATAAAAGAACTCATCTCCAATCACATTATCGAAAAGATCGATAAAGAGATAGAGCATCTAAAAGAAGAGCTCATTGATGAAGGTAAAGAAGAACTTTCTGATAGCGAAATCATCTTCGAAAAGATGAAACGTGTAGAAGATTTTACAGAGGACGATAAAGAAAATCCAAAATCAAAGAGATACTCTGTTCTTGCAAAGCACCTTATGGACAGGCTTGAAGGTCTTCGTGCAGAGATAGACCCGAACGAATTCGATCAGCTTAATATTCGCGAAAACTTGAAAAATATCATCGACATCGAAAATATCAGAAACAGAGGTTACAATACGGCCGTTAACTCGATCACATCCATACTGGATACATCGAAAATGGGTTACCAGTTCATAGAAAATATGAAGAATGGACGAGAACTTGTTATCCGGGAATATGAAGATACCGATTACAATCAACTACCAGATGAAAGGTATAAGATTCTTCTTAAATATTTCGATAATGCCCAGTTAATCGAAGAACGTAAAGCTTACGATGTGCAGGTACAATCTTTCGAAAATGAAATAAATCATCTCTGGGATGTACTGGAAATGGTTTATGAAGATTCAAAGTTCTTAAAGAAAATTACCGATTTCAAAGATCTGGCCAGGTTGTATAAGAACAAGATAAGAAAAAAAATAAAGGCTCATACTGGAGAACCATTGTACGAAGATATAGACAAGAGCTGGGATGAGGTGAGTTTTGTAAAACCTGCAGAAACTCAGGTAGAGAAAATGAATCGAACCTACAATTTCGAGAAGGATAAACTTAAAAAGAAGCTTCTGCTGATGAAAGAGAAGCTTCAAAACATGTACAAGTACAGTTATCCGATCCAACGCAGAGTAATGGAAGATAGACTAGCATTTCTGGAAAAAGAGCTTAATCGTTTCGATTATATGATCAATCCATACCATGTACAACCGGGATTACTTCTGGATGTGGATATAACCTCAATCAAAAGAAAGAAGGCAACTCTGGATGGGATGGCCAACGTGTTAAACGAGTTCCTGCACGGTGTTTCTAAAGGCTTCCAGGATGCAGCGTTTGCATCCTTCTCTAGGAGAAGATCTACGATCAGAGAAGATATCGATATGCGGTTTACAAGCGATGTAGAGGAGAAAGAAGCTCCAGGAGAGAGCTACCTCGATATGCTAAATGCTGCCCCGGAAGCTGAAACTTCCCGGAAGAGAGAAGAAAAACCTAAGGGTAAAATAGAAACCGAGGGGAAAGGCGTAGTTGATACCCAATCAAAGAGAGGGAGAGGCAGACGAGGAAGAAAATCATCGGATGAAGACCTGAAATCACTATAAGTAAAATGTCAGGGTAAACACGATACCCCCTCACTAAAACCCACAAGTGAGGGGGTTTTCTATAAAGGGGGAATTATCAATGGATAACACCATATATCAATTCGAAAGATTATCCACCAGAGAGGGCTTTAATAGATCGCTAAGCCACTTCAAGGCTGTTTCGGCATTACTCGATGATTTTGAAGACTATATAAATCTATCAGATATATTAAATGATATGATTGCAGAAGGGGAGATTCAACCTCCACAGATTATGTCAATTGTATATGCTCTTCTGGTAGATAAATACAGGTACAACTACCGTTCATACAACTTGAAAAGTACAATCACAGAGTTTGAAGAAATTGTTAAAGAAGTCTCCAAATGGAACGCTGTTGATATGTTGTTGCTTTATTTCCATCCCGAGCTCGGTCCTATCGGAATAAATCCCAAAAACAGAGCCCACTGGGAGAATGTAGGTCAACTTAAGAAAGATGAATTACTTACAATATACGCCGGCGGTTTCCAGGAATCTATAAGTGAGAAAATCAAGAATGAATCGATCGAGAAATTAATAGCCCTTATCGAAGGCAATAAAATTAAATCAACCCAATCACTTAAAAAAGGAAGCTTCAAGTTTGAAGAACCTGAAATAGAAGAAGAAGAAAAAGAAGAGAGAGTTGAGAAAAGGGAGGCCGCTCCTCCTTCCAGGCCTGCTAAGGAAGAACAAAAAACAACCGTGGCTACCGGTCAAAAACGTATGACACCCATGTACTCAGTCCCGGTTACAAACGAGCTATTTCATAACGGCAATGTGGAAGCATGGAAGAAAATCATCCAGAGTTATACATCCAAACACCCGGACCTCGAGGTATTTATATTCTACGAAGGAGAAAGAATTCACGATATAAATACACTATTTAAATGGGGGAAAGTAAAACACGGAAGTGCAATTCTTTTTGCCGTTGCGGGTGAGGATATAAAAGACGTGGCCAAACTACAAAGATATTTAAAGCAGGGTGCAAGTCCTCGATTCGAAGATTTTCTGCGCGCTCCTGTTAACCAGATTCTCAATCTCTTTTAATGTACGAGGGAAACAATTATGAAGAATAATATCCACTTTTTTAGTTCTGAAGGGCTTTCAAAAAAGAATATACCTGCAGAAAAAATAGGAATGCGGGGTAGACAGGCTGTCGATTTTGCACTGTTAAACTTACCTATCCTTCCTGGATTTATCATAGACTCGGAAGTAGCGGCCTACCTTGAAGATTCGGAAAATCTCATAAAAAATCTTAAATCTAACATAAAAAAACTGGAAGAACACACCGGGAAGGAGTTTGGTAATCCGGAAAAACCTCTGCTTCTTAAAATAGTGATAAGCTCAAATTTGGCAATTGCCCATTATCCCACTCTGCATAACTACGGTTTAACCGATGAGACAATACCGGGCTTCAATGGATTTGTAGGTAAAAATTTTGGGTTTCATGAAATTTTATTTTTAATAAATGGCAACCTGGAAATTGAAGAGAAAATTGCAGAGCTGGAAAAGAGGGAGAAGGATTTAGAAAAGATAAGATCCGTCATCGATTCTCTTTCGAAAGATATGGAGAAAGAAGAAAAGCCCGAAGAGAGAATCAAAACCATAGAACGGTATAAATCCATGCTCGATGAACGTTTCTTCAGCGATGCCTATATTCAACTGGAAATTGCCTTAAAAAGGATAAGCAGAATGCTCAAGTACGATGAGATGAATAACGACGATACTGCGATTCTCGTTCAACCAATGGTTTACGGAAATTACGGAAAAGATTCGGCAAGCGGAATGTTTTTCACCAGAGATATTGTAACCGGAGAGAAAAAATTATCCGGTTTCTTCTCGGAGAATAAATTCGATACTATCGAAAGTGAAGGGAAAGACATAAACAAACTGGGGAAAAATTATCTGAAAGAGCTGGAGAGTATTGCAAGAACAGTAGAAGATCATTTTCGCGAGATTCGCTCTATTCGATTTACAATAGAAAATCATAAAGTATGGTTGATAGATCAAAGACCGGTGATGATAAAATCTGCACAGGCAGATATTCAAACTCTGCTCGATCTTAACAAACGAAAAGTGGTAGATGACGAATATGTAATAAAGACTGTTAATCCCAATCAATTACACGAGATTCTTCATCCGGTATTAAACAGAAATTCCGTAAGGGATCTAAAAGTTATAAAGGGAGGTATATGCGGAGCTCCGGGTGCTGCAATTGGACGTGTATTCTTTACCACCGACTCTCTTCTGGAAGCATATAAACTTGCTCAAGTAAGAGGAGAAGATACACGTTTTATCCTCTGCATGCCTGCAACATTTGCCGAAGATGTAAAGGCTATAGAAGTGGCCAAAGGAGTTCTCTCAAGCGAAGGCGGCTATTCCGCCCATGCTTCTGTGGTTGCCAGACAGTACGGTAAAGTTTCGCTGGTTAATACCGGAATGAGAATACATAGTAAAAAAGCAACTATAGGTGATATAAACTTAAAAGAAGGAGATTACGTTACATTGAATGTTCCACAGTATGGCGAGCCGGAACTGTTTCTGGGGAAGGGTGAGCTAATCGAGCCGGATCCGGAAAGCTCAGGGTTAATCGATCTGATATCTATAATAAAAAAGTTTGTAAATGATTTTCATGTCAGGGCTAATGCGGATAAACCCAGGGACGCAGCCCTGGCTCTCAAGTTCGGGGCGGAGGGGATCGGCCTCTGCCGAACAGAGCACATGTTTTTTGAAGCAGACAGGATAAATGTTTTTAGAGAGATGATCATTTCCGGCTCCACTGAGGATAGAGAAAAGACTTTAAAAAAACTAAAAAACATGCAGAGAGATGACTTTTATAAGATTTTTAAGATCATGGAAGGCAGGGAAGTAACTATCCGGCTTCTCGATGCCCCTCTCCATGAGTTTTTACCTCATAACGAAGATGAGATGAATGCGTTTATGGAGTATCTCAAAAAGAGGAAGGATGCTCCTGAGATCTCTAAAAACGAATTAAAAGCAATAATCGATGGTTTAAGCGAGTTCAATCCCATGCTAGGACATAGAGGCTGCAGAATCGCCATCTCCTACCCGGAAATATACGAGATGCAGATTCAGGCTATTTTTGAAGCAGCCTTTACTCTTAGAAAAGAAAATATAGAGGTTCATCCCGAAATCATGATCCCCCTTATCATGAACGAGAATGAGCTTAAAATAATTGTTTATGGGAAAAAGATAGAGGGAAAATATCTAAAGGGAATAAAAGATATAGAGAAGGAAGTACGCGAGAAAATGAATGCCGAGCCAATTCCCTACAAGATTGGAACAATGATAGAGCTTCCTGTTGCAGCACTTGGTGCGGGTAGTATCGCCAAATATGCACAATTTTTCTCATTCGGTACAAATGATCTGACTCAGACAACCATCGGATTATCCAGAGACGATTTCAACTCCTTTATGCCGGACTACACACAGTTTGACATACTAAACGGGAATCCCTTTCAGGTACTCGATGATCATGTTAAAGAACTGATAGAAATTGCCGCACGCAGGGGCAAAATGACCAGACCTGATATCGTAACGGGGCTTTGCGGAGAGCATGGAGCCGTACCGGAGAATATTAAGTTCTGCATGGAAACAGGGCTGGATTATGTATCATGTTCTTCTTATTCAGTCCCAATTGCCAATCTAGCTGTGGCTCAGCGTACTCTCGAAAGGGAAAAGAATTAATAGTTTTAAGGCTCTCACCAGATTTTGTTGACTCGCCACATATTGGAAAAAGATCTGGATTTTATCCTTAAGCCCATATCGCCAAAGGAACTTTTATCGAAAATCAGGGAGATACTGGATAGGTAAAAATAAGATGATCCTGGGCTGCATATTCCACAACCACTGCCCAGGGTGTCCTGCCTGTGCTGCAGGCAGGTGGTTTTATTCATTACCAGATAGTAAACCTCATAAGCCCTTCTCTAACAAATTTGGAAGCCTTCTTTGCATCTGACTGGGAGAGCCCTGTATCCTTATTGAGAGTCTGGGTAAAGAAAAACTCAATCGTATCCAGTACATCTGGAAGATTGTAAAAGAGAAAGGAAAAGTTATTCCCCGTTGGTTTAAGAATTGTGAAGGCAGAATATGCCATGATCGGCCTTTTGCTTACCATTACCTTCGCCTGATTCTTGGAGGTATATATTTCGAGTTCATTGAAACGGTGCGGTATCTGCTCTTCCGAGCTTCTGCTTACAGGTTCCACAAACTTTCTTGAATATGTAGGAGGCTCTACAAGTACGAAAAGTTTGTTACCATCGGTTTGAAAAGTAAGACCTTCGTCGGATAGATAAATACTTTTTACTCCGTTGTATGCCACAATTTCGTATTTGGCGTATGTTGTACTCGGCATAAAAAAAGAAGAAACTATATACCCTCCCTCCTTAGGAAGCTTATTCTGACTATAAGCCTGGAAAAGATCAATAGCTTTCTCTGCCATACTATTTTCCTCCTAATTGATAGTATAAGAATGAAGACCAAATATCAACCCTGGACTCCGGTTTTACGCAATCTTTTTGCACGTGTGAGAAATCTATCTGCCAGCCCGGTAACACCTCTATTTTTATAGATAATACCTATATTTTTATATGCACGCCAATTTTCTCCCGAGACTGTCAATACATCCCTGAATACGGAAAGAGCTCTATCTTCTTCACCCAGTCTATAGTGAAGAACTCCCAGAGTCAGAAGAAGAGATGCAGTGGGTTTTACAAAGGAAAGTGCCTTTTCCAGAAGCTCAGATGCATATTTGATTTCTCCGCTGTGATAAAGACAGTGTACGAGAGCGGTTAAATATTCACGATTTTCAGGTTCTTCCTTTAAAAGCTTCTTATAGATAATGGCTGCATCACGAAACCCTCCTGTTTTTCTGTAACAATATGCAAGCAATTTACGGGTATTTTTATCAGCCTGCGTAAGGGTAATAAACTTAATTATCTCGTCAATAGCTTCCTGGTAATGATTTAGTTCCACCAATTTATGGATAAACTCTTTTCTTATCATGATGTCTGCAGGGAAAAGTTTGAGATAGTTCTTATATGCACATAATGCATCACCTTGCTTATTCAAATTGGAATATACTTTTATAAGACCAATGTAGGGTGAGCTGTGTGATGGATGTAATTTAATTGATTTTTGAAACCATTTCTCTGCCAGTTCAAATCTCCCACCCTTGATATATTCTTCTCCCAGGGCATTGAAGAGGTAGGGATCGGGACCCCATTCTCGTATTGCACTTTGTAATGCGGGTATCGTCATATCTGTGGGATAGCCGAGTTTACATTTGCACAAAATGGAATAGTAGGCGCACAGCCGATCGGAAGGATCGATCCTCTCTATTTTATACAGTTCAGAAAGCATTTCCCGATATTTCCCCTGCTCCCACAGTATCATTGCAAGTCCGTATCTTGGACCGGTATTGTTTTTATCAAGTTCAACCGCACGCATGAAATGGTTTATAGCCTTTGAATATGAACCAAGGATTCTGTACGCTTCTCCCATCAGGACACGCATTCCCGTGTCTTTGGGGTTATTTTTAAGCACAGAACGGGCATGATAAACAGCCTTTGCATACTCCTTCTGTTTAAAAAATTGAACGGCCAGATAGCGGTTAATTCCTTCAGGCTTTATAGAATAATCTTTGAAACCGGGCAGAGAACTGCGTAAAAAATGTATCTCTCTCGCTGCTTCCTCGGTTCGTCCTGTGTGGATGAGCAAAGCCAGTCTACGTACTTTGAGTAGAGGATCATCGGGAGATAGGGTAATTGCGTGGTTATAATGATTGAGAGCTTTCTCAAAATTGCCCAATTCCTTTTCTATGGAGGCCAAATAAACATGAGGCAGAATATTTCTATTGCCCATGGCAAGTACAAAGTTAAGCATCTCCCTTGAAGATAACAGATCACCTTCATGAAATTTTTTAACTGCCTGGACAGTTATGGCATTGATATATGCTGTGAATAGCTTTTGATTTGAAGGCTCAATCCTGATCGCTTCCTCCAGGTATTTGAGGGCGAAATCCGGTCTCTTGAGTTTTAAAAAGGCAATGCCCAACAGGCTGAGAATACGAATATCTTCGGGTTCCAGCTCAAGAGCTTTTTTAAGATAGGGTACGGCTTTTTCGGGAAGTTCCAGAGCAAGGTAAGATCTACCTGTGAAAAAATAGCCTGAACTCATTTCTGGTTTTAATTGAAGAAAGTGACGGTACACTTGAATAGCCTTTTCAAATCTACCTAAAGCATGATAACTTCTGCCAAGATAGAGATAGGCTTGAGGGTAAGCATCGGTTTCGCTCAAAATTCTGGTAAGCAACGATACTGCTCTTTGATAGTCCCGTTTCTCTCCTGCTAACATTGCTTCTTCGAACACTCTCTGAAACATATTTTGAATTGTAACCCTATTTTATCGAATTAGGCAAGTTTTTAAACTGAGAGTGTATACATCCAGGTAAGAGAACCGAAAGACACCTAATTCGGAGTGTTTAAGCCCGAAATATCTTTGACAAAAAGAGCAAATTCTGTAATATTCAGGTATGGAAACAAGAAATATTTTTAAGAATATTTCTCCCCTGGATCACCGTTACTACCTGTCCAACAGACAGATTTTTGAGAGGCTTTCGGACTATCTGAGCGAGGAAGCAGGTATTCGCTACTGCATTAAAGTAGAAATAGCTTTACTGGATACACTTATTTCTTTCTTTGAAGACAAACTGGGTAGTTATCGATCCCAACTTCAAAAAATAGAAGAAAACATAACCTGTATAGAAATATATAAAGAAGAAGAGAAAATACATCACAATATAAGAGCGCTTGTAAATGTTTTAAAGAAATCTGTTCCCGAGCCACTTCGTCCCTATGTCCATCTTGGTGCTACTTCAGCAGATATTATGGATACCGCTGCATCAATGCGGTTAAAGGGTGTAGTTCGTAATGTAATAATCCCCCTTCTTCTGGATTTACTCGAGGCTATGGTACTAATCACCGAAAAGGAAGCTAACAGCTTTCAGGCAGGAAGAACTCACGGCCAACATGCAGTGCCAATAACATTTGGCTTTGCCATGGCTGAGTATGTATCTCGTCTGGGAAAATCTATTTCATTGATAGAAGAGCTTTCTTCGGAATTGAGAGGGAAACTTTCTGGGGCCGTTGGTGCTTTCAACGCAACAAGTTTGATAGTCTCCGATCCTGTTAAACTGGAAGAGAAGTTTCTCTTTTCACTCGGTCTAAAACCATCGGAACATTCAACACAGATCGTAGAGCCGGAATATTTTTTGCGTGTTCTTCTCGAAATTAATGTAGCTTTTGGGATAATAGCAAATCTTGCAGACGACTTAAGGCATCTGCAACGTTCAGAAATAGGAGAAGTACGGGAGTCTTTTTCAGAAAAGCAGGTTGGATCCTCAACCATGCCTCAGAAGAGAAATCCGTGGAACAGTGAACATGTAAAAAGCATGTGGAAGGCTTTCTCTCCAAGAGTTATATCTTTTTTTATGGATCAGATCTCAGAACACCAAAGAGATCTCACAAACTCTGCTTCTTTACGATTTATAGCCGATTATCTAGCAGGATTCACCGAAGCTGTAGCCAGAATGAAACAGGTGGTTACACATCTGGTTGTGGATCATGATCGACTTAAAGAAAACTTAAAGAAAAGCGGCGACTTGCTTTTTGCAGAGCCTGCATACATTCTTCTTTCTGCTTCCGGAGATAGTAATGCCCATGAACGTATCAGAAGATTTACTCTGGAATGTGAAAGCAAAAAAAAGCCATTATTGGAATTAATACAAAAAGACCGAGAACTATGGAACATCATAACCGCTCAGCTGAAAAAGACAACAGGTATGAGTTCTTCAGAATTTTTCGAGACTCCTGAAAATTACGCAGGAAAAGCAAAGGAGATAGCGTTGATTATAGCAGAAAAATATAAGGGAGAGATAAAACGAATAAGGAAGGCAATCGGTTGAAAGTGGAAGAGACACTTAGTTACGATGATATTCTTTTAATTCCTTCCTATTCGGAAGTAATACCAGGGGAGATAGATGTTTCAACCACCCTTGCAGGCGAAATAAGATTAAGTATACCGGTTGTCTCTGCCGCTATGGATACGGTTACCGAGCAGGAACTTGCCATTTCTCTTGCTCTTGAGGGAGGTGTGGGAGTAATTCACAGAAATCTTTCACCTGAAAAACAGGCTGAGCAGGTGGGCAATGTAAAACGATACTTAAACTGGATTATAGAGTCACCCGTTATTGTTGATATGAACAAGACAGTAAAACATGTAAAGGAGATCATGGAGAAGTACAATGTTTCCGGTCTTCCTGTGATAGATGAGGGAGGAAAACTCTGCGGCATAATCACAGGAAGAGATCTTCGATTTTGCAGGGATAATTCTCTTTTTGTAAAGGATGTTATGACTCCAGATCCGATAGTAGAACGAGGAACCCCCACAATCGAAAGTGCCCAGGAGAAATTCGATACCCATAAGATAGAGAAACTTCCGGTAGTGGATAGAGATGGCAAGTTGATAGGATTGATTACTGTTAAGGACATGGAAAAACTCAGATTGAATCCTAAAGCAACTACAGATAAAATGGGAAGACTAGTTGTTGGTGCTGCAATCTCTCCCTTTGATTTCGAGCATAGAATGCCTCTGCTGGAGGCACAGAAAGTTGACTTTGTAGTGGTCGATATGGCCCACGGAGATTCCAAAGGTGTCATCGATTGTATTAAAAATCTCAAGAATAGGTGGAACATTCCGGTAATTGCAGGGAATGTTGCAACCAGAGAAGGAACAAAAAGGCTGATCGATGCTGGAGCGGATGCTGTTAAAGTCGGTATAGGACCCGGTTCGATCTGTACCACCCGTATTGTGGCGGGAATAGGTGTTCCGCAATTTTCTGCAGTATTATGGTGTGCCGAAGAAGCGGAGAAGAGCTCGATTCCCCTTATTGCAGATGGCGGGATAAAGTTTTCCGGTGATATAACAAAGGCAATAGCTGCTGGTGCTAATACAGTAATGATAGGAAACCTCTTCGCAGGTTTAAAAGAAGCACCGGGGAAGGAAATCATCTATGAAGGACGGATGTTTAAGGAGTACCGTGGAATGGGATCAATCGGAGCGATAAAAGAGGGTTCGGCCGATCGATACCTGGTAAATGAAGATGAAGAGCCGGTTCCAGAAGGAATCGAAGGAAGAATACCCTACAGGGGAGAGCTAAAACCTTTTGTAAGACAACTGGTAACAGGACTAAAAAAGGGAATGGCCTACTGCGGATGTAAAAATATAGCAGAATTGAGAAAATACAGGAGGTTTGCCAGAATCTCCCCCGCCGGACTCAGGGAGAGCCACGTTCATGATGTGCAAATATTAAAAGAAGCCCCGAATTATTCCAGATATTAGCTCTTTCTATGTAAGAATTACGTTTTGTACTTTGTTGTTCTTCTAAAGAGGAATGTAAATAATAGATTTTAATATCAGAGGTAAACAATGAATCTTGTAGTAATAGGAGCACAATGGGGTGATGAAGGGAAAGGCAAAATAGTAGATTATCTGGCAAGGGAAGCAGATATTGTGGTTCGCTATTCAGGTGGTGCAAATGCTGGACACACGGTTGTAACCGATGATACCACCTATAAACTCCATCTTGTCCCCTCTGGAATTATCTATCCCGATAAAATTGTGGTACTTGGCATTGGGATGGTCATAGATCCCGAAGCCCTTTTTAACGAATTAAACATGCTGGAGAAGATGGATGTTCGGTGGAAGGGAAGGGTTTTAATTTCGGACAGAGCTCACATAACTCTTCCCCAGTACAAAAAGATTGACATGGAGATGGATGCAAAGAGAAAAAGACCAATAGGAACAACCGGAAGAGGTATCGGAGTAACCTACGCCATGAAAGCTCAACGGGATGGTGTGCGTGTGGTCGATGTTTTGGATCGATCTTTGTTAAAGGAACTCAACCATGAGGATAGTAGTTTTATTTCCGGTTATATCGATAGAATCTCAGAGATGACCATAGATACCTCTTCCTATCTTTTTAAGAATATGCAAAAAAATATTCTTTTCGAGGGAGCGCAGGGAGTTCTGCTGGACCCCGATCTGGGGACATATCCCTATGTTTCTTCGGGTTACTCATCTGCTGCGGGTGCTTCCCAGGGGAGTGGTATCGGCCCGAAATCCATTGACCGGATAATCGGGGTTTGTAAAGCCTATTCCACACGGGTAGGAAACGGCCCGTTCCCCACGGAGTTTAAAAAGGAAAGGGATGGACAACTTGAGGAGAAGATTCGAGAGAAGGGAAGGGAGTACGGCGTTACCACCGGTCGGCCCAGAAGATGCGGATATCTCGACATGGTTGCACTCAGGTATGCCTGCAGAACAAACTGTATCGATTCTCTGGCTCTTACTCATCTCGATGTGTACGATGAAATGGACGAACTTAAGGCATGTGTCGCATACGAATATCAAGGGAAAAAAGTGGAGGAATTTCCGGCCTCTCTTGAAGTTTTAAACAAGGCAACTCCTGTTCTGATTACTTTCAAGGGATGGAAAACTGCTATTGGCAGTTGCAGGAGTTTTGACGAACTTCCCCGGAAAGCTCGGAAATACATAGAGTTTATCGAAGAGTTCACAGGCACACCGGTTGATATAATTTCTGTTGGATATGAGAGAAAACAAACAATACTTAGAAGAGAGATGTGGATAAAGTACTGATTTTAGATTTCGGAAGCCAGACCACGCAGTTAATTTCACGAAGGATCAGAGATCTGGGAGTCTTCTCAGAGGTTATTCCGGGAGATGTGTCGGCAGGAGATTTATCTCTTGAGGATGTAAGAGGATTGGTATTTTCCGGATCTCCTTATTCTGTTTATCAGGAAGGAGCACCCCTTCCCGATCCAGGAATATATGAACTTGGATTACCTTTGCTTGGAATTTGTTACGGTCTTCACTGTATTATCCGACACTATGGCGGTGAGGTAAAGTGTCTGGAACATAAAGAGTACGGGAGGGCTCCCATTTATAGCTGTAAAAAAACAATAATACTTGAAGATGTTCCGGACGGATTTATCTCCTGGATGAGCCACGGAGACAGTATTGTAAAGATACCGAAGGACTTTTTTGTTTTCGCACGTTCAGAGCGATGTCCGGCTGTTGTAGGAAACAGGGAGAAGAAGATATACGGACTACAGTTTCATCCTGAAGTTACTCACTGCGAATATGGGGAGAAAATTTTAAGCAACTTTGTATTCGCTATTTGCGGAGCCAGAAGGGAGTGGAATCTCGATTCATATATTAACGATACAATGATCAAAATAAAGAGAAAGGCTGGAAAGAGAAAGGTGCTGTCCCTGGTTTCGGGGGGAGTTGATTCCACGGTTACGGCCGGCCTTCTTCTGAAAGCTCTTCCCGCTGATCGGATACATCTGTTGTATATCGATACTGGACTAATGCGAAAGGGAGAATCCGGAGAAGTTAAGAAAAATCTCCTCGCACTGGGAGCGAAAAATCTTTATTTGGTCGATTCATCCCGGAGATTTTTAGAAGCTCTTAAGGGTATATCGGAACCTGAAAAGAAAAGAAACACTATCGGTGATCTTTTTATAAAAGTACAGGAAGAGGAGGTAAAGAAAAGGAGGCTTGAAGATGCTATGCTTGCCCAGGGAACCCTCTATACAGATCTTATAGAATCGGGCAAAGGGGTAGGGCAGAAAGCCACCATCATTAAATCACACCATAATGTTAGATCCCCTCTCGTGGAAAAAAAGAGAGAGGAAGGTAGTATAATCGAACCTCTGGAAATATTGTATAAAGATGAGGTCAGAAGGCTCGGACTAAAGCTGGGCATTTCAAGGGAAATAATAGAACGCCATCCCTTTCCTGGGCCTGGACTGGCCGTAAGAATTCCTGGAGAAGACACCGAAGAGAAGTGCCAAATACTTAAAGAAGCAGATGCGATTCTTATTGGAGAGTTAAAAAGAAGGGGGTTCTATAACCAGATCTGGCAGGCATTCTGTGTCTTGCTTCCTGTTCGCTCGGTAGGTGTGGCCGGCGATATTCGAAAATACGGTTGGGTCCTTGCAATCCGGGCTGTAAACTCAATAGATGGTATGACGGCAAGCGTATTCCCCTTTCCAATGGAGCAGTTGGTAGAAATAGCATCCCTTATTACCAATGCTGTGCCCCAGGTAGGAAGAGTAGTATACGATATCTCCACCAAACCCCCTTCAACCATAGAATGGGAATAATCTGGAGGGCTCGCCGCCTTCCAGAAATTCAGTCTCCCCAGCGCCAGCACATCAAAAGTCCTTTATTTACAATGCCTTGAGGCCTTCCAAGTGCCTTTCTCCGCGTCCCTACGCGGGAAATGTTTTTCTCCACATTTTCCCCAAACAGAGAATGGACGCGGGTTCGATTCCCTTGGCCACACCTCTTGATGTGATGACGAGAAACATCCAGGTACGCTATCCGGGCAGTTCCGTTCCTTGGTTCATGATGCCCACATATCCGCTATAGCTGAAAAGCCGGTTACGCCTGCGGGAAGTCAGTTCCTGGACAATGCCCAGGCGTTCCAGATGGACCAGGCACTTGTTGACCGTTGCGGCAGTGATGCCTGTTTTCTCCACCAGCCACCCGGAAGTGGTGATGGGGCGTTCCATCAAGGCCCGATGAATTTGCAGGGCAGAGGGTGCGGCCCGGCCGAGGCTGCTGATTTCATCACGATCTTTATTTGCCAGATCGATAAGTTGCTGCGCTGTTTCCACCCCTTGAGCGGCGGTGACAATGACCGCCTCCGCGAAGAAGTCGAGCCAAGCTTCCCAGTCTCCGGTCAAACGCACATTATTGAGTAGCTCGTAGTAATACTGACGGTGTGTTTTGAAATAAAGGCTCAGGTAGAGCATGGGTTCCTGGAGCACTTTTTGCTCGCACAGCAGTAGCGTGATCAACAGACGACCAAGACGGCCGTTGCCATCGAGAAGTGGATGGATAGTCTCGAACTGCACATGGGCAAGCGCTGCCTTGAGGAGCGCAGGGGTCGGTTCCGCCTGGTCGTGCAGAAACAACTCCAGTTTGCCCATGCACTCCATAACCTGCTCGGCCGGGGGAGGGACAAAGGATGCGTTGCCCGGCCGGGTACCGCCGATCCAGTTTTGGGTTCTGCGGAACTCACCCGGTGTCTGTTTGCTGCCCCGACCCTTGGCGAGCAGTATGGAGTGCATCTCTTTTATCAGACGCAGTGATAGCGGAAATCCCTCGGCCAGCCGTTTCAATCCGTGATCAAGAGCGGCCACATAGTTGCTTAC